>NZ_JBHZCS010000068.1:0-52040 GCF_042755705.1 Nocardia sp. NPDC059154
TCCAACCCCCAACCCCACAGCCGACACACCGAAAACCAGTCGATCCCGCCCGCTACGCGGCCGGGATCGACACCACACCATTTCGCAACAGCCCGGAAACTGCTGTTCTACAGCGGATTGTCCGGGATTGCACCGGTCGTCCGAAACTCAGGCATGAGCGTACTTGCTCGGGATTGGTGCCGAACGCACGGAAAGGGACATCGGTGACCGTCATCATCGGGATGGATCCACACAAACGTTCAGCCACCATCGAGATCGTCGACTCGGCAGGCCACGTCCTGGCCGTTGGTAGATATGCCACCCACACCGTTGGCTATACCAAAATGCTAACTGCCGCACAGCAATTCACCGAACGTGTGTGGGCGGTAGAGGGATGCAACGGCATCGGCCGCCACCTCGCGCATCGCCTGGTCCACGATGGTGAATCCGCCTTGGACGTGGCCGCGAAACTCTCGGCGCAGGTGCGGGTCTTCGCTACCGGCAACGGCCCTGAGACCGACCCGGTCGACCGCAGTGAGCTGTCGAGCTCGCGCATCCACTGCTCATGAACTCAGCCGAGAGCTGGAGCGGCCAGGTCACCACTCACTGGAGGCGACCAGCCGAACACGGTCATCGTTCGTGCTCGGCGGCGAGATCAGTCGGCAATAGGGCGCATCGCCCGATCCGGCAGGATCCCGGCCCGGACGAGTTCGTCGTAGATCCGCTGCTGCTCATCGTCGAGATTCGAGTACAGCATGTCGTACGCCAGTTCTTCCTCGGCGAGTACCGCGACCGGATCCCAGTCGTCACCGAGCGCGGCGAGGACAGCGCTGCGCCGTCGCACCTCGTCGAGGGTGAGGTCGTAAGCAAAATTGTGGTCGGCCATTTGGGCATCTCCAACCAGGTTCTTTCCAAAAACGAATTGACGACGATGCCCAATCACGCCGTCTCGGGCAATGACCTGCATCACGTTTCGCGGTTGGACTTCGTCACATTTGATGCCCGTGCGCGGACTGGACCGCGCAGTAAATGCGTCCACATAATCGCCACGCCACGTCCAACGCTGAAATCGGGCGCGGCTACGCCACACCGCCAACAGAGCGGAACTCGCCAATGGCCGTCGCTAGCGCCCGGGTGCTGTTGCTGGCCGCCCTGATGCTATTTTCCCCGACGCGAAACCCCCGCACCGATCGAACCCGAACTGGGCCATACGACATCAGAGGCCAGTGACGAGCGCTCGATATTCGGCATTTCCGTGCACTGCTGGCGGGCCCAGTCGGGTGAGATGATCTCAGCCCGTTGATCTTCGGAGCGCTCGCGCTGGCCGGTTCGGCCAGCGCGGTGTGCGGCACGAGCGGATGATTGCGATCGATGGGCCTCGGCAGTCGCCGCGATTCAGTGGTGGAACAGTCGAACTCCGGTGCGGGCGAGGGTGATGCGGTGTTCGCGGCAAGCATCGGCGATAACCCATGACAGACCGAACATCCAGACGGACCAAGGCGCACTGGATTTCGGCATGTGGTGCGCTCGCACGGCAGGCCCCGCAGCCGGTTCCAACCACACGACCAGCGGTAGAAGGGCACGCTGCCATGTGCGCATGAACGGCCAACCCAACCGTTCTAAACGTGCACTACAGCTGAGGAATTGGCGCGAAAATGCTGTTCTACAGCGGCTTGTGCGGGATTGCACCGGTCGTCCGAAACTCGGCAAAGTAGTGCACTGCCGGCTGCCGTACGGCGCGGGCCGTTGGGCTTCCGACGCCGCGCACCGGCCGGTCGAACAGCGCGGGTGGCGGTATTCCCGTACGTTCGCGCTGTATGGCGGCACGGGTCTACCGGTGGGCTTCGGTTCGACCGTCGGCGGCTGCCGTGAGCCGGCGGGCCAGGGCGCGCACGGCGTCGTTCAGTGCGTCGGGGTGTTCGATGACGAACGGGCGGTTCAGGCCGGCCAGGACGGGGGGAATCCAGTCGAGTTGTTCGGCTCGGATTCGGACCCGGACCCACGGGTGGGTGTCAGGAAGTGAGTCGATCTCGTGCATGGTCGCGATCGCCGCGGGGAGCAGTGGGCGGACCTCGGTGAGGGTGCCCTGAACTCGGATCGATACCTCGTACCGATAGGGCGCGGTGGCAAGTGCGGACATCAGATGCTCGGTCGGCTCGAATCCCGCTGGCGGAGTGAATGTTCCGGGCAGCGTTGTCACCGTCGTGATGCGGTCGAGCCGGAACTGACGTAGTTCGTCACTGTTGCTGTCCATCCCCGTCAGGTACCACCGGCCGGAGTGGGCGACGAGCCCGTATGGGTGTACAGTCCGCTCACTGCGGCGCCCGTTCCGGTCGGTGTAACCGATCGCGACCGGTCGGCGCTCGCGGGTGGCCTCGGCGAGCCGGAGGAGGACCGCGGTCTCGACAGCAGCCTCGGAGCGGGCGTCGGCGGTGAATTCGGCGGTGTGGATCAGTGCGTCCAGCCGGGCCGTCAGAGGTGGGGGCAGGACGCGACGGAGTTTGGCCGTAACGCTGTCGGCCGCGTGGGCGGCTGTTGTCGATTGACCGACGCCGCGGCTGGTGAGGAGTCCGAGCAACACGGCCACCGCTTCGTCATCGGTCAGCATCAGCGGCGGCATTCGGTACCCCGGGGCGAGGCGGTATCCGCCGTAGCGGCCCCGCACCGATCGAACGGGGATCTCCAGGTCGGTGAGATGGGTGACGTATCGCCTGACGGTGCGTTCATCGACGCCGAGCCGTCCGGCGAGTTCGCCGACGGTGTGGGTGCCGCCGGTCTGCAACAGCTCGAGGAGGGCCAGCACTCGGGCGGTGGGGCGCGTCATCAGGAAATTCTCTCATCTATACCGGGCGGAAACTGTCCGGTATCGGCTCTACCGTGGCCTGCGGGCGGCGCAACCTCCGCCCCAACCAACAACAGGAGTCCGCAATGAACCTCGTCTCAATCCGTTTGATCACCGGCGACATCCAACGGCTGGTCGGCTTCTATCAGCACCTGACCGGTGTCGAAGCCACCTGGGCTACACCGGATTTCGCCGAAATCGTCACACCGGCCGGCACACTCGCGATCGGAAGCACCCGCACCGTCGCATTGTTCGCGGCCGGCAGCGCGCGCCCAGCCGACAACCACACCGCGATCATCGAGTTCCTGGTCCCCGACGTCGATGCCGACTACCAGCGATTGCGGGACACGGTCGACGATTTCGTCAACGAGCCCACGACGATGCCGTGGGGCAATCGGTCATTGCTGCTTCGCGACCCCGACGGCAACCTGATCAACCTCTTCACCCCGGTCACCGCGCAGGCCGTCGCAAAATTTGCCCGCTGACATCCGCTTGTCGGCATGTGCGTGCGGGCACCTGTGAGGCGCTGGGCCCATCGATCCTCGACAGGCCCGCGCTGGCCGGTTCGGGCCGCACACTATTCGGCATAGCGCGTTCGGTCGTGCGTTCAGTGATGGTGCTGAGCGATGGTCAGGATCCACTCTCTAGCCGTAATCGCTGGTGAGCAAAGGCAATTCGGGATTTGTGAGGCTGAAGTTCGATATGTCGGCGGGTCGGGATGGGCCCAACCGGCATATCGCAGCACAACCAGGGGCCTTCGGTCAGCTGTCGGGCATGGCGATTCGGCGCCGTTCGGCACGGCGGGCGAGCGTATCGACGATTCGATGCCATGCCGGCGACTCCCTGAGGATCAGGGAAAAGACCGGCGTCGGGTTCGCTGGTCGGCTGCTGTTGCCTTCGTGTTCGATCTCCCATGCTTCCAGGTCGTTGATGAGCCGATCCACGCGTGGATCGTGCGGATCCCAGTCGACTGATTGATCGCATCCGAGATACAGGCGCATCTTCTCGGGGTCGTCGAAGCCGGCGTTCTTGTCCCGTATCCACTGCGGCACCGCATGCGGGTCCGACGCCTGCATCAGGATCGACCAGTCGCGTTCGAGTCGGACCGTCCGTTCACTGACTCCGAGACTGCGAAGCCGGTTCAGTATGGCGACCATCTCGGGGTGCAGGACAAGCTCTTCGCCGCTTGCCAATTCGGCGATGCGGCGGCGATGCTCGGTGAGCTGCTCGATCTTGGTCTGCAATGCGGTGTCGATATCGGTGATGGCAGCTGCGAATTCGGTTGGTTGTGCGTGCAGCAGCGCATCGATGCGGGCCAGCGGAACTCCGGCATCGGCAAGAGTCCTGATCCGGACGAGATCTACCGCCGCCTGCGCGCTGTAGCGGCGGTAGCCGGAGGCATCGCGCTCAGGCTCGGGCAACAGGCCGACCTGGTGGTAGTGGCGGACGGTGCGCACGGTAACGCGGGCGGTTGCCGCGAGCTGGCCGATCGTGAGCACCGTATGCCTCCGGTCTTCGGGAAACATGGCCAAGCCGAGTTCAGGCGCGAGCCACCCGGTCGACGACGTCGCGGATCGCCTGGACCACGACATCGGGGCGCGTGAAGCACAGCTGGTGGTGGCCGACATCGGAGACGACGCGATGTTCCCCGAACGACACCGTGCTCACCACGGCCGTGGCCATCCTCCGCCTGCCCTCCTGTATCGCACATATCGTCTGCTCCGGCATCGACGCCTGCGGGCCGGGGTCGGTGCCCTCGGCGGTGAGCGCGACCACCGGTACGTCGGGAATGTCCGGCCCGGCACGCAGTTCGTCGGCGAGTGCAACCAAGCTGCCCCGTTCGGCGATGCCGACCCGGAGCCATTCGTCGCTGACATGGGCTTCGATCAGCGGCTGCCGCATGTGTCGCGGATAGTCCGCCATCAGTCCGGCGAACATCTCGTGCAGGGCTGGGCGCATCTGCCGGATCTGCTCGGGACCGGGCGCCGGCTGCCGGCCGGCAGCCGGGCTCGCCGCAGCGGGCATGAAATCCTCCCAGTCGCGGTGGAAGCCATCCAACCAGACCAGCCCGGCCACCTCCTGCGGGTACAACTGCGTGAACCGATGCGCGTAGGCGCCGCCGAGGGAGTGCGCGACCAGGACGTACGGGGCTTCGAGGTCCGCGTGCAGCAACTCGTGTAGTTCCATCGCGACCGCGGCGGCGGTGCGCGGCAGCGGGACCGGATCGCTGTACCCGCTGCCGCCACGGTCGTACACCACTGCGGTGCAGAACTGCGAAACCCCTTGCTGCACAGCGAAATAGTCCAGACCGACCGCACCCGCGCCCGGCAGGAACACGACGGCCGGCCCGCCACTGCCCAGCCGATGCACGAAAACGCGGCGGCCGTCGACCTCCTGAAACTCCCCGATCGGCGGAGCAGGCCGAGCTGCGGAAGCGATGTTCTTCGTCATGAAGCAAGGGTGCAACCCCGACGCAGCGTCAGGGTCAAGCCTTCCCGTCATCCTCGGGCCGTCGCGGAGTGGGGATCGAGTGCCCAGATCTGCGAAAAGCACTGTGTCATAGGCCATTTTGTAGGCCCAGTGATCTATGCCGATGATCTTTTGATGGTGACGCACCGACCGTTGTCCGAGGGTCCGCCGATGCCGGGGGCTTGTGCGTTCAGCGCGATTATTCGCGGGTTGCGGGGCCCTCGATCAACCCGTACTCGACAGCGGCGGAGGTGGTGAGTGTCCGTTGCTGTTCCAGATCTCGACGGATCTGGTCTGTGTCGCGACCGGTGAGTTCCGCCAGTCGAGCGAGCAGTGTGCCGAACATGGCTCGCGCGTGTTCGAGTCGCGGTTCGACACGACTGAGCCCGCCCTCCAGACGTACCGATGGCTCCCGCAACACGAACTGGGCACTTCTGTAGGCGTAGCGATGCTCGCACGATGCGAGCACTCCCAGCGCTGCACCGCCGAGCGTGCCGCTCACGTAGGCGCTCACGGGCGCGCGAAGCACGTCCAGCACATCGGTGACAGTGCTGGCGTCGAGCAGATCCGCTTCCAGCCCGTACATTTCGAGCCGGATCGGTCGGGCGCTCTCAGCGTCCAACGTCAGCAACCGAGCGCACAACTCGGTGGCAGCCGCGGCGTCCAAATGCCCGCGCGCGATAACCGTCCGCTGCATGAGCAACGCGTCCGCCGGTCCGTCCGGGCGAGGATCGATCCACACCTGCGTCGAGGGCGGCGGGACCGGAACAGGCTGCGGTTGTTCACGTTTCGCCGGGTAGTAGTTCGGAAACTCCGACGGCCAGGGCTGCCACTGAGAAGTGGGTGTGCTCGTCTCGATTCTCAAGGTTGTTCTCCGATCCGATTCGATTCAGCTGTCGTACTCGTCACTTGCAACGCGATGCGGCTGTCGACCGCAGCGGCGTACCGCTGCAGCGTCGAGGTCCGCACATCGACGTTCTCCGTCTCCAACCGCGCCACCGCCGACTGCGACGTACCCATACGGGCAGCAACTTCGGTCTGCGACAACCCCGCCGCCCGCCGCCGCTCCACCAGTTCAGCAATCAGCCGCGCACGATCCTCCGACATCCTGCGCAGCGCCATCTCCCGGAACCCGGGCAGCACCGGGAGAGGTTCCTCGCCCGGCGACTGGCTCACCTCCTCGCTCATACCTACAACGATATCTCACTTTAGATATAACGCCAGGTCCTGAACAGAAGCGCGCCAGCTGCACTAACAACGAGGATCCGACGAAATCCACAATCAGCACCGCCGCGCCTTCTAACGTGCTCATCGGCTTCAGGCGAGGGACCGGATTCGGTGCCGATGGGCTCGGTGGTGTGCTGAGACTGGGAGTCGACCACTGCCATGGTCCGCCGCGGCGCGATAGTGCGGCGTGCGGATTTCCTTGCGCCGCAGAACGTTCAGGTCTTGATCGACCAGACAGTGAAACGTGTTCTAGCATCTCGGTGAGCATCGCCGCGATGCGGCATAAGACCGGGAGGGGCGCGGGACGGTAGGTTCGTTCCGCTCGAAGCAGCATGGTCGGGGAAATTCTTGCTCATATCGCGGATGACTGGACCTCTGTGCGCGCTACCCACAGAGTTCGTCCATGGAACTGGAACCCCAACCGGTCCGCATTCGGTGGCACTTTGTACTCGATGACAGATCCGTTCTTCGGGATCATGGCCCGCGGTCAGCTCGGGCGCGGCTATCGTGTTTGGACGAGCGCTGCAAGCATTGAGTTCATCGCGCCCGGCCGTGAGATGGTGACCGCCACCATGTCGCTCCCGTCTGATCACGTCGCGGTGATCCGTGACGCCACGAGCGAGGGCGGCAAGTCGATCACAGCTCACACCGCCGAAATCGTTTCCGATCAAGGCGTTCTAGTTGCCCGAGCCACCCAGCAGCTGTACGTGCGTCGCGTCAACCAGTGACCACGACATGGCCCCACCACCTTCAATGCCGACCCACAACGTCCTGCACTCGACAGCGGCAAATGTTCCTGTGCCGCAGTCGGTCTCATCGTCGGCCGCGCCGCGCCGGCCAGTCCGGTCAGCGCGGTATGCAGTGCGGGATGGGGATGTTGGTTGATCAGCGTGCGGCCGACGCGTGGCGTGCGGCCGACATTGGCTGACGGGCATCTGCAACGGCAGTAACCACACAGGTGCCCAACCGGCCGACGCGATCGTAGAGCGTTGCGGTGCCGACTGCGATCCCGTCGCCGGTGACCTGATCCTGAGCCTGAAGCCCGAGTTCGGGACCTTCGGGCAACCGCGAGAGCGTCAAGGTCATGTCGGTGTTGATGTAGCCGATCCCCGCAGATCCCCAATGGCAGACGAAGTTCGTGGCGTCTCCCATAGCAGCTGCTCGCTGAAACGGGGAGATCGGTTCGCCCTCGACCAAGGGAATGAGGTTCTGCCACAGCACTTTACGGTCGGCGTTCCGGCCTGCGGTCAAGTTGTCGGTCCACTCGGATTCGCCACACTTGAGCAACGGCGGCTCGCCGTGCGGCGATGTCAGCTGAGCCTGCGGTGCGGGCAATGACGCCTGCGGCTGCCACATCTCACCCGGTGCCGCAGAAGCTGAAGCGAGGAAGACCGCACTCGCCCGCGCACGGAGTTCGCCCTGCTGCACGATGGAGGCATCGGCGACGATCACCCGCGTGCCCTCGCGGATGACGGCGCTGTGCACCGCGATCGGTTCGTTGAGTACCGGCCGCAACATATCGACTGTCAGCCGCGCGGGTATGAAGCCCACCACGGGGCAATGCGTTTCAAGCTGACGCGCCAACAGTCCACACACCGCCGGCCCGTTCACCTGCTTCGAAGACCACTGGCTGACCCCGAAACCATGCGCTTGGTACTGCCCGTCTCGCGCCACGAAGAACGAAACCACCGCGATCGGCCCCCTCTGTTTCCGACTCGTCAAAACGCATCGATTAGAACACGTTTCATGGCCCCCAGAAGATCATCCGGCTCTAGTCGAGCGCACGGAATTCGACAATATGGCGCGTTGGCCAGGGCGGCCAGCGCGGCTGCCGAAGTGGTGTGGGACATCGGACCGCGCCGACAACACAGTGGGTCGGCTCGCCCCGCTTTCGGCCTTCCTGGCCAGGCAACGGCACGGGGCCGGTGCCGCGGATTCTGCGGCACCGGCCCCGGTTGGATCATTCGCCTACTTGAGCCGGTCCGGCTCGAATCGCTATTTGCGGCCGGTGAATTCGTCCATGGAGTGGTAGACGCCCACCGTGTTCAGGTAGAAGTCGCGGACCTTGAGCGGGAGGAGGCCGGAGATGGCGCGGTTGAGGCGGGAGGTCCAGGGTAGGACTACCAGGGCGGAGCCCTTCTTCATTTCGGTCCAGGAGGTGTCGACGACTTCCTCCTGGTCCAGGATGGGGGTGAACCAGAAGCCCTTGGCGCCGTCGAACATTCCGGTGTTGATGTAGGTCGGGCAGACCGTGGTGAACTTCACGTGCTCGTTGCCGGACTGCTCGAGCTCCAGGCGCACCGAATCCGACCAGCCCAGTGCCGCCCACTTGGAGGCCGCGTAGACGCTCATGCGGGGGTTGGCCACCAGCCCGGCGGAGGAGGCGATGTTCAGGACGCGGCCCTCGACGCCCTTGTTCGCCACCATGGCGGGCAGGAATTCGAGTGTGATGTACATGGGCGCAAGCGAATTGATCGCCATGGTCTTGTCGATGTCGGCACGGTTGCCGGTCTCCCAGAAGTAGCCGTTGCCGCGCACGATGCCCGCATTGTTGACCAGCACGTCGATTCCGCCGACCTCGGCGCATACGGCCGCGCCCGCCTCGGCGATGGCGTCGCGGTCGGACACGTCCACCGCATAGTGGTGAATCTTGCTGCCGCCCAGCGCCGCCAGCTCGGCCGCGGTCTCCTCGAGCGCCTTCTCGTTGATATCCCACAGCACCACGTCGGCGGCCTGCTCGGCCACCGCGCGCTGCGCGAACGACTTGCCCAGGCCCATGGCCGCCCCGGTGACCAGGACCTTCTTGCCCGCTACGGTCTTCATACCCCTCTGTACCCCTGTCGAAATGAGCTGCGGAATCACTTCTGCCGCAGCGTCTTCATGACGCCCAGGTAGAGCGTCATCGTCTTGGCCCACAGCTGTTCCGACATGCCCGGCAGCGGTGCGATGGGCAGCACCCGCTGCACCGCGATGGTCTGGGTGTCGATGTACTTCAGCAGGCCCTCGGGCCCGTGCCGGCGGCCGGTGCCGGAGATACCGAGCCCGCCCGAGGGCGCGGCCACCGAGCCCCACGCGGCGATGAAGCCCTCGTTCACGTTCACCGATCCGGCGCGCACCCGCGCGGCGACCTCGCGGCCGTGGGCGGTATCGCGGCTCCACACACTGGCATTGAGGCCGTAGGCGGTGTCGTTGGCCTGGGCGACGGCCTCGTCGTCGCTGGACACGCGGTAGACCGACACGACCGGTCCGAAGGTTTCCTCGCGGTAGACGGTCATGCCCTCGCGCACGCCCGCGAGAATGGTGGGCTCATAGAAGTAGGGGCCGAGGTCCGGCCGCGCCTTGCCGCCGGCGAGGACCGTCGCACCCTTGGCGACTGCGTCGTCGACGTGCTTACTGACGGTGTCGATCTGGCGCGGGAAGGTCAGCGACCCGATCTCGTAGCTGTAGTCGAGAGTCTTACCGAGGCCCAGTTTCTTTGTGTGGGCGACGAATTCGGTGACAAACTGGTCGTACACCGTGTCGTGCACATAGATTCGCTCGATCGATTCGCACAGCTGCCCGGCGGAGGCGAAGCAGGCCCGCACCGCGATCTTGGCGGCGGCCGACACGTCGGCGTCCGCGAGCACCAGCAGCGGGTTCTTGCCGCCGAGCTCGAGCGAGTATCCGATGAGCCGCTCCCCCGCCTGCTGGGCGATGGTGCGCCCGGTGGCGCTGGATCCGGTGTAGTCGACGTAGTCGGCGCGCGCGATGACCTCGGTGCCGACCACCGCGCCCCGCCCGAGCACCGCCTGCCACAGGCCCTTGGGCAGACCGGCGCGCTCGGCGACGTCGATGGCCCAGAGCAGGGTCAGCGCGGTCTGGTTGTCCGGCCGCCCGATGACGGCATTGCCGGCCAGCAGCGCGGGCAGCGCGTCGGAGGCGCCCAGCGCGAGCGGGTAGTTCCACGGCGAGATGACCGCGACCACGCCCTTGGGCCGGTTGCGCACCTCCACCTGGGTGAGGACCGGCATGACGCCGCGCGGCTTGCGATGCGCCAGAATCGATTTGCCCTCGGCCGCGTAGTAGCGGGTGTTCACCGCGACGTCGGAGACCTCGTCGAAGGCGTGCACCCGGGACTTGCCGGTCTCGAGCTGGATGATGTCGAGGATGGTGTCCTGCTCGGCCAGCACCAGGTCGTGGATGCGGCCCAGCAGTGCGGCCCGCTCCCCGACCGGCACGGTCGCCCATTCCTGCTGCGCGGCGCGCGCGGTGGCGAAGGCCGCCTCGATATCGGTGACCGAGGACTGCGGCAGGTCGGTGATCTTGGCGCCGGTGGCAGGCGCGAACACCTCCACCGAGGGCGCACCGCCCGCGACGGCGTGGCCGAGCAGGCGCTGGACCCGGTCAAAAGGCAGCGCATCGGCGGCGGCGAGCTGCGGGGCAGTCGTCATTGGTCGCCCTCTCGAGGAGTCGGGTGCGGGTGAAACCCATTATTAACTGAACATCGGTGTTACATGAACACTGGTGTTAGATTAATGGACGTGACGCACACCATGTCAAGCCCTCCGGCGGGCAAGGGCACCCCGGCTCGCCGCGGCCGGCCGCCGCAGACGGAGAAGCAGGCCGACCAGGTGCGCGCCCGCATCGTGCTGGCCACCGCCGAGGTGTTCGCCGAGCAGGGTTCGCGCGGGCTGAGCGTGGCGCGGATCATCGAGAAGGCCGGGCTGGCGCGGCCCACCTTCTACCGCTATTTCGCCAATGCCGTCGAGCCGCTGCACGCGGTGCTCACGGTCTCCAACGAGGACCTGGTCGGCGGCATCCGGTCCGCGCTGGAACGCAGCGAGCAGCCGGTCGATCTCGGCATCAATATGATCGAGGCGTATCTGCACTGGGCGGGCGGCCACGGCCGGATGCTGGCGCCGCTGTTCGCCGAACTGCACGATCCGGGCTCGCCGGTGTCGGCCTATCGCGAGCAGGCCATCGACGACATTCGGGACCTGGTGCGCACCAAGATCACCGGCCTGGGGCGACCGGCCCCCACCGATCTCGACCTCGACACCGCGCTGCAGACCTGCGAATTCGTCGTCTACCGCATTTCCGCGGACGCACCGCACGGCGAACCCGATCAGGCCACCATCGACGCCGCCCGGCTGACCATGATCCGCGGGGTGCTCACCATGCTCGGCACGCGCGCGGATGTCGAATACGCGCTCACGATTCCGGGGTTGTTCGAAGCCACCCAGGACTAACCGGTCCAGCAGGTTAGCCATCGGCGACGTCCCGGGCTAGGCTCGGCGCATGCCGGAAACCACGCCGCCCCAATCCTTCTCGGCCGTCACCCGCGCCATCGTCCAGGACGTCACGGTGACGCCCGCCAAGCGCACCGACCGCATCCAGACCCGCCGCATCTCCATGCCCGCGGGCACGGCGGCCGGCCTGCACACGCACAATGGTCCCGTCGTGGGCAGCATCGTGTCCGGCTCGGTGGCCTACCGGATCGAGGGCGAACCGCTGGTCGTGCTGCGGCCGGGCGATGTGTTCTTCGAACCGGAGGCGGTGCGCATCGCCCAGTTCGACGCACTCGACGAGGACGTCGTGTTCCTGGGTCACTTCCTGCTCGGATCGGATCAGGATCCGGCCATCGAATTCCCAGGAAATTAGCCGACACCGCGCATCCGCCCGTCCTATCGTCGATTCGTTCGTACAACGAAAAGAGCTGAGGATGAAGGCTATTCGCACCCGCGAGCCCGGCATCGACGGATTGGTCTACGAGGACGTCCCCGACGCGAAACCCGGTCTCTGCGATGTCCTGATCAAGGTCGAGGCGTGCGGTATCACGCACAACGAACTGGACTGGCCCATCTGGAACTGCCGCACCGGCCACCCCCGGGACTCGGTCATTCCCGGCAACGAGGTCTCGGGTGTGATCGCCGCGCTCGGCTACGGCACCGCCGGATTCGCCGTCGGCGACGAGGTTTTCGGCCTCACCGACCAGCTGCGCAACGGCGCGGCCGCCGAGTACGTTGCCGTCGAGGCCCGCAATATCGCACGCAAACCCCGCACCCTCGATCACATCCAGGCGGCGGCGGTCCCGCGTGCCGGGCTCACCGCCTGGCAATCCCTGTTCGACCACGGGCACCTCGAAAAGGGCCAGACCGTCGTCATCCACGGCGCGGGCGGCGCAGTCGGCTCGATGGCCGTCCAGCTCGCGCACTGGGCCGGCGCGCACGTTATCGGTACCGGCCGCGAGCACTCCCGTTCCCTGGCACTCGAACTCGGCGCCGACCGCTACCTAGCCCTGGACACCGAGCAACTGGCCGACGCCGCCGGCCAGGCCGACCTGGTGGTCGACACGATCGGCGGTGACGTCCTCACCGGTTCATCGATCCTGCTCCGCCCCAACGGAACCCTCATCACCATCAAGGCAGCAGCCGAATTCCCCACCGACCGCGACGACATCCGCAAGGTCGTCTTCGTCCAGGAATCCAACCGCGCCCAACTGACCGAACTCGCCCGCCTCATCGACGAGGGCCGCCTCCGCCCCCAGGTCGGCGCCGTCTACCCTCTCGAAGAAGCGGTGAAAGCCTTCAGCGCCAAGGCCGCCGGCGGCCTCCCCGGCCGAATGATCCTCCAGCCGTGAACCGCTCGCCGATCACAATCGACATCGGATCGCCGGCCTCGCCCATCGCGTCCATGGGGACCGTGTACCGGTTGCCGGTATCGGCGCAGATCACGTCGGCGATCTTGACCGGCGCTGGAAGGTCCCCGCACTCGAAATGGGCGAGACTCGGCACGATTACCTCGCCGACTCCCTCGGCGTAGGCGAGGTTCATCAGGCGGTTGATCGGCGCGCCCCGCAGTGTTGGACCGGACGGTCGTCACGGCCGCCGAGCTTGATCGACTTCGGTCAACTCACTGGTTTCATTGCTGCAGACTTCATTGCTGCAGACTTCATTGCTGCAGCTCGGGAATGGGTTGTTCTTCGAGGACGACGATTTCGCACTGCTCGGCCCAGTGCAGGTGGTGGTGATCGCCGACCATTTCCAGCGCCTCGTCCATGCAGGTGGCCTGGAGGATGGACATTCCGATCACTCCGCTGTCGGTCTCGGTGGTACCGGTCGGCGTGATGCGGCGCGCATTGCCGAGGGGTTTGCCCGCGTCGACGAGGCCGGTGCCGATCCGGCCGCTCCAATCCGCCCACAGCTGCATGCCTTTCGCGGCTTCCGCGGGTGTGGCCTGGGCGAATCGTTCGGCGACCGAGAGGGGTGCGAGGTAGAGGACTATGTAGCGCTTCATGTTACCGAAGATAGGTGACCAAATGGTCACATGTCAAGCTTCATGTGACCGATTGGTCTCGTATAGAGTGGGGGCGTGGACGAGGATGTGGTGTTCAAGGCGCTGGCCGATCGCACCCGGCGGCATCTCCTGGACGCGTTGTTCGCCAAAGACGGCCAGACGCTGACCGAGCTGGAATCCGGGCTGGAGATGACCCGCTTCGGCATCAGCAAGCACCTCCGTTTGCTCGAGGAGGCGGGCTTGGTGACGGCGGTCCGCAGCGGGCGAAAGAAGTTGCACTACCTCAATCCCGTGCCGATCCGGCTGATTCACGATCGATGGATCGACAAATTCACCGAACAACAGCTCTCCGCACTGGCCGATCTGAAGAAGGACCTGGAATCGTGAGCTTCAAGAACGTCCTCTCGCGTGTGCGCCCGGAGACGACCCAGATCCATCGCGTGATCATCGCCGCACCGGCCATGCGGATCTGGCAAGCTGTGACCGATCCCGACTGGACCGTGCGTTACGGATTCGGCGGCCGCAGCGTGCTCGAACCTCGGGTCGGTGGCGCGTTCACGGTGTTCGCTCCCTCCGGACCTCGTCCGATCGACAGCGAACCGGCGGTCATCATCCGCGGCACGGTCACCGATTACGACCCTCCGGTGTTGTGGGGTGCGCGCATACGTTTCCTGGGCGATGAGAACCTTGCCGCGGAGCCGGAAACCTATCTGCGATACGAGATTCGTGATCGCGGCGACGGCACCTGCGCCCTGACCGTCATCCACGATGTCGCCGGCGCTCCGCTCATCTCGATCATCGTCTCCGGCGATCTGGAATCGGAAGGCTTCGGCGGCGGCTACCCGTTCATGCTCAGCGACCTGAAATCCCTGCTGGAGACCGGGCGGTCGCTACCCGTCAGTCGCCCCACCCACAAGAGCTGATCACCTGAACTGCAATGGATTTGCTTCCACCGGGGTCAGGCCCGCTCGAAACGCATGGCGGGGTCGGTGATTCGGCCGTAGCGGAGTTTGGGGAGGTCGCGAAGGTAGTTCATGTAGAGGCGCCAGGGGGCGCGGTCGCCCGTTTTGGGGAGGATGTCGAGGGCCCGGAGCACGTAGCCCGGCTCGAAGTTCAGGAAGGGCGCGGTGCCGATGGACGGGTCGCGCACCGGGGTCGCCGTGGCGTAGCCGTGGGCGTCCATGTGGCGCAGCAGGCGAACCACGTACTCGCACACCAGATCCGCCTTCAGCGTCCAGGAGGCGTTGGTGTAGCCCATGATGAAGGCGAAGTTGGGGACATCGGAGAGCATCGTGGCCTTGTAGGCCATGGTGTCGGGGAGGTGGACCTTGCGGCCGTCCACCACCAGTTCGACGCCGCCGAAGGGGATGAGGTTCAAACCCGTTGCGGTGATGATGAGGTCGGCCTCGAGGTCGCGGCCGGATTCGAGGCGCAGGCCGGTCTCGGTGAAGGTGTCGATGCGGTCGGTGACCAGCTCCAGCCGCCCCTCGCGGATGGCGCGGAACAGATCGCCGTTGGGCGACAGGCACAGTCGCTGATCCCACGGCCCGTAGGGGGGGTTGAAGTGGGTGTCGATGTCGTAGCCGTCGGGCAGCCAGCGCTGCTGAAAGCCGCGGATCCAGGCCCGCATGCGCTTCGGATAGCGTTGCGACAGTTGGTACATCAGCGTGCTGAGGGCGACGTTCTTGGCGCGGGTCAGGCCGTAGGCGATGCGCGCGGGCAGGTACGCGCGGGCGCGGTCGGCGAGGTCGTCGCGGTCGGGCAGGGAGATGATGTACGACGGTGACCGCTGCAGCATGGTCACGTGCGCGCCCTCCTCGACCAGGGCGGGGCCGAGGGTGACGGCGGTGGCGCCGGAGCCGATGATGACGACCCGCTTGCCCTCGACATCGACGTGGGCAGGCCAGTGCTGCGGGTGGATGATCGGGCCCGGGAAGCGTTCGGTGCCTGCGAAGTCCGGGGTGTAGCCCTTGTCGTAGCGGTAGTAGCCCGAGCAGCTGAACAGGAAGGTCGCGGTCATGGTCACCGACCGGCCGTCATGGTCGGCGGTGACGGTCCAGCGGTTGTCCGCCGAGGACCATTCCGCCCGAACCACCCTGTGCCGGTAGCGGATGTGCGAGTCGATTCCGTTCTCGGCCGCGGTGTCGCGCACGTACTCCAGGATCGAGTCGCCGTCGGCGATGGCCTTCTCCCCCAGCCACGGCCGGAACCGGTAGCCGAGGGTGAACATGTCCGAGTCGGAGCGAATCCCGGGGTAGCGGAACAGATCCCAGGTGCCGCCGCTGGCCTCGCGCATCTCCAGAATGGCGTAGGTCCGCCATGGGAAGGCGCGCTGCAGATGGTAGGCGGCATCGATACCGGACAGTCCGGCCCCGACAATCAGCACGTCGACGTGCTCGGGCGTAGTGGCCATAGCCCCAGCCTATCGACCGCGGTGAGCGAGACCACTACGAACGCGACAAGAATTCGCCCACCAAGCCCGCCACCCGATCCGGATCGCCCTTGTCGATGCCGAAATGGTCGAGTCCCGGCACGGTGACGCGTTCGCAGTGCGGGATCACCGAGGCCAGCCGCTCCTGATCGGAGGCCGTCCACGCGCGCCGATCCTTGTCGCCCTCGAGCAGCAGCACCTCGGCGGTGATCTCGGCGTAGTGGTGGTAGGTACCGTCCAGCCGCACGTACTGGCGGTGCTCGGTGAGATTCTGCGGCAGCTGCGCGATGACCATGTCCATCTCGGGCGCCTCCATGAACCTCGGCATCATGCGGCGGAACATCCAGCGCGGGACCTTGCGCGCGCCGTCCGGGCCGATCGCACGGATGAATTCGACGAAGGCGTCGAAGGGTTTGCCCTGGGCCAGGTACTTCTCGTAGGGACCCATCCAGTCGGACGGCATCGAACCCCGCACCGACAGGCCCGGCTCGTACGCCGCGACCTTGCGGGTGCCCAGATTGTTCCGCGCCGCCTCGAGGGCGACGAACCCGCCGTACGAATGCCCCACCAGGAACGCCGCACCCGTCTTGTCCTGGAGCGCGCGCACATCCGCGCAGTCGTCCTCGACACCGTGGCCGGGCCGCTGCGGGCCGCTGTCCCCGCGCCCGCGACGCTCGATCGTGTGCACCGTGAACGCGGTGGCCAGCGCGTCGGCGAACCCGCTGTACCCCTGTGCCAGCGACAGCACCCCGGGGACGACGATCACCCCCGGCCCCGTTCCCTCGGTCACGTAGGCGATCCGCGTACCGTCCGCCGACACCACGGCATCCGTGGACCGCTCGCCTTCTCTCTCGGCCATGGGCAACCTTCCGCTTCGGCCGCACGCGCCACTTTCGGCCGCACACATTCCGAAAGACCACGGCGACAGCCGTATCGGGCCCCGTCCACGCTACGCCGATCGCGCCACCGCGGGCCGGCCTACCAGCGGGATTCTCCGGCGGTAGCCAGGTGTTCCGAGGTCGGCGCGGCGAGTCATTCCCGGTTGCGCAGGCCGCTGGCGCGCAGCACGCGGCGGGCGATGCCGGAGCGGATGGATTCCTCGGTGCCGAGGATGCGGACGTGCCGCCGGGCGCGAGTGATGGCCGTGTACAGCAGTTCGCGGGTGAGCAGCGTGGACTCCGGTCCGGGCAGTACGACCGACACGGTGTCGTACTGGCTGCCCTGGCTGCGGTGGATGGTCATGGCGTAGACGGTGGTCACGCCGGGGAACTGGGTGGGATGCACCAGGTAGGGCTCGGTGCCGCGCTGTAGAGCGGCGCGCAGGGTGCCGTCGGCCGCGCGGACGATGACGCCGGTATCGCCGTTGTAGATGCGAGCCTCGTGGTCATTGGCGGTGACCAGCAGCGGCTGGCCCGGGTACCAGTGCCCGGTACCGGGATCGGCGCTGATCCCGGCGGCGGTGACCCAGCCGGCGGCCAGGCGATCCCAGCGCTCGACACCGTAGGGGCCCTGGCGGTGGGCGCACAGCAGGCGATGGGATTCCAGCGCGGTGAGCGCGGCGGTCGCGTTGCCGTCGACGGCGGCGTCGGTGGCCTCGCGGGCGGCGCGCAGGACGTCGGCGCGTACCTCGGTGATGTCGTCGGGCGGGTAGAGCGACAGTTCGTCGCCGCCGTCGGCCAGCAGGGCCAGGGCGGAGTCCGCGTCACCGGCCCGGATCGCGACGGCCAGTTCGGCGATGCGCCCACCGAAGCGGCGGCCGCGGGTGAGCCGGACGATGCCGCCGCGCAGGCGTTCCCGCTCCCGCCCGGACAGGGCGTCCGGATGGGCGGCGGAGGCGGCCGGGTCGCCGCCGAGAATGCGTTCCAGCGCCGGATTCGCCTGTCCCGGAACGGGTCCCGCGACCAGGTCGGCGAGCACCGCGCCCGCGTCGACCGAGGCCAGCTGGTCCGGGTCGCCGACCAGCACCAGGCGGGCGTCGGGCCGCACGGCGGGCAGCAGGCGGCTCATCATGGTCAGCGACACCATGGAGGTCTCGTCGACCACGATGACGTCGTAGGGCAGCCGGTTGAACTCGTTGTGCTTGAACCGGCCCGCGCCGCCGCGCTGCCAGCCCAGCAGGCGGTGCAGGGTGGCGGCGGTCAGCTCGGGCAGGCCGATCTCGCCCGCCTGCTCGCGCACCGATTCCTGCATGCGGGCGGCGGCCTTGCCGGTCGGGGCGGCCAGGGCGATGCGCAGGGCGGGCGCACCGGGCACGGCCCGCTGATGCGCGACCAGCAGGGCCAGCACGCGGGCGATGGTGTGGGTCTTGCCGGTGCCGGGGCCGCCCGCGATCACGGTGGTCCACTGGGTGGTGGCCAGGGCGGCCGCCAGCCGCTGCCGGTCCGGCGGTTCGCCGGGTCCGGCGTGGTCGGGGAAGAGCCGATCCAGTTCACGGCGCACGAGTTCCGCGTCCACCATGGGATGGGTGGCGGCGCGTTCGGTGAGGACGCGGCGGATGGTCTCCTCCTGCCGGTAGTACCGGTCGAGGTAGAGCAGCGGGCCCGAGTCGTTCGCGCCGGGCGGGTCGATGAGCCGCAGCGGGCGCAGCGGCCCGGACGGGCTGCCGGTCACCAGCGGACTCACCCGCAGCGCCGCGATGACCGAATCCACGTCCGGCCACGGCAGGGTGGCCGGGTCGATCGCCGATTCCTCGGTGCCCTCGGCATCGACACCGATCTCGTGCATGCGCCGGACCTCCAGGCACACCGACCCGGAGCGCACCGCGCGCACGGCCAGCGCGGTGGCGAAGACGACGGCCGGGGACCTTTCGCCGCCGAGCCGCGCGAGCCGCAGCGCCACATGCACGTCGGCCGCCGACAGCACCCCGGCGGCATTGAACACCTGCAGCGGGCCGGTGCCGCGCTGCGCCAGCTGGATCGCGGTCATCGCGCCACCTCCGGGTCCCCGGCCAGCAGGGCCGACAGCTCGACGATCAGGTCCGCGGGCGGCAGCCAGTCGAAAACGCCGCAGCCGTCCGGGGTGTCGGGTCCGACCATGCCGCGCACGAACAGGTAGCGGATGCCGCCGAGGTGGGCGGCCGGATCGTAGCCGGGCAGCCGCCAGCGCAGATACCGGTGCAGGGCAACGGAATACAGGATGGCCTGCAGCGGGTAGTGCGAGCGCATCATCTCCGCGGCCATGCGCTCGTGGGTGTAGTGGGCGACGGTGAGGTCGCCGGTGCCGAGTCGGTTGGTCTTGTAGTCGACGACCACGAATCGCGGTCCGGTGGTGCGCAGCACGGCGTCGATGCTGCCGGTGAGGTAGCCGCGCAGCGGGGTGTCGTCGAGGTGGGCCAGCTGGTCGGCGTAGGGGGCGAAGACATCGTCGGCGGGCAGATGGCGGCGCAGCAGGTCGGCGATGCGCGGGACGGTCACCCGCACCGCGACCGGATGGTCGCCGCCGGCCAGCGGGAGCTCGAAGTCGAGCTCGCTCAGGCGATCCCGGGTCGAGAAGTCGGCGAGCGAACCGAAACCGATGGGCGTGTGCATGACTGCCAGCAGCGCGTCCGACAGCACGTCCGGGTCGGCGTCGAACATCTGCTCGCTCACCGCGTGGAGGACCCGCGCGCGGATCTCGGCGGCCAGGTCGGGGGCGTCGGTATCGACGTATTCGAGGACCTCGTGCACGAGCGTGCCGAACTCCGCGCCGTAGGGCAGCGAATTCATCAGCGACGGCCGGGCTCCCGCGAAGGCGGTGAGGTCCTCGGCGAGCACGGATGGAGTGGCCGGTTCGTCGGCGACGCCGCTGCCCTCGGGCAGGTCGGCGGCGGGCAGGGCGTCGTGCGCGCCCGCCGTGAGCGCCGAATAGGAGGTGCGCCGCCATGCCTGGTCGAGGGCACGGCCGAAGTGGGCGGCCGCCAAAGGCTCGGTGGCGGTGGCGGTGTCGTCGAGAGGCAGGCGGGCGCGGGCGATCTCGCGCACCGGCTCGACGGCGATCACACCCGGTGCGGCGGTGGCGGCCCACTCCCGGATGCGTTCCAGCAGCACCGAATCCGCAGGCACCGGCACCTTGTCGGCCACGGCCGGACTGCCGGGCTCACGGCCCAGCAGCATGCGGTGCAGAGGCGCGGTCTGAGTGTCGTAGGCGGGCGCCCACCAGGCCACGATCTGCGCGCCGGCCCGGGTGAGGGCCACATACAGCAGGCGCAGTTCCTCGGCCTGCTCCTCGGCTTCGGCACGCAGGCGGCGGGAGCTGTAGCCGGGCGCGTCGGGGCCGCCGACATCGAGGACGCGGCGGCCCTGCTCGTCGTGGAACAGCAGGGTGGG
The DNA here is from genome assembly GCF_042755705.1 of Nocardia sp. NPDC059154. Taxonomy (NCBI): domain Bacteria; kingdom Bacillati; phylum Actinomycetota; class Actinomycetes; order Mycobacteriales; family Nocardiaceae; genus Nocardia; species Nocardia sp. NPDC059154. The sequence goes on from NZ_JBHZCS010000068.1 coordinate 20,528, forward strand.
CGGGTTGCGCAGTTTGGCCGCGTCCCACGCGAAAGGCAGGTACACGACCGGGAATTCGAGGCCCTTGCTGGCGTGCACGGTGGCGACCTGCACGGCGGCGGCGTCGCGGTCCAGGCGGCGGCTGCGGTCGGCGACGCTGCCGGAGGCCGGATCACGCACCCGGTCGGCCAGCCAGCGGGTGAGCGCCGACAGGCCCAGGCCCTCGCGCAGGGCCGCGTCGTCGAGCAGCTGGGCGATCTGGCGCAGGTCGGTGAGCTGGCGTTCGCCGCCTTCGAGAGCGAGCAGGCGGGGGGCCAATTTTGTTTCGGCGCTGAGTTTTTCGGCGACCGCTGCGAAGCCCGCGCGGGCGAACAGCCGGGCCGAGTCGCGCAGCTCGGCGCTGAGACGGCCGACCAGATCCGCTCCCCCGGCGTCGATGTCCTCGGCGCTCAGCCCGAGCAACGCGGTGCCGGCGGCCAGGCGCACCCGGTCGGCGCGGTGCGGCTGCTCCAAAGCGTGCAGCACCCACAGCCATTCGGTGGCCGCGGGCGTGCCGAACACGCTCGCGCCACCCGCCAGCACCGAGGCGACGCCGGCCGCCTCCAGTTCGGTGCGCACCATTTCCAGCTGATTCCGGTTACGGACCAGGACCGCGATATCGCCCGGCCCGATCGGTCTTTCGCCGGGTGTGCCCGCGTCGATGAGCACCCCGGATTCGAGCAGGCCGACGATATCGGCGGCCACGTCGACGGCGACCCGTTCCCGCTGGCGGCCGACCGTCGGATACCCGGACTTGTTGAGCGGACCCGCGCCACTGCGCGGCAGGCACCGCAGTCGCAGGGGCGTGACCTGCTCCGGCGCACCGGACAGCCGCGAGAACGGCCTGGTCGCCGCCACCCGGTGCACGGTGATCTCCTTGTGCCCCAGGGCCGCACCGCCGTGGAGATGCTCGAGCGCGGTCAGCAGGCCCGCGTCGCTGCGCCGGTTGGTGGTGAGCTCGCGCTTGCTGTCGGCGTGCGCCACCGCGTCCAGATAGCTGAGCACCTCCGCGCCGCGGAAGGCGTAGATGGCCTGCTTCGGGTCACCGACCAGCACCAGGGTGGCGTGTCCGTGGAAAGCGCGGCGCAGGATGTCCCACTGCAGCGGGTCGGTGTCCTGGAATTCGTCGACCAGCGCCACCCGGTACCGGTCCCGGATGCGCTGGCAGGCGCGCGGCCCGTGCTCGGGATCGGCGAGCACCTCGTGCAGCAGCACCAGCAGGTCGTCGAAGTCCCGCAGGCCCGAAAGCCGTTTCCGCCGAGCCGTTTCCACCCGCACCGCCGTCGCGAACGCCACCCGCTCGGTCGCCGGATCCTCCTCGCCCTCGGCCTCGGGCAGCAGCAGGGCGTGTGGATCGCCCACCGCCGCCGCGGCCAGCCGCTGCGCATCGGCGGGCCCGAACGGCGCGCCGCCACGTGCGTACCGGCTCAGATACAGGTCATCGGCGACCGTGGACACCACATCCTCGATCCCCTCCACCAGCCGCGCTCCCGGATCCTGCTCCCCCGCCAGCCCCAGCTCGTCGAGCATCCGCTGACAGAAACTGTGCGTGGTGGCAATGGTTCCCGCGTCGAAGTCCGACAGCGCGGCCAGCAGCCGCTCCCGCCGCGTCGCGATCTCCCCCGGATTCCCCTGCGCCAGATGCCGGATCAGCTCGTCCCCCGACGTCAGCGCTCGCTCCGGATCCCCCAGCGCCGCCGCCACTCCCACGAACCGGTCCCGCGTCCGCTCCCGCAACTCCTGCGTCGCCGCCCGGCTGAATGTCACCAGCAGCAACTCGGAGACATCCACCCCCAGCTCGGCCACGAACCGCACCGCCAGCCCCACGATGGCGTAGGTCTTCCCGGTCCCCGCACTCGCCTCGAGCACAGTGGTCCCGACCGGCAACGGCCCCGTCAGCTCGAACCGATTCCCTGCATCCCCGAACGAATGGGAAATTGCGGGCATCGCGACCGAATCATCCTGCGGCCCAGCATCATCGCCGACGTCGGCGGGCGCATCCCACAGCCCGTCGGCGGCGGTCCCGGAATGATCGCGGTCCGGTTCGCCGCCCGGCATCGCCGAATCCGGCTCGGCAGCAGACAGATCGAACAGGTCCGGGCCGTCGCTGCCCGTGGGCACGGCGTCCCGGCGGCGCCTCTCCCCGGCGGGACCGTCGCTGCTGCGGCGCGTGCGGGTGGCCGGGCGCGGGGCCAGGTCCGGATCGGTGAGGGAGAAGAGGTCGTCGGTCATGCCGGGCTCCCGGGCGCGGTGATGGGCAGGGGGTTCCTCCTCGGGGTGGTCATGGCTGACCTTGATTCTCGTTGGTGAGCAAGGGGTTCCAGAGCCGGCGTGCCAGTTCGCCGAAACGGGTGGGTTCGGAGTCGACGCCGGGGAGCGCGGGTGCGGCGGCCTCGGTGAGCTGGTCGAAGCGCGGGGAACGGCCCAGGATGTGGCGGAAGTAGCGGTCGGTGTGTTCGCCGAAGCGGTCGTCGAAGTCCTGTCCGGCGGCGTGCAGGGCGTCCTCGGCGGAGGCACCGGCGAGGCGGCGTTCCGCGTAGGTGGCCGAGGCCGAGGGGGCGATGGGCAGGGGTTCGGACAGGCCCTCGTCGCGCAGCAGCACCAGGTCGCGCAGGATGCCGCGGGCCAGCGGCGCGGTGGGTGAGGTCAAGGTGGACTGCCAGGCGGGGCGATGGTGTTTACCGCGGCCGATGGTGATGGCCCGCCACGACTGATGGGTCCCGCTCGCAGCCAGCGCGAGCAGGCGAATCCAGGCCGCCATCCGGTGTTTCGGAGCCAGCCGCGAGAACGTGGTGCGCAGCAGCGCGTCGTCGTGGACGTCGGGAACGGTACCCGTGAGGCGGCGGCCGTCACCCAGATCCACGGCGATATCGATGGTGCGCGCGGGGATCTCGTGCAGTGGGCGAGCCACCCGCACCAGCTGGTCGACGGTGCCCTCCACCTCGTCGAGCACGGCCGCGCCCATGGTGAACGGCGGCAGGGTGCCGCGCCGCCATTCAGCGGCGCGCAGCACGTTCGGGTCCACGCCGGTCAGGCGCGCGGACAGCATGCGCTCGCCCATGTTCCATTTGGTCAGGCCGTCGAGCTCGATGGGGAGGCGGTCGGCGATCTCCTCCTCGTCCTCCGGCACCCGGATCCCCAGGCGCTGCCACAGGAATGCCCGCACCGGATGCTCGGCGAAGGCCACCAGATCGGCCAGCTCCACATCGCCGCGTTCGCGCGCGGGCAGCGGCGTACCCAGGAACAACGGCCGCGGCTGCGGCGAGCGCCCCGCGGCCAGCGCTCCCGCGAGCGCCACGGTGTCGAAGCTGAACGGCTGCTCGGGCCGGAAGTTGCGGCGATCGAAGGGCTGCAACGGATGTCGCGTCACCACCCGATCCAGGGCGGCCGCGCCGACATGCGCGCGCACCGTGTCGAGCAGCTCGGCCAGCGGAATCGCGGGCGGGCGGTGCGCACCCGACACCGGATCGGATCCGGTGTGCAGCAGGACGAGTCGCTCCCCGGCGGCCATGATGGCGTCCAGTAGCAGCTGCCGGTCCTCGCTGCGCGGATCCCGATCCCCGGGGCAGCGGTGCCGGGCCAGCGCGTCGTCGCCGTCCACGCCGCCCGCGCGGGGGAACACCTCGTCGTCGAGGCCGAGCAGCACCACCACCCGGTGCGGCACCGACCGCATCGGCACCATGGTGCACACCGTCAGCTCGCCGGTGCGGAAGTTGGCGCGCGAGGGCCGCCCGGCCAGCCGGGCGGTCAGCAGCGCCCCGATATCGCTGAGCCGCAAGGGAATCCCGCCCGCAGGCTCCAGCGCGATCGCGAGTTCCCGGCGGGCCTGCACCCCCATCCAGCCCTGGCTCGCGGGCATCTCGGTGAGCAGGTCCAGTGCCCGGCCCAGCACCGCTGCCCATTCAGCCGCGGGCCGCGCGGTGCCCGCCGGTTCCTCCAGCGTGGACCCGCGCAGATCGCGCAGGCACACCGCCAGCCGGTCCACGAATTCGGCGAACCGGCCTGCCAGGTCGATGTCATTGCTGTCCACGTCGTCCAGCGGCAGCACCAGATCCAGCCAGTCCTCGCTGGATTCCCCGGCGGCCACGCCGAGCAGGATGCGATCCACCGCAGCATTGAGTGTGTTCTGCGCGAAGTCCCCGAGGCCGAACGCCTGCCGCTGCCGCTGCCCGATCCCCCAGCGCGCCCCGGTCTCGGCGGCCCATTCCCGCAGCCGCTCGATATCGTCGTCGTCGAAGCCGCAGCGCACCCGAACCGGTTCGGCCGCACACAGATCCAGCACCTCGGTCACGGTGACGCGCCCGTCGGCCAGCTCCAGCAACGTGCCGACCACATCCAGCACCGGATTGACCGCCCGCTGCGCGCGATCGGCGAGCCGCACCCGCAGCCCGTGCGCCGGATGCCCGGGCTCGGCCCCGTCGAGGGACCACTGGCCGAAGGCCGCGCGCACCAGCGGCGCGTAACGCTCCACATCCGGGCACATGACGATGACGTCGCGCGGCTCCAGCGTCGGGTCGGCGGCGAACAGTCCGAGCAGCGCGTCGCGCAGCACCTCCACCTGTCGCGACGGCCCGTGGCAGGAGTGCACCGCGACGGTCCCGTCGGCCAGGCTCGGCTCCGGCACGAGCGACCACCGGTCCTGCCGCACGGCGGCCTGCAACTCCGACAGCAGCGTGCGCGGCGCGACCGTCTCCGGGCGCGGGTGATAGGTGTCGATGTGGTCGTACCCGGACAGCCGCTGCTGCAGCTCCCGCACATCCCGGCCCAGCGCCGCCAGCAGCGGATGCCGCACGCGCACACCGGGACTCGGGATCACCTCGGCATCGGCGAGCTTGGTCCACAGCGCGGGGCTGGGATGCACCAGCCACAGGTGCACCTGCCGTCCCGACGACAGCGCCGACAGTACCTCCAGCTGATCGGTGGTCAGCCGGGTCACGCCGAACAGCGAAATCCGTTCCGGCAGCGACACGATGGACGGTTCCACCCGCAGCCGCGCGCACGCCGCGCCGAGGCGCTCGGCGGGACTCGCCACCCCGACCACGCTGCGCAGCCGCCGCCACAACAGTGGCTGCCACACCAGATCGGCGGGCAGCGCCCGGCCCGCGCCGTCGGTGTCGCGCCCGTCGGACCACTCGGTGATCATGGCCGGGCGCTGGGCGGCGTAGCTGTCGAACAGCGACGCGATCCGCGCGGCCGTCGCGTACCGGCGGCCGACCCGATGACCGCCGGCGTCCCCCTGCCCGAGATGGCGCGCCAGCACCGAGGCCCACGGCTCGGCCAGCACCCCGTCCAGCACCGGCAGCAGAGTCCACACCAGCCGCTCCGGCGACCACGGATCCTGCTCCGGATCCACCCCCGTCGCCTCCGCCAGCGCCGCCGCCACCAGGGCCGCCGGATCCGCGAAATCGATATTGGCCGAAATACCGTCGGCCGCCGCGCCACAGCCCAGCACCGTGGCCAGCCGCTGATTCAGCCAGCGCTCGATCCCCTTGGCAGGAACCGCCACCACCTCCGGGGTGAACGGATCGCCGAGCGGATCGGCGAGCAGCTCGGCCAGCGCGTCGGCGAGCGTATCCGCTCGTTCGGCCCGGTGAATGTGCACGAGCTGTGTTTATACAGTCGGCGAACGACATGCAAACACCGAGCGCCCCGGCTCGCCGGGTGACACCTGCCACATGCCCAGGATTTGCTAGGGCGCGTCACCCCGAAATTCGAGTGTGGTATGCGACAGTGCCTTTCGGGGAGGTTCGAAGTTCTCAGGAAAGGCTGGTCCGCGTCGATGTCTGCGTCGGTGATTCCGCTCGTGCCCAGAACCGGGTTCACCGTTCGGCGGGTGGGAGACCGCTGGGAACTCGTCAACTCCCGGCATTACGGACGCGGCGTGGTACTGCAGTCGTGGCCGCGGGAGCGGCACACCGAGGCATTCGAGCACTGCTACCGCCTCAATGGGCGCAGCATCGAAGAGCTACAAGCGGCTTTTCACTGACGCGCGCGAAAGTCTGTGCAACAGTGTCGATTCGATAACACACATACCGATTCACCTCAAGACGTGCGTATCGGGCATCGTCCCCTCTATTGTGTTTCCTCGTGCGTTCCCCCAAGGCCCGGCGCGTGGCCTCCTCCGCTTGTGTTCTCGCTGCCGCGGCCCTCATTCCGGCCGCCCCCGCCTTCGTCCCCATGGCCGGTGCCGCACCGGTGCACACCCAGGGCCCTATAGCGGGATTCGACGCCGATATGAGCAGCCGCATCGCGGCCGTCGACAATTACCTCGGCACCCGCCCCGGCGTCACCGGCTACGTGATGCGTGACCGCGTCACCGGCGGCATTTATCGAAACGGCAACGCGGACACCAACTTCTGGACCGCCTCCACCATCAAGCTGGCAATCGCCGAGGATCTGCTGAACCGCGCCCGGATCGGCGCCATCCAGCTCGGCCCCGACGACCGCGCGCTGATGGAGTCCATGCTGGCAACCTCCAACGACAATGCCGCCGACATCCTGTGGAACAAGTACGCCGGCATCGACCGCATGTCGTTCAACAACGCCTTCCGCGCCAACGGCATGACCGGTCTGGTCCCCATGCCGCCCACCACCTCGATCGAGCAGGTCAAGCTGTTCCCCGACTGGGGTTTCCAGCAGTGCTCCCCCGCCGACCTGGACCGGCTGATGGACAACGTGCTCACCCGCATGCACCCGGACGACCGCGCCTACCTGCTCGACCGCATGCGTCACGTGGACACCAACCAGCACTGGGGCGTATGGGGCGCGGGCGCGGCCATGAACCCGGGCCTGAAGAACGGCTGGTCCGACGAGCAGGGCGGCTGGGTGGTCAATTCGGTCGGCTTCGCGGGCCCGGGTGAGCGCTACACCCTCGCCATCATGACCGAGCAGGGCGATCAGGGCGGTTACGCCGACGGCTCCGAAACCACCACGCACGTGGCGCAATTGCTGTTCCAGGGGCGCTGACACCGACGCTGCGCGCGGGCGGTTCCGGCCCGGCCGGGGCCGCCCGCGGCGCGCTTCCCGGCAATCCTCGCTGGACGACCGACCATATTGTAGTTTCAAGGTTGTTGTCTGAAAGGTCTGTTTTCGGTCGATCCTGATTGGTCTGCACTACTCACACTGCACTACCGTTACGGGTGAGTTGTCGTACTTTCCCCGTCTGGCGAGGAGCAGGAACTAGATGAACGCCGAGAAATCCGTCGCACAGCGTCATCGCGTGGTGGTGATCGGGTCCGGGTTCGGTGGACTGTTCGCCTGCAAACAGCTGCGCAAGGCCGACGTCGACATCACCCTCATCTCGAAGACCTCCACGCACCTGTTCCAGCCGCTGCTGTACCAGGTCGCCACCGGCATCCTCTCCACCGGCGAGATCGCCCCCGCCACCCGCATCGTGCTGCGCCAGCAGCAGAACGCGCGCGTCGTCATGGGCGAGGTCACCGACATCGACGTCGAGAACGGCACCGTCACCTCGCGCCTGCTCAACCAGGACTACGTCACCCCGTTCGACAGTCTCATCGTGGCCACCGGCGCGCAGCAGTCCTACTTCGGCAACGACCACTTCGCCACCTACGCGCCCGGCATGAAGACCATCGACGACGCCCTCGAACTGCGCGCGCGCATCCTGGGCTCCTTCGAAGAGGCCGAGCTCGCCACCGATCCCGAAGTCCGCGACCGCTTCATGACCTTCGTCGTGGTCGGCGCCGGGCCCACCGGCGTCGAATTGGCCGGACAGATCGCCGAACTCGCCGACCGCACCCTGGAAGGCTCCTTCCGCAATATCGACACCCGCGATGCACGCGTCATCCTCGTCGAGGGCGCGGGCGCGGTGCTCGCCCCGATGGGCCCCAAGCTCGGCGGCAAGGCGCAGCAGCGGCTGGAGAAGATGGGCGTGGAGATCCAGCTCAACGCCATGGTCACCAATGTCGACGCACGCGGCGTCACCATCAAGGACCAGGACGGCTCCGAGCGGCGCATCGAATCCGCCTGCAAGGTGTGGTCGGCCGGCGTGCAGGCCAGCGGCCTGGGCAAGATCCTCGCCGACCGGTCCAAGGGCACCGAGGTGGACCGGGCCGGGCGCGTCATCGTCGAACCCGACCTCACCATCAAGGGCTACCCGAACGTCTTCGTGGTCGGCGACCTGATGTCGGTGCCGGGCGTGCCCGGGCAGGCGCAGGGCGCCATCCAGGGCGGCACCTACGCCGCGAAGGCCATCAAGGCCGAGGTCGCGGGCAAGCAGACGGTGGCCGACCGCAAGCCCTTCAAGTACTTCGACAAGGGCTCCATGGCCACGGTGTCGCGGTTCAGCGCGGTGTGCCAGGTGGGCAAGCTGGAGTTCAGCGGCTTCTTCGCGTGGCTGGCCTGGCTCGGCCTGCACCTGTGGTACCTGGTCGGCTTCCGCAGCCGTTTCGTCACCGTGCTCGAATGGTTCGTCTCCTTCCTGGGCCGCCACCGCGGTCAGATGGCCGCCACCGAGCAGTGGGTGTTCGCGCGACTGGCGCTCGAGGCGCTCGACGATCCGGCCGAGGCGCGTCAGCTCGCCAAACAGATCGGCGGCGAAAGTTCTTCCGGTAACGGCAAATCCGCGGCGAATGAGGAAGCGGAGAAGTCCTCGCAGCAGCGTGCGGGCTGACAGTAAGCCCGACCCGATGTCCACCGAGGCCGGAATCCCTGAACTGGGATTCCGGCCTCTTTCATGGCTTTTCACGAGCACAGTGGCTAATTTCCAGTTATGGCAAGGATTTTCAGCTGTCCACTTTGTCACCAATCCAGGCGACCGGTGGGTTCGAATGCCGAGCGTCGATGTACCCCTAGATGTTCTGCCCGAACAGAAAGGTTCTGCATGGCCGCAGGTAAGCACCGAGCACTCAACCCGCACCGGAACAAGGTCGGCAATGTGGTTGCGGCAGGGGCGGTTCCACTAATACTGGCGATCGTCGGACCGGGCACCGCGAACGCGGCACCGGCCGAGGTCGCTCCGATGACACAGCAGGACGACGCGCCCAGGGCGCAGTGGCCGGCCGCCGACGCCCCGAACGTGAATCCCTATGAGGGCCTGCACATTCCGGGTGACATCAAGAGCTCCATCCAGTGGTCGAGTCAAGCCCCGGACACGAGCTACCTCGCCCCCGTGGGCGTACTGCACCCGCCGGCCCGGATCCCGGTCTCGGCCAACGCAGCGGACGCTCGCGTCGTGCCCGGGCCCGACGGGCCCGGGCACGCAGGCGCCGCAGTCGGTGCGTTCATCGCGTTCAATGCTCAACCCCGCGTTGTCGGCGACTGACCCTCGCCGCCGAGCAGCTCGATCGAGCACCGCTGTGCTCGCGGTGGGAACCGGCGGTGAGGGCCGGTTCCCACCAGCCCCGGCATCTCACCGCGCCGATACGGGCCACGTCCTCGGTCAGTAGGGAATGGGTTTGTTCGCCTCGGCCCAGCCGCGCTCGATATGGCTGCCGGGCGGGGGCGGGAACAGTCCACCGATCATCCAGGTGTCCCGGGGTACCTCGTTGATATTGAATTCGAGATGCAGCCCGCGGTCGTGGGTGTACGGGGCCATGAGGGCGTGCAGGCGCTCGCTCATGTGCTTGCGCAGATCGGGGTCGTCGAGTTGGCGCGCCAGATGGTCGATGGTGATCCGCACCGCGGGGATCGATACCCCGCCGACGTAGAAGGAGTCGGCCGGGACCTCGTGGAAGAGCGCCACCGCGTAGAACTCCGGCAGCCCGAAGCGCGCGTAGTAAGCCGTGATGTCCTTGGCGAAATTCTGTTTGTCCTCGGCCGTGAGGGTGTCGGCGGGGTGATAGATGTGCCACAGCGGCATGATGAACTCCCTTGGAAGAGACGGATTTTCAGCGACCGAGCGGCAGCACGAGGCCCTCGACCGGGCCGGACAGCGCCGCCTTCACCTGCCTGGTGAACTCGTCCACGAGCACCTCGGTCGCCCCCTGCTCCAACCCGTCGGCGACCGCCGCCGCCACCTCGGCCGGGCTGATCTTCGGCGCCGCGATGGCCTTGACCATGTCGGTGTCGGCGAACCCGAGATGCACACCGACCACCTGCGTACCCTGCCCCGCCAGTTCGATCCGCAGGGAGTTGGTGATCGACCACAGAGCGGCCTTCGACGCGCCGTACGCGGCCGCCCCCGAACCCCAGGACAGCACCGAGTGGATATCCACCAGCGCCCCACCACCGTTCGCGGCGAGGATCGGCGCGAAAGCCCGCGCGATCCGCAGCGGCGCGAAGACATTCGTCTCGAACGTCTCCACCACATCCGCCATCTCGGTCTGCAACAGCGGAGCCGGCCGCAACACCCCCGCATTGTTCACCACAATGCTCACATCCCCGGCCCGCTCCGCGACCGCGGCAATCGAATCCGGATCGGTGACCTCCAGCTCGACCGGCACGATCCGCGGATCGTCACTCGATTCCGGCTTCCGCGCGCTCACGTACACCTTGGCCGCACCCCGGTCCAGAAACTCCCGGGCAAACGCACGGCCCAACCCGCGCTGCCCGCCCGTCACCAGAACATTCGCACCCTCGATTGTGGTCATATCTACCTCCTGAGTCACCGACTGCCGTATCTGACTATATCCAACTATAGCCACCTTGTGGGAGTAGGTACAGGTGGCAGATCTGCCGTCCTCGGGATGGGCATCGATCTCGCCGAGGCCGCTGCGAGACCACCTGGCCTCGCCATCTCGGGCCCGGGCCGGAAAGTAGCGACGCGCGTCGCCGGCCAGGCACCCCGCGCAGCGCGATGATCGCGGGCCCGAATCTGTTGCGGCGCAATGCTGGCGACAAGATCAGAAAGCTCCCAGAGTGGGAAAGGGCAGAATTCCGCAGTGACGGCTCCCTGATCTTGATCGTCCAAGTCTGGTGAGCGCGTGACGCTTTCGCGGTCGACAACCTGGAACGACCGCGATTTCCTGTCACACCCCTGTTCTAGCGTCAGGGAGGTGGAGAGGACACCGCGGTTCCGCGCCGCTCATCGGGCGGCGCTGGACCACACGCTGGAGCTGATCGCCGAATCCCCTTGGGGCCGTGGGCTGGTGCTGCGCGGGAGTATCACCATGGCCGCGTGGGTCGGCGACAAGGCGAGGCCGCCGGCCGATCTGGACTGGATCGTGCCCGACCCGACCGATATCGCCTTCACCGATCCGGCCGACCCGTTTCCCTATGTCGACGACATGTCCTGGGTGCAGCACTGGCCCGAGGCCGCGTTCGGGGCGGTGACCGGCGAGATGTGGGAGGACGAGCAGTTCGAGTCCTTCGGGCTGCGCCCGATCCTGCCGCCGGAGGGCCTGCACTGGGTGGATCCGGACGATTACAGCGACAACCACACCTGGACTCCCCTGCTGGACAACCTGATCGAGACGATCCGGCAGCGACCGGCGACCCCGGCAGGTGTGGTCCTGAGCGCCGACGGTATCGACGAGGTTGCGGACGGGAGCTATACCCTCGACTACTACGACACCCCCGGCCTCAGGGTCCGGGTGCCCTGGTACACGACCGGACCCGACGCGATGGCGGGCGAGGTCCAGTTGGATTTCGCCGCCGACCAATCCCTCCCCGACTCCCCCGTCTGGACCCTCGTGCCACGCGGTGACGGCAGCGCGCCCACCCCGTGCGCCACGGCGAGCCCGGAACTGTCCCTGGCATGGAAACTCCTGTGGCTGTTCACCGAATCCACCAGAACCTCGGAGTACGTCGACATCCGCGACGGCGGCGCGGGCAAGGATCTCTACGACGCCGTGCTCCTGGCGGAGTCCCCGCGCATCCACCTACCCCGGCCGCTGCTGCGCAGAGCCCTCGGCACGGCAGCCGACGATTTCGAAGCCGACGACATCCTCACCTGGAACGTCCACTGGGACGCGTTCCGGCAGAACCATCCTGACGTCACCGGCAGCCTGCGCGAATGGCTCGAACGACTGGTCCGAGCGCTCACCCGAGCCCGGACATAGGGCTCCCCGCGAGGCGATTGCGGTCAGCGGGTCAGCAGGCGACCCGTCCGGGTGAACAGGGTGCCGCCTGCGGCGAGGGGTAGAAGTGCTGCGTCCAGGCCGGTGGTGTCGGCTGGGCGGTCGTCGGGGTAGGTGAGCACACTCTCCAGTGCGCGCGGGGCCGAGAGGGCATCGTCGGTGATGGTGTCGGCGCCGAGTTCGAGGCGGTGGCGCAGGAGTGGGGTGGCGCCGATGTCGGCGGTGAGCTCGCCGCTCCAGTAGCCGTGGTCCTCGCCGGTACGGCCGACCTGGACGCGTTCCCGAATGCGCAGGCGCGCACCCTCTTCCAGCCGGATGGTGGTGAAGGTGTCGTGCTCGGCGCCGCCCGCGACCACCGTCGGTTCGGGATCGACCTCGAGTTCGCCGCCGGCGGCCACGTCGAAGTGCCAGTGCGCCACGGACTTCCGGGTCTCGCGCCCGGGCAGCGCGATGGTGGCGGCCACCGACCGGACCGTCAACCGTGCGCCCTCACCCACCGAGACGACGATGTCGAGCACGTCACCGCCGAGCGGGGTGGCGGCGGTGCCGATGATATGCACCGTGTCCACGCCGGTGTGCCGCGCCGCCAGGCCGCCGACCGCGTGGATGTGCGGCAGCGTCCCGGCGGTCGCGGTGATGCGGAGCTCAGTGCGAATGGGCACTGCCCGCCGCCGCGTCCTGTTCGGCCGCCACACGCAGCCGCTCGCGCACCCAGGCCAGGACCGGCGTCGCGGCCGGGTCCTCGGTGAGGGAGGTGAACACGAACGGCCGGCCCTCGCGCACCTTGGTCGAATCCCGGTCCATGACAGCCAGATCCGCGCCGACCATGGGGGCCAGGTCGGTCTTGTTGATGACCAGCAGATCCGACCAGGTCACGCCCGGTCCGCCCTTGCGCGGCACCTTGTCACCACCGGCCACGTCCACCACGAAGATCTGCGCGTCGATCAGGCCGGAGGAAAACGTGGCGGTCAGATTGTCGCCGCCCGATTCGACCAGGATGAGATCCAGCGGCGGGTTCGCCTCGATCAGGTCGTCGATGGCATCCAGATTCGCGGTGATGTCGTCGCGGATCGCGGTGTGCGGGCAGCCGCCGGTCTGGACCGCGGTGATCCGCTCGTCGGGCAGCACCGCGTGCCGGCGCAGGAAGTCCGCGTCCTCGGTGGTGTAGATGTCATTGGTCAGCACGGCCAGCGACAGCTCGTCCCGCAGCTGCCGGCACAGGGCCGCGGTCAGCGCGGTCTTCCCGGACCCGACGGGCCCGCCGATCCCGATCCGCAGCGGCTCGCCCGGCGTCCGCTCCCGCTTGGGCCGGTCGTGGCTGTGGTCGTGCGGTTCCCCGTCGATCAGGTGAGGTGGCATGTGCGGCTCCTTTCACCCCCATCCTTGCCCAGCCACGTAAACCGGTTGTTACCAACCCGGTGACCGGCTAGGACGCGAACAGCGGCATGTCCCGCCGCAGGTGCCGCTCGGCGAGCACGTCCTGCAGCGGGTCGGAGAGCGCGGCAAGCGATTTCGCCGCCTGCCGCGCGGTGGCGTCGCACAACTCGGCGAGCCGGACGGTGCAGGCGGCGACCGCGGCGGGATCGAGGGCCAGCAGTCGCTGCGCGGCCGTCGCGGCCCCGGTCATGGTGGTGTAGACGGTGACAGCGGCGATGTCCTCCGGTGCGGCATCGCACACCGTGCCGACCACCCCGAACACCGTGGACAGATGCGGTCGAGCGCCGAGCGCCCGCCAATCGGCCTGCGGCCAGACCTGTTTGGCCAGCCGCAGCAGCCCGCGCCCCTGGGCCCGCGACGCCGCCCGGGCCGCCGGCGACGGCGTCCGCGCGTCGGCCTCGAGTTCGGCGCGCCCCGGTTCGAGGGTCCCCGCACACACAGCGGCGGCGAGTGAGGCCGCCACCAGACCGGAGGTCCGGATGCGCCGCCGCAGGTAGAGCTCGACGCTGGCGACATCGCGCAGCAGACCCGAGGCGACCGCCTCCTCGACCCCGCCCGAATGCACGTGCCCGCCGATCGGCAGCCGGGAATCGGCGAGGGTGAGGAGGGTGGCCAGGCTCATCGCCGCACGTCCGGATATCGCATGGCCCGATCCTAGGCCGCGCCCGGCCGCGTCCCCTCGGCTAGGTGAGCAGGCAGGGCATCGAGGCCGAGATGCTCTTCAGGGCGCAGGTGAAGGAATTGAGCGTGCCCGCGGAACCGGTCTCGGGGACCAGCCCGGCGACGGGGTTCACCGCGGCCGGTTCGGGGGCGGCGGGTTGCAGCGACAGCGGAGCGGCCAGGGCTGGGGTCGCGCCGAGTCCGGAGCCGATGGCCGCGATCGCACAGGCTTTCAGCACAACGGTTTTCATGAATCGTCCTCTCTCACAGCAAGCTCACAGGAAGCGGAGCGCAGCGAGACTAACCCGAAAGCCATGAGTGTGAAGTCAATTTGTTTCAAATTGGGGGGGATTCAACGCCGCAGGCGGCGGACCCACGCAAGGGAACTTGACCTGAACCAATGTTCAGGTTGCAGGCTTGGGGGCACGTTCATTGCCGAGACTAGGAGTTGCTGTGCGCGCCATCCGTCTTCACGAGTTCGGACCTGCCGAGAATCTGCGGTACGAGACGGTCCCGGACCCCGAGCCCGGTCCCGGCCAGGTGCGGATCGCGGTCCGCGCGGCGGGGGTGCATCTGCTGGATACCACACTGCGGCAGGGCTTCTCGGGATCGCCGATGCCGATCCCGGAACTGCCGACCATCCCCGGCCGGGAGGTGGCGGGGACGGTGGACCGGGTCGGTTCCGGAGTGGACGACAGCTGGCTCGGCCGCGCGGTCGTCGCCCACATCGGGCAGGTGCCGGGCGGATACGCGGAACTCACCGTGACCGAAGCCGAACGGCTGCACACGATTCCGGACGGTGTCGATGCCGGTGCCGCGGTCGCGATGATCGGCACCGGACGCACCACGCTCGGGATTCTCGGCTTCGCCCAGGTCAGCGCCGAGACCGTGGCCATCGTGCCGTCCGCGGCAGGTGGCATCGGCACCCTGCTGGTGCAGTACCTGGCCGCCGCGGGCGCGACCGTCATCGGGCTCGCGGGCGGCAAGGCGAAGGCCGATCAGGTCTACGAGAACGGCGCGGATCTGGCGCTGGACTACCTGGATCCGGCATGGCCGGACGCGGTGCGCGCCCGCTACGGCGACCGCCCGGCCACCCTGCTGTTCGACGGTGTCGGCGGCGAGATCGCCCGCACCGCGGTCGATCTACTCGGCGCCGGCGGCGTGCGACTGGTGTTCGGCTGGTCCGGCGGACAGATCGACCTCGACGAGCAGGCCCTCGCCGCCCGCGGCATCACCTCGCAGGTCGTGCTCGGCCCGCCCATGCTCGAACGCGCGGGCGGCTTGCGCGCCTTGGAGACTCGCGCGCTGGCCGAGGCCGCGACCGGTCGTCTGCGCCCGGCCGTCCAGTCCTTCCCACTCGCGCAGGCCGCCGCCGCGCACCGGGCCCTGGAATCCCGCGAAACGACCGGAAAAGTGGTGCTACTTCCCTGACCTGCGACCCATGCCGCGCTCCATGAACCGTTGCGCGGCCCCGCGCCGCAGATCCGAGAACGCCTGCACCGGACCGGTCCACCAGGGCGAGATCTCCAGCGGCCGCGCCACCACGGCGTGGCAGATGAGATCGGCCGCCTCGTCGGCGGTGAGCCCGGGCACGCCGGAGAAATCGGTGGGCGCGCTCATGCGGGTGTGCACCAGCGGCATGTACACCGAGGTGGTGGTGACACCGTCGGCGGCGATCTCGGTCGCCACGGTGCGCAACCAGATGTCGAAGGCGCCCTTGGACGCACCGTAGGCCGACCACCGCGGCGCGGGCGGCATGCGCAGTCCCCAGGTGGAGATGTTCACGATATGTCCGCGCCGGTGCTCGCGCATGCTCGGCAGCAGGGTGAGCAGCAGCCGCACAGGTCCGAGGTAGTTGACGTCGATAGTGCGGGTGAAATCGTGGAACCGGTCGTAGGATCGGTCGATCGGGCGGCGAATCGACCGGCCCGCGTTGTTGATCATCACGTCGACCCGGCCGTGCTCGGCCAGCACCCGCTGTCCCAGCGCCTCGACGGCATCGAATTCGGTGATGTCCGACTGGTAGACGTGCGCCGTCCCGCCCGCTCCCCGGATCTCGGCGGCCACCTGTTCGAGGTCCTCCAGCGACCGCGCCACCAGCAGGACCGTCGCGCCCGCGGCCGCCAGTTTCCGCGCCGCCGCCTTGCCGATGCCGTGCGAGGCGCCGGTCACCAGGATGACCTCGCCGGACACGGCCTCGCGCAGCGCCTTCTCACGCGGCCGGGAGGTCGGATAGAAGAGTCTGGTCGCCACGCGTTCCGCCAACGGACGTCCGTTCGACCCGGCCGGTCGCGCACTGTTCGGAGCGTCTTGCTCAGCCACGTTTCCGAGCCTAACCGTCGGACCGGTATGTGATCGGGAACTGAGTGGAAATACCCTGGGCGCAGCCCACTTTCCGGCACCAGGATGGGAGGCGGTCTACGGGGGAAGGAATCCGTCATGTCGCATCGAGCGCCGGAAGAGCCGACGCCGGAACACGTCTCGATCCTGGGGTGGATCGCCCGCGGCATCGTGCTGGTGCTGTTCGTGCCACCGCGGCTGGTATGGGAGGCGCTCACCCGGATACCGCGACTGATCGCCGCGGCATTCAGGCTGTTCAACGAGCATCTGGCACGACCGCTAGCGATCTTGTTCCGGGACTGGGTCTTCCGCCCGCTGCGCAATTTCGTGCGCAACTATCTCTGGCACCTGCTGATCCAGCAGCTGCTGTTCGGCATGGTCCTCACCCCGATCGGGGCATTCCTGCTCGCCTATGTCCTGCGCCCGATCCAGCGCGCCATCGAGGAGTGGCTGTGGCGGCGGGTCCTGAAGCCGGGCATCCCGTGGATCTTCCGCAGCGTGGTGAGACCGATCGCCGAGGCGATCGGGTGGACGCTGGCCATGGCGTGGAAGTGGCTGGTCGCCGTCCCGATCTCGGCCCTGTGGCGGCGAATCCTGCGGCCCGGCGGCCACTGGCTGCTGGTCACCGTGATCGAGCCGCTCGTCACCTGGTTGATCGTGTGGCCCGCCGAGCACCTGTGGCGATGGGTGCTGCGTCCGCTGGTCTACGCGGTGATCGTGACGGTCCTGTTCGGCTGGCGGGTGGCCACCACCGTCGTCCACATCACGGTGGTGACCCCCTGCCGCTGGTTCAACCGCGCTGTCCTGCAACCACTCTTCGCGGCCGTCGCCCGCGCCTGGCGTGCCCTCGTGGGCCCGGTGCGCTGGGCGTATCAGCGGGTGGTCATGCCCTGGCGCGCCCGCGTCACCGAGGTGTGGACCACCCTGTTCGGCTAGTGCGCGGAACCGGCCGGCACCGCGGCGCTGGTCGCGGGGGCGCCGGACTTGGCGAAGAACGCCACCACCGCCATCGCGGCCAGCAGCACCGCACCGGTGGTGGTCGCCACGTGCATGCCGGTCACGAACGATTCGCGCGCCGATTCGACCAGGGCGCCATTGCCGCCGGCCTGGGCGACGGTCTCGCCCAGCGTCGGCCCGAAGTCCCCGCCGGAGCGGAACACCAGGGCCGCCAGGGATCCCAGCAGCGCCAGGCCCAGCCCGTTGCCGAGTTCGAAGCTGGTCTCGGAGATGCCGACCGCCGACCCGGCCCGCTCGGCCGGGACCGACGACACCGCCACCTCCGACACCAGCGTGAACGCGATGCCGAAGCCCGCGCCCGCGACCACGGAACCGGCGATGTACCAGCCGATCCCGCCGTCCACACCGACCCCGAGCAGCATGAGATTGCCGAGGGACGCCATGCTCAGCGCCAGCACGAAGGTGGTCTTGGTGCCGAGCCTGCGCCCGATCCGCGCGCCGCTCATCGAGAACACGAACACCACCACGGCCCCCGGAATCCCGAGCAGCGCCGACTGCAGCGCGTCGCGTCCGGTCACCGATTGCAGGTACATGCTGGTCAGGTAGCTCATGCCGGCCAGCGCCAGCATGCCGACCGTGCTGGACCCGATGGCCACCGAGAACAGCCCGCGCCGGAACAGGCTCAGATCCAGCAGCGGTTCGGCCAGCATGCGCTGCCGCCGGATGAACGCGGTCAGCAGCAGTACACCGAGGATCCCGATGCCGACGGCCGGCAGGTCGAATCCCTCGGCCGCACAATGCTTGACCGCGTACACGAGCGGCAGGATGCCACCGATGGACAGCAGCACGCTCACCCAGTCCAGGCGCCCGCGCCCGGCGTCGCGGTGCTCGGGCAGCAGCAGCGGACCGAAGACCAGCAGCACCAGCAGCACCGGCGTATTGATGAGGAACACCGAGCCCCACCAGAAGTGGTGCAGCAGGATGCCGCCGATGATGGGCCCGACCGCCGACCCGCCCGCGAAGAACGCGGTCCAGACGCCGATGGCGGTGGCCCGCGCCCGATCGTTCGGGAACAGCGTCGAGATCAGGGCCAGGCTGGACGGCAGCAACGTCGCGCCGCCGATGCCCATGAGCGCCCGCGCCGCGATGAGCACGCCCGCGCTGGGTGCGAAAGCGGCCAGCGCCGAGGCGATTCCGAAGACCGTGGCACCGGCGAGCAGAATATTGCGGCGCCCGATGCGGTCGCCCAGATTGCCCATGGTGATGAGCAGTCCGGCGATCATGAAGCCGTAGATGTCGAGGATCCAGAGCTGCTGTGTCGCGGACGGATCCAGGCTCTGGGTGAGGGTCGGCATGGCCAGGTAGAGCACCGACATGTCCATCGACACCAGCAGCACCGGCAACAGCAGAACCGCCAGGCCCGCCCAGGCGCGGCGCGGCGTCTTCACGTCGGGACGCGCGAGGGTACTCGTCATGACCTATCCTTCGGGCTGATTTCGGGCTTGCAAGAAAATGCGCGCGTACGTTGTACGCACGAGCGCGAGTACAGTGTACGCATACCCTGCGCGGAAGGGAACAATTCGTCCGATGACCGAGGCCAAGCTCACCCGGGCCGCCATCGTCGACACCGCCATCACCCTGGCCGACGAGTCCGGACTGGATTCCCTGTCCATGCGCCGCATCGCCGATCGGATGAACTCCGGCGCCATGTCGCTGTACCGGCACATCCCCAACAAGGACACCCTGCTGGCGGCCATGACCGACGAGGTCTCGCGGCGCAACCCCTACCCGCCGGCCGAGGGCCAGGACTGGACCTGGCGGGACCGGGTGCGGATCGCGGCCGAGGTGGATTGGCGTCTCTACCAGGAACATCCGTGGGTGCTGTTCACCTTCGCGGTGCCGCGCTACAACTTCGGCGAGCACAGCCTGGTGGTACTGAGCTGGCTGGTCGAGGGGTTCGCCGAGCTCGGCGTCGACACCCGTGAGGCGACCCGCATGTCACTGTCGGTGTGGAGCTACATCGCCGGGGTCGCCCTGCAGGAGGTCAGCGCCCGGCTGCTGCAGGGCCGCGACAGCAGCGCCGACGAACGCTCCGGGCTCACCGCACTGCTCGACGGCGACCCGCGCTGGCCCACCCCGCCCCCGCTCGCCGATCTCGTCGGCACGGGCGACACCGCCCTGCTGAATCCGGAGCACCTGCTCGACACCGGTCTCACCGCAATGTGCGACGGCTTCGAGGCCCACGCCCTTCACTGATCCGCCCGGAATCACCACCATGGGCACCACTGAATCCCGTTGTCCGGCATCGTCTGCATCATTACATGGACTGCAATGATGCAGACGATGCAGTTCTGCTGCTTCTGCGTGCAGACCGGCGACGGCGTCTTGTGCCCCTGTTCGATCACTCGTAGACTCGAACACTCTCTTTCGAGTTCCCAGGCAAGGCCATCCGGGTCGCAGGCCGTGATATCCAGCGGGACACCGGCGCCGGCCACATGCTTTTGCCGTCAACATGATTCGGCATCCGTTCCGTCCATCGATCGGTGGTCGATGTGTACCGAACTCGGAACCGCGCCCGAACCCACCCGGCGCTCACCCAGGCTTGGCGGAGATGGCCACCGTCGTGACCGCCGCGGCGATGTTCGTCGGTACCAACATCGACAATGCGGTCGTGTTGACGGTGCTCAACGTCACCTCGCGCAGCACGGGGATCCCGAGGCGGTGGCAGATCTGGGCCGGGCAGTTCCTCGGCGTCGGGCTGATCGTGGCGGTGTCCGGGCTGGCGGCGCTGGGACTCTGCGCCGTCCCGGTGGAGTGGATCGGACTGCTCGGCGTGGTCCCGCTGAGCCTGGGGATCGGGATGCTGGTCAGGGCCCATCGGCGCTGCGATCGCACACCGCCCCCGGCCGGCACCGGGCTGTGGTCGGTGGTGGGACTGACCGTCGCCAACGGCGGGGACAATATCTCCGTCTACACTCCGGCCTTTCGCATCATGGGACCGGCGGACGCGTTGCTCACCGTCATGGTGTTCGCCATCCTCACCGCCGCTTGGTGTTCGGCCGGCATGGTGCTGATATCCCATCGCCGGCCGGCCGAAACCCTGCGGCGCTACAGCCGTTGGCTGATGCCGGTCGTGCTGATCGTGCTCGGGCTCTACATCATCGACCGTTCGGGCCTCGTGTTCGGCCAACCGCTACTTTGAGTCCATTCCGGTCGGTACTCTTCTATCGGAACGAGAGGCCGGTGAGCAGCGAGAGTTCCGGACACCGGAGTCCAGGAATGGCATGGTCACCGACGCGTCGATGAACTCCCAGCGGTATCGCCGGAGCTGGGTATCACTACCAACGATTCTCCTTTTCCAGAGGTGAATGATGGCCAGGAAGTTCGCAGGACATGTCGCCCTAGATATCCGTGACTCGGTCGCCGACTGGGAGCCGTACGCAGAGCCGACCGCGAAGCAGGGTGCGCCCAACGTGCTGTATCTCGTGTGGGACGACATCGGAATCGCGACCTGGGACTGCTACGGCGGTCTGGTCGACATGCCGAATATGAAGCGGATCGCCGATCGGGGCGTGCAGTTCACGCAGTTCCACACCACCGCACTGTGTTCGCCCACGCGTGCCTCGCTGCTGACCGGGCGAAATGCGTCATCGGTCGGCATGGCGACGATCGAAGAATTCAGCGATGGATTCCCGAGCCTCTCGGGTCGCATACCCGCCGACACCGCGTTGTGTTCGGAGGTGCTCGCCGAGCGCGGGTGGAACACCTACGCCGTCGGCAAATGGCACATGACGCCGCTCGAGGAGGAGAATCTCGCGGCGTCCAAGCGGCATTGGCCGCTGGGGCGCGGGTTCGAGCGGTTCTACGGCTTCCTGGGCGGCGAGGCCGACCAGTGGTATCCGAACCTGGTGTACGACAATCACCCGATCTCGCAGCCGTATCCGCCGGAGGACGGGTATCACCTGTCGAAGGATCTGGCCGACAAGTCGATCGAATTCATTCGCGACGCAAAGGTGATCGCCCCCGACAAACCGTGGTTCATGTACCTGTGCCCGGGATGCGGGCATGCGCCGCACCACGTCGCGCACGAGTGGGCCGACAAATACCGCGGCCGGTTCGACATGGGCTACGAGAAGTATCGCGAGATAGTGCTGGAGAACCAGAAACGCATG
Organism: Nocardia sp. NPDC059154; assembly: GCF_042755705.1. Classification (NCBI taxonomy): domain Bacteria; kingdom Bacillati; phylum Actinomycetota; class Actinomycetes; order Mycobacteriales; family Nocardiaceae; genus Nocardia; species Nocardia sp. NPDC059154. The sequence continues at coordinate 42,090 of NZ_JBHZCS010000068.1, forward strand.
GGCCTGGTGCCGGAGAACACCGAGCTGTCGCCCATGAACCCGTACATGAACGTCACCAGTGCCGACGGCAAGCCGTGGCCGGCGCAGGACACGGTCCGAGCATGGGATTCGCTGTCCGACAACGAGAAACGGCTGTTCGCCCGGCAGGCGGAGGTGTTCGCCGGATTCCTGTCGTACACGGACGCGCAGATCGGCCGGTTGCTGGACTATCTCGAGGAGAGCGGTCAGCTCGACAACACCATCATCGTGGCCTTCTCGGACAACGGTGCCAGCGGCGAGGGCGGTCCGAACGGTTCGGTCAACGAGATGAAGTTCTTCAACGGCTACATCGACACGATCGAGGACAGTCTGGCCAAGCTCGACGAGCTGGGTTTGCCGACCACCTACAACCACTACAGCATCGGGTGGGCGATGGCCTTCAACACCCCGTACAAGCTGTACAAGCGGTATGCCTCGCACGAAGGCGGCATCGCCGATCCATGCGTGATGTCGTGGCCGGCCGGCATCCCGGCCCGCGGTGAGATCCGCCACCAGTACCTCAACGTCTGCGACATCACTCCCACCGTCTACGAACTGCTCGGCATCACACCCCCGGACACGGTGAAGAACGTGGAGCAGCGCCCCCTGGAAGGGGTCAGCTTCCGGGCCCTGTTCGAAGACGCCGACGCCGATGTCGGCAAGCACACCCAGTTCTATTCGATGCTGGGCACGCGCGGCATCTGGCATCGCGGGTGGTTCGCCGACACCATTCACGCGGCCTGCCCGTCCGGCTGGGGACATTTCGACAAGGACCGCTGGGAACTGTTCCATCTCGAACAGGACCGCAGCCAGATGCACGACCTGGCCGAGGTTCATCCCGAGAAGCTGGAGGAATTGAAGGCACTGTGGTTCTCGGAGGCCGAGAAATACAACGGGATGCCGCTCAACGATCTCGACATCATCTCCGCGATGGTGCGCTATCGCCCGACCTACGCCAAGGGCCTGGACCGGGCCGTCTACTACCCGGACAGCGCGGAGGTCGGACCGGGCGCGGCGCTCGAGATTCTGGGACGTTCGTTCGCGCTGCTCGCCGAGACGACGATCACCAGCCCGGACGCGGAGGGGGTGCTGTTCGCCCACGGTGGGCGGCTCGGCGGGCACGCCTTGTTCGTCCAGGACGGTCGCCTGTGCTACATCTACAACTTCCTCGGCGAGGAGGAACAGGCCATCGTCTCCGACCGCCGGGTACCGCTCGGCGATCACATCCTCGGGGTGCGGTACGAACGGCACGGCACCCGGCCCGACCACTTCACGCCCACGGGTGAGGCCGTCCTCTACATCGATGAGAACCCCGTGGGTTCACTCGACGACATGCGGATCCAGCCGACCGTGTTCTCCGGTGTCGGGGAGGGCGTCCGGGTCGGCCGGGACACCGGTCAGTCCGTTTCGGCGCGATACCGGTCACCGTTCCCGTTCACTGGAGGGACCATGCACCAGGTCATCGAGGACGTGAGCGGAAAACCGTACCAGGATCTGGAAATGGTGGCGGCCGCAGCCTTTTCGCGCGATTGAGGAGAGCTCCCATGGCCACCGCGATCCGCGCAGAGGTCCACCGCGGCATGGTCCGGATAGCCGGTGGCGATTTCAGCATGGGTTCGGAGGATTTCTTCCCCGAGGAGCGGCCGGTGCATCGGGTGCGAGTCGATTCGTTCTGGATCGACCCGCACCCGGTGACCAACGCCGCCTTCCGGCGATTCGTGAAGCAAACCGGATACATCACTGTCGCCGAACGCATTCCGGCGGCCGAGGACTACCCGGATGCGGAGCCGGCGGACCTGACACCGGGCGCGCTGGTGTTCCGGCCCACCTCGGGTCCGGTGTCATTGGACAACTGGCGCCGCTGGTGGCGGTACGTTCCGGGAGCCGGCTGGCGCCATCCACACGGGCCCGGCAGTACGCTCGACGGGCTCGACCGTCACCCGGTCACCCAGGTCGCCTACGAGGACGCCGCGGCCTACGCGGCCTGGGCCGGCAAACAGCTACCCACGGAGGCGGAATGGGAGTACGCGGCCCGTGGCGGACTCGAATCGGCGACCTACGCCTGGGGTGACGAATTCGAACCCACCGGCCGGCGCCTGGCCAATGTCTGGGTCGGCGCCTTCCCCTGGAAGTTCCATCCCGGCCGAGGACAGACGTCCACGCCCGGCACCACGGCGATCGGCACCTATTCGCCCAACGGTTACGGTCTGTACGACGTGACCGGCAACGTGTGGGAGTGGACAGTCGACTTCTTTCGCCCCGGGCACTCGGCGTCGTCCTGTTGCGCTCCACGCAACCCACGGGTGGACACACCCGAAGTCGAAGCGGCGCAACGCTTTCCACGCCGGGTGGTCAAGGGTGGCTCGTATCTGTGCGCGGCCGACTACTGCCTGCGCTACCGCCCGGCCGCCCGGCAGGGGCAGACCGAGGACACCGCCACCTGCCATCTCGGATTCCGCTGTGTCGTGCGCGACGAAGGTCCGTGACAAGTGATGCGGCAGAAGCGAATCCGCTGATCAGTTCTCGATATCGCCGTCGAGGTAGACCCATGCCCCGTGGTCGCGGCGGAAGCGGCTGTTCTCGTGCAGCTGTCCCGCCCGGCCGTGGGCCCGGTAGTGGGCACGGAACTCCACCGTGCCCTCGGTGTGGAACGGTCCCCCGCCGGTCGTGCCGAGGATCTCGAGCCGGTCCCAGCGCAGTCCCGGGTCGAAATCCACATCGGCGGGCCGGGTTTCGGGGGCCCAGCTGCGCAGCAGATACGCCTCGTCCCGCACCGCGAAGGCACTGAAGCGCGACCGCATGAGCTGTTCGGCGGTGCTCGCAGTCACCTCGCCGCGGTGCAGGCGCCCGCAGCAGTCGGCGTACGCGGCGGGCAGCCCGCACGGGCAGCCCTCGGGCACGGGACGGGGGGTGCGGCGCTTCGACATGGGCCTAAGCTTACGGATTGGCCGCATACGACGAGTGGTGCGATCATTCCTGTCGGTGGCTTGTGTCACACTCGCCGGTGATGAGCCGCCACACCACCTTCCGCTACTGCCTCGACCCCACGGTCGAGCAGCAGCGGGAGCTCGACCGCCACGCCGGCGCGGCACGGTTCGCGTTCAACAAGTCCCTCGACTTCGTGAAAACCGCGCTCACCCAACGCGCAACCGATCCTGATCACCAGGTGCCGTGGACCGGGTTCAGTCTGATCAACGCGTTCAACACCTGGAAGAAGACCGAAGCCGCGGGCCGGGTGATCTGCGTCGACCCGAATGGGGTCGCCGCAATCGCAGTGACCGGTCTGGTGTGGCGCGGCGAAGTGTGCCAGCAGGTGTTCGAAGAAGCCGCCGTGGATTGCGGTCGCGCCCTGACCGCGTTTGCCGACTCCCGCACCGGCAAACGCAAAGGCAAGGAGGTCGGATTCCCTCGATTCAAGAGGAAGACTTCGACCACCCCGTCGTTTCGGCTGCGCAACAGGATCTCCAAGTCCGGTCGCGCGGGGATCCGGGTCGGCGACAACGGAATTCCGCGATCGGTGACCCTGCCCGGTATCGGAACAATCCGGGTGCGGGAGGACACTCGTCGCCTGCGGCGCATGCTCGCGAACGGGCGCGCCAGTGTCCTCTACACCACTGTGACGTTCCGGGCGGGTCGCTGGCAGCTCAGCGTGACCATCGAGGCCGCCGACTACCACCCGGCTGTCCGCCACCGGCCGCGTGCGGCCGACGATGACACTGGCTGGGTGGGGGTCGACCGCGGGTTGTCGAATTTCCTGGTCGCCGCCACAGCGGACGGCACCGAAGTCGCCCGCATCGACAACCCGCCCAAACCGCTGGCGGCCGGGCTGCTCCAGCAGCGACGGCTGGCGAAATCGTTGTCCCGCAAGCAGAAAGGATCGCGAAACCGCAAGGACGCTGCCGCACGGCTGGCGCAGCATCACCACCATGTCGCCAATGTTCGCCGCAACTTCCTGCATCAGGTCGCCAACACGCTGGTCAAAACCCACGACCGGCTCGTCATCGAGGACCTGAATGTGGCGGGCATGCTGGCCAACCACCATCTGGCGCAAGCGATCGGCGACGCCGGATGGGCCGACTTCGGCCGAATCGTGCGCTACAAACAACAGTGGCGCATCGGCACCGTCGTCACCGCCGACCGCTGGTACGCATCGAGCAAACGCTGCTCGGCCTGCGCCAGGATGAACACGCAGCTGACCTTGTCGGATCGGGTGTTCACCTGCGAGTGCGGGTTTCGCGCCGAGCGCGACCACAACGCCGCGGTCAACCTCGCGGTATGGCCGACGATCCAGCACGAAGACTCTCCCCGACCCCCGGACCCCCAAGCAGGAGGCCGGGTAATCAACGCCCGCCGACGGGAAGGCGCTGACCGACACCCTACGGGTGCCGGTGAAACCGGCCCGGACGACGCGGGAACCGACGTACACACCACGCAAGTGGCGTGAACCGACGACGCCCGAGAAGGGCGGTGCCTGATAACCGATCAGGGTTTTTCAGACGCGCTGTAAGGGTAGAAGCTGCGTCCGGTGGGTCCACCGGACACCGACCAGACCTCGACGATCCGCCCGTTCTCGAATCGCAGGATGTCGGTACCGCTGATGTCGCGCACGACGGTGCCGTCCGGATCGACGACCCGGGCCCCGTAGGGCTGGGCGATCAGTCCGGTTCGGCCGTCGGTCATGTCGACGACGGGCACGCCCTGCGGGTCATACTCCAGACCCGGCCGCTCGGCGCGGAACGCATCGACGACGGCGGCGAGGGCCGCGGGGTCGTGGACGTCGTCGAAGACGGTCGCGCCGGGCTGGGCGTAGCGGAGGGTGAATTCGGGCGCCATGATCTCACCGGCGATGGCGAGGTCGCCGCTCCAGAGGGCGGCCCAGCGGTTGTACAGGTCGATGGCGTAGTCGCGCATCCCAACTCCAATAGTCTCATTGATACGGTATGACGGGAAGGAATGTATAGTCTCAGCGATACCGTGTCAACCCGAGAGGAGTTGCCGAATGACCGACCTCGGCCCGCAGGACCACATCGTGCTGGGCCTCATCGCCCGGCACGGCCCGCTGACGCCCTACGACCTGAAGGTCCGCCTGGAGGAGAGCGTCGACAAGTTCTGGCCCATCCCGCACGCCCAGCTCTATCGCGTCCCGCCGCGCTTGGCCGAGCAGGGCCTGCTACACGAGGAGGCCGAGGAGAGCGGACGCCGCCGCCGCGTCTTCCATCTCACCGACGCCGGCCGCGCCGAACTCACCCGCTGGCTGGGCGACCCGACCGCGCCGCCGCCGGAGACCCGCGATCCCGCGCAGCTGAAACTGTTCTTCGCCGATCTCGGCGAGCCCGGTGACGTGGTGGCGCTGGCCCGCAATCAGGCCGCCGAGCATCGCGGCTGGCTGGAGTTGTATCGGACGCTCTACAACGAGATCGATCCGGACGACAGCGAGCGCGCGACCTCACGCGCCCGCGTGCTGCGGCTGGGCATCATGCACGAGCAGGCGTACGTGGACTACTGGGAGGAGTTGGCCGCGAACCCGGACGAAACGCCCGGTTCGCGAGAGTGATCGCCCGCAGGGCAGGTGACAGTGATTGCTCCGCAGGGCATTACGACGCGTGCACGACCGGGATCACCGGACTGGCCGACACGGTGGTGGAGACCCCGGCCCGCTGGTTCCGGCCGGGGTCGGCGGTGGCCGGATGCTCACCTCGATAGATGACGACGGCGAGCACACCCACCGTCCCGACGAGCGCGACGACCGGCGCGGCCACGAACACGGCCGAGCGCAACCGCTCGAGCACGCCGGGTCGATGGCCGGGTTCCGGCGGGGCCACGAAGGCGGGCGGCGGAAAGGTCGAGCCGTACGGGTCCGTCATGCGTACGACCGTATTGACGACATCCACAGGATGACAAGCAAACGTGCAGCAAATTTTCCGGGACGAGGTGGACCGGGCAGCGTATGCCCAGTTCACCCTCCGTTCAGTGACGTGAAGCTCAGTCGTCCTCGCCGAGCACGACCGCGTAAGCGAAACCGTCCCAGCCCTTTCCGCCGACGGTCTGCAGTACGGTCCCGTCCAATCGTGGCTCGGCGGCGATCAATTCGAGGACCTCCCGGCTGGCCCGCACCGCCGCATCCGCCGACGCGGCGTCGGCGATGCCGCCATTGCGCACCACATTGTCGACGATGATCACCGACCCGGGCCGGGTCAGCCGCAGGGCCCACCGCACATAGTTGGCGTTGTTGACCTTGTCGGCATCGATGAAGACCAGATCGAACGGTTCCGGCTGCTCCTCGGCCAGCACCGGCAGCGAGTCCAGCGCCGCGCCGACCCGGATGTCGACCCGCTCCCCCACCCCCGCGCGATCCAGATTGTGGCGCGCCACCTCGGCGTGCTTCGGCTCGTACTCGAGGGTCACCACCCGGCCGGCCTTCCCGACGGCCCGCGCCAGCCAGGTGGTGCTGTATCCACCCAGCGTGCCGACCTCGAGTACGCGCCGCGCCCGCACGGATTTCGCGATCAGATACAGGAACTTGCCCTGCGGCGGCGAGACGTCGATGGCGGGCAGTCCCGCCGCCGCGTTCGCGCGCAAGGTTTCCGAATCCGCGTCTCCCACCAGGGTTTCGACGAGATAGCGATCAACTTCGGCCCACTCGGCAGTCGTCATATCCGAAGTCTGCCACCGCCTCCGGCGCACTCCCAGCATTGCGCTCACGCCGAGAGATTTCCCACTCGGGAGCCGGGCTCGGTGCCGGGCGCGCGCTCGCCGCGCCCGGCGCCGGCTCCGTTCAGAACAGGAAGTACCGCTGTGCCATGGGCAGTTCGGTGGCGGGCTGTTCGGCCCACACCTCCCCGTCGATCCGGACGGTGAAGGTGTCCGGCTCCACCTCGATGCGGGGCATGGCGTCGTTGTTGGGGAGGTCGGCCTTGGTGCGGCTGCGAACATTGGCCACCGGCACCAGTTTCCGGTTCACCCGCAGCCGGTTCGCGAGGCCGTTCTCGATAGCCTGCTCGGACACGAAGTGCAGCGAGGTTCCCGCCGCCACGCTCGGCGCGGCCCCGAACATCGGGCGCGGCAGTACCGGCTGCGGAGTGGGAATGGACGCGTTGGCGTCGCCCATGGCGGCCCAGGCGATCGTGCCGCCCTTGATGACCGCGTGCGGGCGGACCCCGAAGAAGGCGGGCTCCCACAGCACCAGGTCGGCCAGTTTGCCCACTTCGATGGAGCCGATCTCGGCGTCGAGGCCGTGCGTAACCGCCGGGCAGATGGTGTATTTCGCGACGTAGCGCCGCACCCGGTTGTTGTCGGCCGCGCCGTCGCCGGGCAGCGCGCCGCGACGGCGCTTCATGACGTGCGCGGTCTGCCAGGTGCGCATGACCACCTCGCCGATGCGGCCCATGGCCTGCGCGTCACTGCCGATCATGGAGATCGCGCCCAGATCGTGCAGCAGGTCCTCGGCCGCGATGGTGGAGGGCCGGATCCGGCTCTCCGCGAAGGCCAGATCCTCCGGAATGGACGGGCTCAGGTGATGGCACACCATGAGCATGTCCAGATGCTCGTCGAGGGTGTTGATGGTGTGCGGCCGCGTCGGGTTGGTGGAGCTGGGCAGCACATTGAGATGCGAAGCGACGGTGATGATGTCGGGTGCGTGCCCGCCGCCCGCACCCTCGGTGTGATACGAGTGGATGGCCCGGCCCCGGATGGCGGCGAGGGTGTCCTCCACGAATCCGGCCTCGTTCAAGGTGTCCGAGTGCAGCGCCACCTGCACGCCGGAGGCGTCGGCCACGGTGAGGCAGTGGTCGATGGCGGCCGGGGTGGTGCCCCAGTCCTCGTGCAGTTTGAAACCGCCCGCGCCACCGCGCAATTGCTCCCACAGCGCGTCATCGCGCACGGTATTGCCCTTGCCCAGCAGCAGGATGTTCACCGGCCAGGAGTCGGTGGACTCCAGCATGCGGGCCAGATGCCAGGCGCCCGGGGTAACGGTGGTGGCCTTGGAGCCCTCGGCGGGTCCGGTGCCACCGCCGACGAGGGTGGTGATGCCGCCGGCCATGGCCTCGTCGAGGATCTGCGGGCAGATGAAGTGCACGTGACAGTCGATGGCGCCCGCGGTGACGATGCGGCCGTTGCCGGCGATGATCTCCGTCGAGGGCCCGACCACCAGGTCCGGGTGCACCCCGCTCATGGTGTCGGGGTTGCCCGCCTTGCCGATGGCGACGATGCGGCCGTCACGGATACCGATGTCGGCCTTGATGATTCCCCAGTAGTCGACGATCACCACGCCGGTGATGACGGTGTCCGGGGTGCCCTCGGCGCGGGTGGCGCGGGCCTGGCCCATGGATTCGCGCAGCACCTTGCCGCCACCGAAGACGGCCTCGTCACCGGCGAGACCCGGTCCGCCGCTGCGGTCCTCGGTGATCTCGATGAGCAGATCGGTGTCCGCCAGGCGGATTCGGTCGCCGACGGTGGGCCCGAACAGTTCGGCGTAACGGGCGCGGGACAGTTCGGCCATCAGGCATCCAGCTTTCCGGGCGGGGTGAGGCTGATTCCGTGCACCTCGCGGGCGCCGCCCAGCGGGACCAGCGAAACCCGCTGCCCCAGACCGGGTTCGAAGCGCACCGCGGTGCCGGCGGGAATGTCGAGGCGGTGACCGTGGGCGGCCGCGCGGTCGAATTCCAGGGCGGTATTGGCCTGTGGGAAGTGCACGTGCGAGCCGACCTGAACCGGCCGGTCACCGGTATTGACCACATCCAGTTCGATGCGTTCCGCGCCCGCGTTGAGCTCGATCGCGCCTTCGGCACAGAGGTATTCGCCAGGAATCATGGCCGTCATCCGATCGGGTGGTGGACGGTGACGAGCTTGGTCCCGTCCGGGAACGTGGCCTCGACCTGGACGTCGTGGATCATCTCCGGGATGCCGTCCATGACGTCGTCGCGGGTGAGCACGGTGCGGCCCGAGGCCATCAGCTCGGCGACGGTGCGGCCGTCGCGCGCCCCCTCGAGCACGTGATCGGTGATGATCGCGATCGCTTCCGGGTGGTTCAGTTTGAGTCCACGGGCCTGTCGCCGCCGGGCCAGCTCGGCCGCGTAACTCAGCAGCAGGCGCTCCTGCTCGTGCGGCGACAGTCGCATTCGGACTCCTCGTCGAATCGCGGGGACGGATCGTCGGTCATTCTGGCACGACCTGCGTTACCAGCATGTTTCGGTGATATACGATCCGCGGACGACGAGTTCCGACGCGGCGATTCCGGTTCCGCGCCTTCAGTTCTGGGGGTTGAGGTTCTGCAGCCGGACCTGACCGCGCGCCACCGTCCGATCCTGTTCGTCGGTGATCACCACCTGCCACAGCTGCTGCGAACGCCCGCGGTGGACCGGGCTCGCGACACCGGTCAGCTTGCCCTCCCGCACCGCGCGCAGGAAGTCGGTGTTGTTGTTGACGCCCACCACGGTCCCGCGATCGCCGAGCCAGGCGCCGGCGGCCACGCTGGCGAGGGTCTCGATGACCGTGCAGTACACACCGCCGTTGACGATGCCCGCCGGCTGATACTGCTGCGGCGTCACCACCCACTCCGCGGCCACCCCGTCACCGCTCAGCGCGGTGAACTTCAGTCCCAGCAGGTCGGTGAAAGTGCCCTCGCTGAGCTTGTTCATCAGCTCCGGGGTGATATCGGCCAGGGACTTGATCGAGGAGAAGTCGTCGCTCATGGCTCCACGTTCGCACGCGGGATCTTGGTCCGGACCGCCGGGTCGACACGCTTGCATAGTTAGGTAAGCCTGACCTATACTGACTTCGGCGTCAGGATCGAGCGAGGCCCCGAGGGCTGCGGTGGCCCCGATCCCCTGCCGGTGGTGGGGGGTTTCGCTCTGCTGGGCACCCCACCCCCCTCCTCCCCCTCCCCCCCCCCCCCCCCGCCCAGCCCCCCCCCCCCTCCGCCTTCTCCCCCCCCCC
>NZ_JBHZCS010000068.1:52050-56747 GCF_042755705.1 Nocardia sp. NPDC059154
AAAAAGGTGGGAAGGGGGGGGGAGGCGGGACGGAGGGGGGTTGGGGGGGGGGGGGGGAGGGGGAGCGGGGGGGGGGTGGGGCCCCGGGTCCTGGGGGGGGGGGGGTTTTGTTTGTGAGAGGAACCCCACCACCTTCGTCCTATCCGGCCATGCCCCACAGCATGCGGATCCATCCCGGGTATCGGTCGCTCTCCACCTCGTAGAGCTGCAGATCGAGCGGGACCCCGCCGCCGCTTCATGCTCCGAGCCGATCAGCGCGCGGCATCGACCTCGAGGCCCCAGCGCGCCGCGGTGGTGGCGGCGACGGTTCGGTTGGGCGCGTTCAGTTTCCGCAGGATGCGTTCGATATGGGTGGCAATGGTGGAGGGTTCGACGCCCAGGTCCGCGGCGATCCGGGCATTGGATCCGCCCGCCGGGAGCAGCGCGAGGACCTCGAGTTCGCGCAGGGTGAGCGCGTGCGGCGGGTCGATCCGGCGGTAGGCGACCCGGGTGCCACCGGAGCGGGCCGGGCGCATCCGGGTCCGGTAGACCACCCCGCCGACGAGCAGGAGATAGTCACGCGGACAACCGGATTCGGCCACCAGCCGCGCGAGCTGGAATCCCGCGGTACCGGGCGCGAACAACCCGGGCGCGGCGAACTCCGTCACCGCGTGCACGTCATTCCCTGGGCCGACGAGCACGACCGATTCCCCGGGATCGACCGCGGTCTCGGGACTGCGGCACGGATCGAGCGCCGCGCCGACCACGTCGGCGAGCAGGGCGAGCGCGGTGATCGACGACCGCGAGAACGGCACGCCCGCAGTGCCACTCATGTTCAGCATGCCCAGGTAGCGGCCGTCCACGCCGAACAACGGCTGGGTGAGGCCCTGCCGGTAGCCGAGCGGCACGATGACCCGTTCGAACACCGGCCCGGAGCGGGCCGTGGCCGGAACCTCAGCGAGTTCCAGCGGTACCCGCTCGTCGCGGAGACGGGTGAACATCGGATGCGAGTGCAGGCAGGTGTCGATGACCTCGAGCGCACCCGGCGGATAGCCGACACTGGCCGCGGTGCGATGCACCCCGGCGACCGGATCGAACCGTGTCAGCGCCGCCTGCTCGAAGGCGACGACCCGCGACAGCTCGAACAGCACCCGGCCCAGACCCGGCCGGTCCGGTGTCGCCGCCGCGATCGACGTCCGGACCCGCAGGGCGACGGCCGGGTCCAGACCCTCATCAGATGCGGCAACCATCCGGCCAGTATGACGCCGGTCACGATTCCCGCGGCCACGGGACGGTGTGCAGACAGCACCCGGACCGCTGAACCGCGTCCGTCGATCGACGGACGCCGCACCCGGCGCAGCGACCTACGTTCTGGCGCACCAGCACACAGCACCGGGAGGTTTCCGATGGATATCGCCGACTACGCGGCACACGACGCGACGGGTCTCGCCACCCTCATGCGGCAGGGACAGGCCGGGGCCGCCGAGGTCCAGGCCGCGGCAGCGGCCGCGATCGCCCAGGTCGATCCCCAGCTCGGGGCGGTCGTGGGCGAGGTGTTCGAGCGGCCGCTGGACTACGACCCGTCCGGTCCGTTCGCCGGCGTGCCGTTCGCGATCAAGGATCTGATCATCCACGCGGCGGGCGTGCCTCAGCGCAATGGCAGCCGGTTGTTCGGCGAGGGTGTGGCGCACCCCCACGACACCGCGCTGATGACCCGCTTCCGGCGCGCGGGCCTGGCCACCATGGCGGTGACCACCTCCCCCGAGCTCGGTTTCAACGCCACCACCGAAGCACGCGCCTACGGTGCGCCCACCCGCAATCCGTGGGATCCGGCGCGCAGCGCGGGCGGATCCAGCGGTGGCGCAGCCGCATTGGTGGCTGCCGGGGCGCTGCCGGTCGCGCACGCCAATGACGGCGGCGGATCCATCCGGATCCCGGCGGCGGTGTGCGGACTGGTCGGGCTGAAGCCGAGTCGCGGACGGGTCTCCGCCGCACCCGATTACGCCGATCCGCTGCTGGGAATGGGTGTGGAGTTCGCGGTCACCCGGACGGTGCGGGACTGCGCGGGCCTGCTCGACGCCGTGCACGGCAGCGAACCCGGGGACAAGTACCTGTTCCCCGCCGAACCGGCCGACTTCCGCACACTCATCACCCGGCCCGCGCCCGTGCTGCGCATCGCCGTGACCGCCGACCTGTCGCAGGCCGATCCGGACTGCGCGCGGGCGGTCGCGGACATCGCCCGCGAACTGGCCGACATGGGGCATCAGGTCGAACTGGCCGATCCCGCTGTCGATTACGAGGCGTTCCACCGCGCCAACCTCGACGCCTGGTGCAGTTTCCTCGCCCACGCCGTCAGCACCGCCGCGGCCGCGCTGGGCGTCACGCCGGGCGCCGATCACCTCGAGGCCACCACCCGCGCCTGTGTCGCCTACGGCGCCACCCGCACCGCGGCCGATCTGTACGCGGTCGAGTCGACCTTCAATACGGCTCGCCGCGCGGTGGCCCGGCTGCTCACCGACTACGACCTGTACCTCACCCCCACCACCGCGCGCCCGGCGCTGCCGCTCGGCCACCTCGACGCCGACGATCCGGCGCTGACCGCACCCGATTGGTATCGCAAGATCTTCGAATTCGGCTCGTACACCGCACTGTTCAATGCGACGGGCAACCCGGCCATCTCGCTGCCGCTGGGCCGATCGGCCTCGAACCTTCCGGTCGGCGTGCAGTTCGTCGCCGGCTACGGCCGGGAGGCCACCCTGCTCGCGATCGCCGCCGACCTGGAGCGCCGACTCCCCTGGCACCGGCAGCGCCCCGGGATCTACGCGCACTGATCCTGCGCCGAAAACCCTGCGACGACACGGCGGTGGGTTTGCGAGGATGGCGCGGTGACCGCGACCGCTCCCCCGATCTTCCACGGCGACTTCGAAGCCCACCTCACCGTGCGCGCGACCGATGCCGGACGCCTCGAACGGTACGCCGCCGCACACGGATTGAAGTTCGTGCACATCGTGCTGGAGCGCGGCCGCGTCATCGACCAGCCGATGCTCACCGTCCACGCCGCGGGATCGCTTCCCGCGGTTGCGAATTCGATAGCGGCACTGACCGCGCGGCTCGATGCTGCGGGATTCGAGGTGGTCCGCACCAAGATCGAGGCGACACCCTGGGCGGCAGGCGTGCCCGCCACCGATGACGCCGCCGTGGCACTGGGTGCCGGCTACTACTTCGAGCACCACATCAAGCTGCTGCTCACACCCGGCACCGAGGTGCGCACACTCGCCCGCCTCGCCACCGCCCACACCGCACACCTGTCCGCCAATGCCCGCCGCACCCGCCCCGACGGCCGCACCGAGCGGTTCGTCACCCAACGCTGCCGCCTGGTCGGCGACGCCACCGCCACCGCCCGCCACACCGCCCTACTGACCGCGCTGCACGCGAACAACTACGAAGTACTCTCCGCCGAACGTGAATTCGTCGTCCTCGACACCGACGAGTCGATCGACGCCGGCTGGATCACCGAGGGAGGGAATCGGCCATGACAGCCACCCTGTGGACCGCGCTGGGGCCCGGCCCGGCCGCCGCCATGCTCGCGGCCGGCCCGGAACTGTCGCCGGCATGGAAACTGCTGTGGCTCACCGACGACCGCTTCCCCGAGGGCAAGGACCTCTACGACGCCTTCCTGCTCGCCGAGCACTGCACGCCGACGCCGGAACTGCTCCGCGCGGTCACCCCGGACACCCGGTTCATCCAGGTGCGGCGCATCGCCATCGACGCCGACTGGGCCGAGTTCGCGAAGGACCGTCCGGACCTGGCAGACCAGCACGAGGCCTTCGCCCGGCGGCTGACCGAAGCCCTCGCGCCGGCCTTTCCCCCGGAGGAGGTCGGTGAGCAGCGCTGACGGGATTGCCGCTCATGTGCTGAATTTCTGTGACCGGTGGGCGGGGCGCGGCGGGACGTGTTACAAACCAAATCTGCGGTTTTAGCCGTGTTCGCCTGTACGAGAGAGACGCATCCGCATGACCGGTCCGGTCGAGTACTCGCTGTTCGGCGCGATCGAGGCGTGCGTCGACGGGACCCCGGCGGCCCTGGGCGGGCCGAAACAGCGGTGCGTGCTCGCCGTGCTGCTGGCCGAGCGTGGCACGGTCGTCAGTGTCGATCGGCTCGCCGACGCGCTGTGGTACGACGAGCCGCCTGCCAAGGGGCTGGTATCACTGCGGTCCTATGTCTCCAATCTCCGCCGGTGCCTGACGGCCGCTGACACCGATGCCCCGGTGACGCGCCTGGAGACCTTGCCGCTCGGCTATCGGCTGACTCTGCTGGGCGAGGATCGGCTCGACCTCGCCACCTTCGAACACCTCGTCGATGAAGGCCGTGCGGCGCTCGGCCGCGACGACGCGAAACTCGGGTTCGACACGCTGACCACCGCGTTGCGACTGTGGCGCGGCAGGCCTTTCGGCGAATTCGCCGATCACGAGTTCGCCCACGCGGAAGTGCTGCGGTATTCGGCGCTGCGCAGGCTCGCGATCGAGTCCCGATTCGATGCCGCGCTGCGGCTGGGCGGTGGCAGTGAACTGATACCCGAACTCGAGGCCGCCCTCGCGAACGACCCGGTGCACGAAAAGCTGTGGGGCCACCTGATGCTCGCGCTCTTCCGCACCGGACGCGGGCCCGACGCGGTGGGCGCCTTCGAGCGCGCCCGCGACACACTCGACCGCGAGGTG
>NZ_JBHZCS010000069.1:0-56643 GCF_042755705.1 Nocardia sp. NPDC059154
GAGTTCGCGGGCGGTGTGGCGGGCCAGGTTCTCGGCGATCTCGGCGGCGACCACCGCGTGCCCTGCCATGGTCAGGTGGATGAGATCGGCCGAGAGCCAGTTCGGGCGCAGTCGTGCGGGGTGGTCCCAGAATTCGGTGAGGATGGCGTCGTGGCGCTCGGCGACGCGGCGCACGGCGTCGGCGAATCCGGCGAACAGCGGGCGCAGGGGAGCCATGCGCCCGGTGAAGGAGTCGGCCAGGGTGAACAGGGACAGCCGCGCGCCGGTGGCGGCCACCCGGGTGCACAGCTCGTCGAGGGCGGCCTCCACATCGGACAGCCGGGCATTGCGCAGGAACAGGTCGTTGCCGCCGCAGGTGACGTGCACCAGGTCCGGGCGGAATGCCTCGAGCGCGGGCAGTTGCCCGGCGGTGACGTCGGCGATGACCGCGCCCAGGACGCCGGTGTTGAGGTAGTCGGTGCTCGGGTGGGCGGCGAGCAGCCAGCGCGCCACGCGGTCGGCCCAGGGCACGGTGTCGTAGCCGGGCCAGGGGTCGCCGGTCCCGGCGGCGGTGGAGTCGCCGGTGACGGCGAACCGCCGGAACGGCACGTCGCGCAGGATCGCGGCGGCTGCCGGATCGGACAGGGTGAACGGATCGGTGGCTTCGGTGCGGGCGGTCATGGCTGGGGCTCCTCGGCTCGGATCGGCAGGGCGGCGAGAACGGCTGCGGCGACGGCGATTCCGGCGCAGACGGCGAACAGGGTGTGGAAGGCGGTGAGCGGCTGGGCCGGGTGGGCGGCGAACACCGCGGCGAGCACGGCCACCCCGAGCGCGCCGCCGGATTGGCGGGCGGTCAGGTTCATGCCGACCCCGGCTGCGAATCGGTGCGGCGGCAGCGAGCGCGCGGCGGCGGTGCCGAGCACGGTGACGAGCAGGCCGATGCCGCCGCCACCGAGCAGTCCGGCCGGCACCCACGCCGTCCACAGTGCCGGGGTGGCGTCCCAGCTGCCGGTGCTCATGTAGAGGGTGGACGCGGCGAACATGACGGCGCCGAGCACGCCCAGCCACCGCTGCCACGGCACCGGCGCGCGCCCGGCCGGCACCGCGGTGACCATGGAGGCGATCGCGCCGACGGTCATGGCGGCCGCCGACTGCAGCACCGAGTAGTGCCACATGGTGTCCAGCCACAGCGGTCCGGCCAGCAGCCACGCGAACATGGTCGCGCCGAAGACGAAGGCGACGGCATTGACCAGCGCGTAGTAGTGGCTGCGCCACAGCCCGACCGCGATGGCGGGGCGCGGATGCGTCCGCGACCGCCACAGTGCCAGGCCCAGCAGTGCGAGCCCGCCGAGACCGGTGACCAGGGTTTGCCGAGCGCCCCAACCCCATTGCTGTCCCTGGGTGACCGCGGCGACGACCGCGCCGATGCCGAGTCCGGTGGCGACGGTGCCGATCGGATCGGGCAGCCCCTGCGCGTGCCGCTGATCGCCGCGCGCCAGCCGCAGCCCCGTGGCGATGAGCAGTGCCGCGATCGGCACGTTGATGACGAAGACCGAACGCCAGCCGAACCAGTCGACCAGCGCGCCGCCCACGGCCGGGCCGACGGTGGCGGCGAATCCACCGGCCGCGGTCCAGGCGGCCATGGCGACGCCGATGCGGGCGGGCGGGGTGACGCTCAGGACCAGGCCGAGTCCGGCCGGGATGAGGAAGGCCGCGGTCGCGCCCTGCAGGAAGCGGCCGGCGATGAGCCAGTCCGCCCCCGGCGCGAGCGCGCACAGCAGCGAGGTGAGCGCGAATCCGGCCAGAGCGGTGAGGAATACGCGCCCGCGGCCGAGGGCGTCGGCGAGCTGTCCGGCGGGGGTGAGCAGGGCGGAGAAGGCGACGGCGTAACCGCTCACCACCCAGGTCAGGGTGGTGGCGGCGATGCCGGGGTAGTCGCGGGTGATGGCGGGGAAGGCGATGTTGACCACGGACAGGTCCAGGAAGGACACGAACGCCGCACCGGAGGCGACCAGTAGCGCGAGGCGGGCCGGGCGGTCGGAGGACGGTGTGGCCGAGGAGGATCGGCCGGCGCGAGCTTCGGTGCTCGGCGGGGAGGTATCGGGTGCTGCGGGCTGACGCCGGCTGATGTCGGTCATGACGGGCTCTCCACGGAACGGGTGTCGGAGCGGGATCAAAACAGTACGCACGATCGTTCGTATTTATGAAAAGTACGACCGATCGTGCGTAAAAGCAACAGTTGGTGCGAAGATGAAGAGGTGGATGAACCGGTGCAGCCTTCCGAGCAGGAGATTTCCGATCAGCGGCGGCTCAAGGGGGCGCGTGCCCGCGCGACCATCGCCCGTCACGCCGCCGATGTGGCCTCGGTCGAGGGCTTGACCGGGCTGAGTCTGGGCCGGCTCGCCGGGGATCTGGGGGTCAGCAAGTCGGGGGTGGCGACATTGTTCGGCACCAAGGAGAACCTGCAGCTGGCCGCGGTGCAGTCGGCGCGCGAGGTCTTCATCGAGCACGTCGTCCGCCCCGCCCTGAGCGTGGACCGTGGCATGCCGAGACTGCGGGCGATCATCGACCACTGGTTCGACTACGTGGGTGAGCCGCTGCTGCCCGGCGGCTGCTTCCGGGGCGCGAGCGTGCCCGAGTTCGACAGCCGCCCGGGCCCGGTGCGCGACGCCCTGGCGGCCGACCGCGACGACTGGTTCACGGTGCTGGAGAAGGAGATCGGCCGCGCTCAGGAGCAGGGCTACCTGGCCGGGCTGGACCCGCACGCCGTCGCGTTCCAGTTGGATGCGGTGGTGGCGGCGGCGAATACGGCCGCGCGGATGGGTGACGACACGGCGCTGCCCACTGCGCGCGCGATCATCGACGGCCTGCTCGGGGCCGGCCGCTGACCATCGCCGTGACCGGCGGGGATGTGTAATCCGTTCGCGCCCGGCAATTCTGCATCGACTGCACGTCGGCGAGATCCGGGGGCGATGCGTGGCATGCGTGAATGCAGTTCGGGCGCAGCTGGTTTCACGTGGAGCAATGCCACCGCGTGTCTCGCACCCGCGTGTCTCACGCCGAGCGTGGTGCGTACATGATGAGCCCGACCCCGGCCAGGCACACCAGTGCGCCGATCACATCCCAGCGGTCGGGCCGGAAGCCGTCCAGCGCCATTCCCCACAGCAGCGACCCCGCCACGAAGACGCCACCGTAGGCGGCGAGGATGCGCCCGAAGTGGGCGTCGGGCTGCAGGGTGGCGACGAACCCGTAGCAGCCGAGCGCCACCACGCCCGCCCCCATCCACAGCCAGCCGCGGTGCTCGCGCACTCCCTGCCAGATCAGCCACGCGCCACCGATTTCGGCGACGGCGGCCAGCGCGAACAGCACGATCGATCGCAAGACGGTCATGGCAGCCCACCCTAGAGTCCGCGGCCGGTGTCCGGTCGGACCGCCCCGTGTGCGGTCCGACCGGTCCGGATCATCGTTGGGTGTCGGCGCGGTCGAACAGCTGCTGTCCGAGGTAGCCGCCCGGGCCGGGCACGCCGGGCGGGACGGCGAAGACCGCCGAGCCGACCGGTGTGGTCCATTGGTTGAGGGCGTCGAAGTCGGCCAGTCGCTGCTGCACCGGCAGGTACTGGGCGTCGATGTCGCGCTGGAAGGACGCGAACAGCAGGCCCGAGTTGGAGACGTGCCCGGGGGCGGGCGCGTCGTCGTAGTTGTAGCCGCGGCGCAGGAACCGCTCCCCGTCGTGAGCGTGGTGGGCGCGGGCGATGTGGGAGGACGGCGGGATCTTCGGGATGCCGTACTGGTCCACGGCCGCGAAGTCGGGTTCGTCGAATTCCCGGGTGCCCGACAGCGGCGCCCCGTGCTCGACGGTGCGGCCGACGGTGATGGCGCGCCCGTCGGCGTCGAGTTCGTCCCAGGTCTCGAGGTTCATCGCGATGCGCCGCAACACCATCGAGGTGCCCCCGGCCAGCCACGGCCGCACCGATCCGTCGTCCCACACGAGGCGATCGAAATCGGTTGTGCCGGGCGCGATGTTGACCGTGCCGTCCACCGAGCCCATGAGATTGCGCATGGTCCGGCCGCGGGCGGCATTGCGGAACCCGCGCTGCACCCATTTCACCGTGACCAGCGATTTCACATGCTTGGACAGCACCCGCACCGCGTGCGAGACCGTGGTGGCCTCGTCGGCGCAGATCTGCAGCAGCAGATCACCGCCGCACCAGGCGGCGTCGAGCTTGTCGATGCCGAAGGGCGGCAACGGTTTCAGCCAGTGCGGCCGCTGATCCTCGAGTCCGGCGATGGTGAACAACCGCGGCCCGAATCCGACGGTGACGGTGAGCCGGGCGGGCCGGGCGGCCAGTTCCGGTTCGGTGTCGGCGAGCGCCGGTCTGCCCTGGGTCAGGCGCGAGGCGTCGTCGGTCCAGATCTTCAGCAGCCCGATGATGTCCTCGCGCTGTGCACCCGCCACCAGGTCGAAGGCGACGAAGGCCGCGTGCAGCGGCGGATCGGTCGCGATGCCCGCCTGATGCGGCCCGTGGAAGGCGACCGTATCCAGTCCGGGATCGCGATCGTGGTCGCGGTGGGTGAGTGTGGCCGCGCCCCAGCCGACGCCTGCGGAGCCGGCAACTGTCACCGCGGCGGCCCCCGCGGCGGCGCCGCCGCCGAGCAGTCGCCGCCGGGACAGGCGGGGGTGCGGTTGCGGCCGGTCAGCCACCGTGGGCGGCGTTGTCGCCGGAGGGCTGGTAGTTCTCCTTGCCGCCCGCGAAGTCACGCACCTGCGCGGTGACGGTGGTGCTGGACCCGTCGGAGAAGGTGAGCGTGATGGGGGTGTCCGCGCCGGTGCGCAGCGGGGCCTTCAACCCCATGAACATCAGGTGGTCGCCGCCGGGCTTCAGGGTCGCGCTGCCGTGGGCGGGGATGACGATGCCACCGGCCTTGGGCTGCATGGTCTTCTCTCCGGCCGCGTCGGGGACGATCTCGTGGATCTCCACGGTGGCCGAGGCCGGGCTGGTGGCCGCGACCAGGTTGATCGGCTGGTCGGAGGTGTTGGAGAGGGTGCCGAAGGCGGCGGACATGCCGCTGTCGGCGGCCTTGATCCACTGATCGGTCATGGTGATCCGGTCGGCGGCCTTGCCGGTGGCGTCCGAGGAGGTCTGCGAGGAGGAGCAGGCGACGGGCAGCAACGCCAGGGTCGCGACGGCGGCGGCCGCACCGACCCGGCGCGCGAATCCGCCGGTGCGCAGGCGGAAGCTGTGGCAGGAGGGCATCTGGGACATGGGAAATGGACTCCGTGTGTCAGGGGGAAGGGAGGTCACCCCGGACCGGTTCACGGCGACACCCGTTCGGCGCAGGCCTGATTCGGCCACTGCGCGGGGAGGAGGCGTCGCGGATCTATGCCGGAGCGAGGTGTGGGAACGGTGCGCCGGCCCGGGGTGGGCCACGACGCCCGATCCCCGGACTGACGAGCAGGCGACGCGCCTCGGCGCGATCGTCGGCGCGGCACGGGCGCAGGCGCGGCGCGGGCGGCCGCAGGATCGAACCCAGTGCGAGGATGAATCGCCGCACGCTGGTGACGGCCCGGCGCATGCCGGCCTCGGCGGCGCGAATCGCGAGTGCGCCCACCGGAATTGCGACCAGGTGGGCCAGCAGCATCGACGGCGAGGAGCTGTGATGGTGGTGGCCCGGCGACATCGACAGTGCCGCATGGCCGATGGACTGCCCGGCCGCCAACATGGCCATGGTTCCGGCGATCCCGTAGCGGGGGCGCAGGGTCGCCACCACGACCCCGATCAGCTTGCACGCCGCGAGCAGCAGGGCGAGCGCGGAACCGTCGAGCAGGGGCGCGCCGCCGCCGAGTCCGTGCGCGAGAATCGCCACCGCGCCGGAGGATGCGCCGACGGCAGCGCCGCGCAGGCGTGCGGTGTGATCCGTCGTTGAGCGCACTCGGCCATGCTACGACGTCGTGTCGCAGACGATGCTTCCAGGTGGTATGACCGGCGTCTCCACAGGATCTTCACAATCGACGCGAACCATCTCCACGGCGGTTGCCTAATGTCACCTGCATGGAAACCAGTGCGCGCCGGATCCTCGTCGTCGAGGACGAGCCGACCATCGCGGAATCCCTCGCCGCCCGCCTGCGCGCCGAGGGGTACGCGGTCGACATCGCGCACGACGGGCCGGCGGCCGTGGCGGCCGACGCGGCCGGGGACCCGGATCTGGTGGTGCTGGACGTGATGCTGCCCGGCTTCGACGGGCTCGAGGTCTGCCGACGCATCCAGGCCCGCCGACCGGTGCCGGTGCTCATGCTGACCGCCCGCACCGACGAAACCGACATGCTCGTCGGCCTCGGGGTCGGCGCGGACGACTATCTGACGAAACCGTTCTCGATGCGCGTGCTCACCGCCCGCGTGCACGCCCTGCTGCGCCGCGTGGACCGCACCGCCGCCCCGGTCGCCGCCATCGTGGTCGGTGATCTGCGCATCGACACCGATCAGCGGCGGGTGTGGCGCGGCGACGCCGAAACCCAGCTCACCCCACTGGAATTCGAGCTGCTGGTGCACCTGGCCCGCCGGCCGCGCACCGTGCTGGCCCGGGAGCGGCTACTCAGCGAGGTGTGGGGCTGGGCGGACGCCTCGGGCACCCGCGCCGTCGACAGTCACGTCAAGGCGTTGCGCCGCAAGCTCGGCGCGGACCTGATCCGCACCGTGCACGGCGTGGGGTACGCGCTGGAGGCTCGATGAACGGCGGTGGGCGCGGATCGGCGGGGGAGCGGTGAGCGTGCGAGAGTGGTTGCGGGCGGCCGGGAATCGGGCGGCGGGGTGGATGCCGCGGCCGCTGGACCGGGTGCGGTCGATCAAACTGAAGCTGGCCGTCCTCATGGTCGGGTCGGGGGCGGTGGCGTTCGGGTTCTTCGCCTCACGCATCGGATGGCTGCCGCCGCGCACCACCATCGCGGCCACACTGCTCGCGCTGCTCTTCTCGCAGGTACTCGCCCACGGCATGACCCTGCCGTTGCGGGAGATGACCGCCGCCGCCAAACGCATGGCGCAGGGGGATTATTCGCGGCGGGTGCGCGCCACCTCCCGGGACGAGGTGGGGCAGCTGGCGGCGGCGTTCAATCAGATGGCCGCCGATCTGGCCGCCGCCGATCAGCAGCGGCGCGAGTTCATCGCCAATGTGTCGCACGAACTGCGCACCCCCATCACGGCGCTCGGCGCGGTGCTGGAGAACCTGGTCGACGGTGTGGCCGAACCGGATCCGGCGACCCTGCGCACCGCGCTCGCCCAGACCGAGCGGCTGAGCCTGCTGGTGTCGGAGCTGCTGGCGCTGTCGAGCGTCGAGGCCGGTGCGGTGGCGCTGGACCGCGAACCCGTCGCCGTGGAGCCGCTGCTGAAAGAGGTTGTGGCCGAAGCGGAGGTGATGGCGGCCGCGGTCGACCGGCCCGTCCGCTTCACCATCGTCGCCGCCCCCGATCTCACCGTGCACGCCGATCGCGCCCGCCTGCACCAGGTCCTGCTCAACCTGCTCGACAACGCCACCCGCCACGGACCCGCCGGCGGTGAGGTCCGCATCCACGCCCACGCCGACCGCACCGGCACCGTCATCGATGTCGCCGACGACGGCCCCGGCATCCCGATCGCCGACCGTGCCCGCGTCTTCGAACGCTTCACCCGCGGCGGCCGCGCCACCGGCGGCGGCACCGGCCTCGGCCTGGCCATCGCCCGCTGGATCGTCGACCTGCACGGCGGCACCATCGCCGTCGCCGACCCCGGCTCCCGCATCCGCATCACCCTCCCCGCTTCCTGACCTCACCCCATCCGCAACCCGCAGCGCCCCGCGCTCCCGGGTCGCTCCCGCACACCCATCGGAGGCCTTGCCATGCCCGAAAACCCTTCCACCGCACCCTCTCCCGACGACCACCCGCCCGCACCCGCAGCGCCTGAACGCACAACGAGCGAACCGCCGACACCTGGTTCGGAACCGCGCGAACCCGGAGAACTCCAACCCGGGCCAGGAAGTACCGGCCCGAGCGCCTCCGAATGGGCACGGCCCGGAGCGCCGCAGCCAGAGCGGGTAGCGCCCGAACCGTGGACAACCGGAGCGGCGACCCCTGATGCGGCGAGCCCTGCTGTGGCGACTCCCGACATGGCGAGCGCTGATGGGACGGCCCCTGTGATCGCGACCCCCGGGCGGTGGTCCGCCCCCGCACCGCCGGCAGTCCCGACCGTTCCCGGCCGGCAGTGGCCCGTGCCCGCCCCGCCCGCACAACGGGCCGGTCCGTCGACAGCGCGTCCCGGCACCACGAATTCTGTTCCACCCCAGCTGATTCCGCCCCGCTCGGCGCGGGTGCCCGTGCCGAGCGGGTTGCCGGCCGCCATCGTCGCGGCGGGAGGTGCCGGGGCGATCCTGGTGCCCGTCGACCGTCCCGGTGTCGGATGGCTGCTCGCGGGCCTGGTGATCACGGGCGCGGTGTACGCGGTCGACCGGTCGGCCCGGCAGACGGTTTCGAGGGAGCAGGGCGTTGTCTCGGCGGCGCGTGACGCGGATGCAGCGGTCGCCGCTGCCTCCGGGACTGTGCCCGCTGCGCAGACCTCTTCCGGGCCGCCCGCGGCTCCAACGTCCAGCACCGCCACCCGCCGTCCCGCTGGTGTCGGCTCGGCTGCTGATCCCTCCGGCACCGGTCGCGGTGGGCCCGTGGACGGTGCCGGGACCGGCAGTGCGAGCCAGGTTCATCCCGGTGGATCGGGGCGGACGGGCCGGGTGTCGTGGGATCGGATCTGGTGGGCCGGGGTGGCGCTGGCGCTGCTGGGTGTGGGTGTGTTCCGCGCTGCCCCTTGGCTTTTCGTGCTCTGTGTGCTCGGGGCCGCGATGGCCGGGTCCTTGGCGGTGGTGCGGCGGTCGGTGTACGGGCTGTGGTTCGACCTGCCTGCGGTGCCGTTCGCGGGACTGAATTCGCTGCCGTGGCTGTATCGGGCGGTGACGCGGGCGCGTGGGCGCTTCGGGAAGGGTTCGCAGCGGGTGTGGTGGTCGGCGGCGGTGGCCGCCGCGCTGCTGGTGATGGTGGTGCCGCTGCTGGCGGGCGCGGACGCGGTGTTCGCCGGGCTGGTGGACGGGCTGATGCCGCGCATCGATGTGCCTGCGGTGGTGCGGTGGGGTTTCGTGTTCGTGGTGGTCGGGTCGGGGACGGCCGGGGCCCTGTATCTGCTGGCGGGGCCGCCGCCGGTGGCCGACGATGCGGGGCCGGGCCGGGGGATGGATCCGCTGGGCTGGCTGGGGGTGCGCAGGTTCTCGCCGATCGAGTGGGGAATTCCGGTGGGCGCGTTGACGATCGTGTTCGCGGCGTTCGTGGGTACGCAGGTGGTGGTGCTGTTCGGCGGGGACGGGTATGTGCAGCGCACGGCCGGGCTGACGTATGCCGAGTACGCGCGCTCCGGGTTCTGGCAGCTGTCGATCGTGAGCATGCTGACCCTCGCGGTGATCGGGATCGTGCTGCGGCACGCGCTGCAGGACACGGTGATCGAGCGACGCTGGTTGCGGGGCGCGGTCACGGTGGTGATCGGGTTGTCGCTGGTGATCGTGGCGTCCGCGCTGCATCGCATGTGGACCTATCAGCAGGCGTACGGGTTCACGGTGATGCGGCTGCTCGTGGAGGTGTTCGAAGGCTGGATCGCGCTCGTCTACCTGCTGTTGCTGGCGAGCCTGGTGCGGTTGCGGCGTGGCTGGGTGCCGCGCGCGGCGGTCGGCGCCGCGCTCGCGACATTGCTGGCGCTGGCGGCGGTGAACCCGGAACGGTTCGTCGCCGAACGCAATGTGGAGCGCTGGCAGGCGGGCAAGTCCCTCGACACCGGGTATCTGAGCAGCCTGTCGCCGGATGTGCTGCCGGTGGCCGACCGGCTGCCCGACGCCGAGCGCGCAGCCATTGCGGACGTCATTCGCGCACGCCCGTCCGGTGATTCGTGGCAGGGCTGGAACTATGCGCGCGCCACCGCCCGCCGGTGATCAGGAGCCGAAGCCGACCGGGGTCCAGGTGCGGCCCGCGTCCTGGGTGGCGAGCATCGTGGTGGCCAGGTGCTTGGACCCGGTCTGGGTCATGATCACGAAACCGGTTGTCTCGGTGACGAAATGGCCCGAGCTCTCGCGCCAGCCCTGGGCAGGTGCACGATAGGTCGTCGTCCACGTTGCGCCGCCGTCGGCCGAGGTGAGCAGGTGGTCGTCGAGAGCCGCGACCAGATGGGTGGGGTCGGCCGGGATGAGCGCGGCAGCTGCGGACAGCGTCGGCGACAGCTGCCCGGTCTCGGTGAAGGTGGCACCGCCGTCGGTGGAGGTCATGAGCTGGGTGGTGGTGCCGCCGTCGGAGTACGGGCCGAATCGGCCGCACAGGGCGACGAGCCGCTTTTCGGAGAAGGGGTGCCAGGCGGCGGGACCATTGCCGCCGCAGGGCAGTTTCCACGGTGTCCACGTGCCGTCGACCGATCGGGCACCGTCCGCACCCCGGTTGGTGACGACCAGCCAGGCCCGGCTGCCGAGAACGGTGACAGCGGCCGAGGGGTCCGGGCCGCCACTGCCGGGTACCGGGACCTCGGTGGGACCGGTCCACGCATCGCGGGTGAGGGGGCTGGTGAACAGCACGGTTCGTTCACCGGGCTGCACGGTGGCGATGTACACGCTGTCGTCGGAGATGGTGAACGACCAGGCGTTCACGACCGGATCGATGTCGAGATCGATCTCGCGCCAGGTCTTTCCGCCGTCGTGGGTGGCGAACAGCTTGTCGCCGGCCCGGATCCAGCCATTGCGGGCATCGGCGAACTTCAGCCAGTGGCCCTTGGACCCGGGATCGCGCAGCGGGGCCGGGAGCGGGGCCTGCTGCCACGTCTGCCCACCGTCGGTGGTGTGCTGCAGCACCAGGCAGGGCTCGCTCGCGCACGGGTAGGTCCGGCCCAGCACCCAGCCTTCGTCGGCGGAGATGAAGGTGATCGAATCGGGTTGGAAGCCGACCGGATCCGGCGCCGCGGCCTCGGTGACGGTCGGCGTCATGGCAGGCCCGGTGGTCGGGGCCGCTGTCGCGGGGGCCGTCGTCGTGTCGGTCGTCGCCGAGTCCGGGCCGCTCTCACCGGTTTTGATGGTGAGCGCCGCGACCACCCCCGCCGCCAGGACCGGTACTCCGACTCCGACGACTCCGGCCAGCACGACCGGATTCCGCAACCCCACCGGCCCGGACTCCCTTCAGCACATCACCGGGGCCTTGTTCCGGGCGGTCACCCGGCGGCCCTGCGGCACAACGGGATCGAGTATGCCCGGTGGCCGCCCGATTTGCCCACCCGGCTCGGGTTTCGCCCAACCGGCTCGAATGGCCGGCCCGCTGGGCGGTCGGCGGGCAGCGATATCGCCGATGGGCTGGTAGGGGACCGGCGCGTCCGGCCGTGCTGAGCGGATGGCAGCGCGCCGCTGCCGGAGGGCGGCGCGGATGGGTGGCGGGCCGGACCGCGCAGCCGGTTCAGCCGCGCAGCCGGGCCAGCAGCTGCAGGGCGGCGTCGAGCATGCCGTCGAGGGAGTCGGTGACATAGAGCAGATCGACGAAGAAGTCGTCGAATCCGGTGTCCGCGGCGACCTTCTCGATAGTCGCGGCGACCAGCTCGAGGTCGGTGCCCGCGGCGACGTTCACCCGCAGCACGGTGCCGATGTCCTTCGGATCGCGGCCCGCGGCGACCGCGGCCTCGTCGATGACGCCGCGCAGCTTCAACAGCTGCTGACCCCAGGCGGGCGGGCCCGGCACCGGCACCACGGGCAGCCAGCCATCGGCGCGTCGGCCGATGCGGGCCAGACCGGCCGGACTGAACGCGCCCAGATAGATCGGCGGCCGCGGCCGCTGCACCGGCTTGAGCTCACTGCGATGCTCGGGCACCGACACGTAGCGGCCGCGATATCCGGCGGGGTCGGTGGTCCAGATGGCTTCCAGCGCATCGAGGGTCTCGTCCAGCCGGGCGCCGCGATGGGTGAAGGGGACCTCGGCGGCCTCGTACTCCTCCGGCGACCACCCGATGCCGAAGCCGGGAATCAGCCGGCCGTTGCTGACCACGTCGACCGTGGTCAGCGCGCGAGCCAGCTGCGCGGGCCGATACAGCGGCGCGATCAGCACATTCGCGCCGAGGGCGACCCGCTCGGTCACCGCGGCCGCGATCCCGAGCAGCAGCAGCGGGTCGAGCACCGAGTTGAACTCGTCAGGGATGGTGTCCTTGCCCGCGTAACCGACCTTCGGATTGGTGGCGGCGATGAGCCGCTCACCGACCCAGAGACTGTCGGCCCCCGCCTGCTCAAGCGCGGTCGCATAATGCGCCACCCGCGCGCCCTCGCGGGCCTGTGAACCATGCTGAGGAAGAGCGAACCCGATTTTCACCCTTCCGGTGATACCAGACACGCGATCATGCGCGGCCCGCGGGATCGCGGACAGGATGGACGGGTGGGAGAACACAAGGACCGCATGCTCGCCGGCGAGCCGTACCGCGACAACGACCCCGAACTGGTCGCCGAACGTCTGCGCTGCCAGGGGTTGCTCGACCGGTTCAACGCCACCCGCGCCGGTCAGGACAGCGAGCGTCGAACCATCCTCGACGAGCTGCTCGGCGAGATCGGGGAGGGGTCCTGGATCATGCCGCGCTTCCAATGCGACTACGGGCAGCTGATCCGGTTGGGCCGCAACAGTTTCCTCAACTACGACGCCATCGTCATGGATTGTGCGCCGGTCACCATCGGCGACGACGTCTCGATCGGCCCGCGCGCCCAGCTGCTCACCGCCCTGCATCCGATGGACGATCACGCGCTGCGCCGCGACCGCTGGGAGACGGCCGCGCCCATCACCATCGGCGACAATGTGTGGCTCGGCGGCGGGGTCATCGTCTGCCCGGGAGTGAACATCGGCGCGAACACGGTGGTGGGGGCGGGCAGTGTCGTCACCCGCGAGCTGCCCGAAAAGGTATTCGCCGCAGGCAATCCCGCGCGGGTGATCAGGCCGCTGTGACCGATAGCGGCAACGGGCACGAGACCGGATCTGGTGCGAATGTGTTCACCGGTGCGGAAGCTGGTTCGGCGCGGCCTCAGCCGGGCAGGCCCGCCAGTTCGGCGCACAACCGGTGCAGGCGGGTGGCGGCCGCGTCGTCCTGGGCGGTGGGGGAGGGCGCCTTGACACGGTTGCGCTCGAAGTAGCAGCCGGACACCGAGGAGACGTCGGGGTCGGTCGCCAGGTAGGTGAGGGCCCGCGCGGCCGTGCCGGCGTCGGTCATGAACAGGCGTTTGCCGAGCGCCAGCGCGGGCCGGGCGAACCAGGGTGCGGCGTCCCAGATACCGGTGGCGACGACCCCCGGGTGGAAGGCGTTGGCGGTCACCCGGGTTCCGTCCAGCCGCCGGGCCAGGTCGCGCGTGTACAGAATGTTGGCGAGCTTGGCGCGGCCGTAGGCGGTGGCGCCGCTGTAGCCGTGCCGCATTTGCAGGTCCTCGAAGTCGAGGGCATTGCCGTAGTGCATGACCGACGAGGTGAACAGGATCCGCGCCGGGGCACTGTGGCGCAGCAGATCCAGCAGCAGTTCCGTGAGCAGGAATCCGGCGAGATGGTTCACCGCGAAGGTGGCTTCCAGACCGTCCCCGGTTTCGGTGCGCGACATGTGGAATGCGCCCGCATTGTTGGCCAGCACGTCGAGCCGGTCGTATCGAGCGGCGACGGTGCCCGCAAGCTGGCGGACAGCATCCAGGGAGGCGAGGTCGCATTCGATCGCATCGACCGGAGCGGTCGCGATCGCACGCACCAATTCGCCAGCGGCACTGAGCTTTCCGGGATTGCGGCCGACCAGGATGACACGGTGCCCGGCCGCCGCGAGCTGCCCCGCCGCCGCCAATCCGATCCCCGACGTGGCCCCCGTGATCAGCATGGTCTTCATGCCCGGCCAGCCTGCCACACCCCGGGCGCACTGTCGCGGTACGCCGAACCGCGTATCCGGCGGCGAACCGCTGTCCGACTTCGCCGTCTGACCGGCCCGCGCCCTGAGCCCGGGCCCGTCAGAGGGCCGCGGGAATCTCGCTCAGGCTCAGATAGATTCGCTTGCCCTCCGCGCGCGCCTGCGCCACCATCCGATCGGCGCCCTCGGACGGACCGCCGATGCGCAGCACCGCGTCACAGCGGGAGAGCAGCTGCTCGGCAACGGGATGGAAGATCTCGTCGTAGAGCGGATCACCCGGGCCCGTACTGCCGGCGGTCTCGAGCAGCGGCAACGCCAGCGCCTCACCGGTGACCGCGAGATGCCCGGCGCGGAAGAGGGTCAGGGCCGTCTCGTTCATGGCGCGCACATTGGCCGCCAGCTTGACCGGATCGTCACCGGTCCCCGAGCGGTACGGCCCCGCGACCAGGATCATCTGAGAATTCGACACGGTAGCTCCTTCGATCATCGGTTCATACGCCAATTCGGTTCACGCCGTATGGAGGACGACGCCCGCTTCACGCAGGGCATCGAGGGTCCGCGGGCCGGCCGGATGGATCGCCGGGTCGGACGCGGAACGGTCGGTGACGAACTCGTGCGCCGCGCCCAGCGCGGCCACCTGGCTGAAGGCCCGCACCCCCAGCTTGGTCGCATCCGCCACCGCCAGCACCCGCGCCGACTGTGCGATCCCGGCCTGCTTGACCGCGGCATCGTCGAGACAGAACTCCGACCAGCCGTACTCGGCGTGCACCCCGCCGATCGACATCACGAACACGTCGAACGCGAGTGACTCCACCGCCCGCAGAGCCAGAGGGCCGACCAGGGATTGCTCACCCGGCCGGGAACGCCCACCCGCCACCAGCAACTCGATCCCGGGACGATCGGCCAGGCACGCTGCGGTCTGCAGACTCAGCGCGGTCACCGTCAACGGGCCGCGCTCGGCCAGCGCCCGGGCCACATGCACGGTCGTCGTGCCCGCATCCAGCAGCACCCGCGACCCGGGGGCGATGAGGGCCGCGACGGCCGCGCCCAGCCGATCCTTGGTGGCAGCCGACCAGCCCGCGCGATCGGCGAACCCGCCCGCCTCGGTCCGCGCGCGGGTCGCCACCGCCCCGCCGTGCACCCGCCGCACCAGGCCGCGCTGCTCGAGCGCATCGAGGTCACGGCGCACGGTCATCTCCGAAACACCGAGGCGCTGCGCCAATTCCGCCACTGCGGCCCGCTCCGCGCCCTGCACCAGGCGCAGCGTCACATCCAACCGTTCACCGGCATCCACCCCACATTTCTAACAGAGGCGTGTTCGAATGAACAGAGTTAGTTTCGTATTGCCCGAGGCCGGGCGCTTACCTCCCGGGTAATGGCCTGTGGTGGTTGATCATTCGTACGATCGGCACATGGCGACTCACACGGCAGGCGACCTCCTGCGGCACTGGCGCACCACCCGGCGGCTCAGCCAGCTCGAACTCGCCGGCCGCGCCGAAACCTCCACCCGCCACCTCAGCTTCATCGAAACCGGTCGCGCCACCCCCAGCCGCCAGATGCTGCTGCACCTGTCCGACGAACTCGACATCCCCCTGCGGGAACGCAACCGCATGCTCCTGGCCGCCGGATACGCACCCGTCTACGCCGAACCCGAACTCGACACCCCCGCCATGCAATCCGTCCGCGACGCCCTCCGCCGCATCCTCACCGGCCTCGAACCGCACCCCGCCCTCGCCATCGACGCGAACTGGACCATGGTCGACGCCAACGCCGGCATCGGACTGTTCCTCGCCGGCATCGACCCCGCCCTGCTGACGCCGCCCGTCAACGCCCTGCGCCTGACCCTGCACCCCGACGGCTTCGCCGCCCGCATCATCAACCTCGCCGAATGGCGCGGTCACCTCTTCGAACGCCTGCAACGCCAGATCGAAGTGACCGGATCACCCGAACTCACCGCGCTGCTCGACGAATTGCGCGCCTACCCCGGCGGTGAGGAATCACCCGGCCTGCCCGAACCCGACCAGGCCGTCGTCCCCCTGCGCGTGCGTCTCGACGGCCACGAGCTCGCCTTCCTCAGCGTCACCACGGTTTTCGGCACACCCATGAACGTCACCGTCGCCGAACTCGCCATCGAAGCCTTCCTCCCCGCCGACGCCGCCACCGCCGCCCACCTGCGCGACCGCCTCACCGTCCCGGGAACCTGACCCCACAACCCGATCCGACTAGTCGGTCCGCGCGGGCCGGTCCATACCCCACAATGAGATTCCATGGACGTGCCCGCGCACCTCACCCACCTCACCGGCACACCCATCACCCGCGTCGACCACCTCGGCCACAGCCACGCCTGGACCCTCCACCGCGCCCACACCGCCGACGGCCGCACCCTCTTCGTCAAAGCCGTCCAGAACGGCACCCCCTCCGCCGTCCTCACCGCCGAAGCCGCCGGCCTCCGCTGGCTGGCCACCGGCCACCCCACCCTCGTCCCGCCCGTCGTCGCCGCCGACCCCCACATGCTCGTCCTGTCCTGGCAGCCACCCGAACCCGCCACCCCCACCGCCGCCGAACACCTCGGCCGCGACCTCGCCACCCTCCACACCGCCACCCCGCACACCTACGGCGCCCCCTGGGACGGCTACATCGCCACCCTCCCTCTGGACAACACCCCCACCACCGGCGACTGGGGCCCCTGGTACGCCGAATACCGCCTGGCCCCTTACCTTTCCGCGGCCGCCCCCGAACTCGGCCGCGACGGCACCCGCCTCCTCGACCGCGTCATCGACCGCATCGACCACCTCGCCGGCCCACCCGAACCCCCCGCCCGCATCCACGGCGACCTCTGGTCCGGAAACATCCTCTGGTCCACCGGCCACGCCCTCCTCATCGACCCCGCCGCCCACGGCGGCCACCGCGAAACCGACCTCGCCATGCTCACCCTCTTCGGCGCCCCCCACCTCGACCGCATCCTCGCCGCCTACCAAGAAACCACCCCCCTGAGTTCCGGCTGGCGCCAACGCATCCCCCTTCACCAGCTCCACCCCCTCCTCGTCCACGTAATCCTCTTCGGCGGCTCCTACCGAGGCATGCTCCTCGCCGCCGCAGCCTCCGCCCTGGCCGCATAACCGTGCGCGCCGTCCGAAACAGAACAATTCGTCGGGCCAACAGCCTTCTGCAGTTTCAGCCGAGCGACACGGCCGGCCCGACAACGATGCTCGGATGTTCCTGTGCCACTCGAGCCTTCTCGGCAATCGGTGAAGTCGGTGGGCATGATCCGCCCGTGTATCGCAGTTGGCCGGAACGAATGGTGGCGGACCGGTGGTCACCGACGGCAGCCACCACCAATCCGGACGCTCCCGAAGACGACTGATCTGGCGGATATTGCGTCGCAGCCCGCGAATCGTTCTGGGTAGCCTGCGGTTTCGGCTGTCATCACCGTCTGATACCGCAGGAAAGCGAGCATCGCGTGGACCTCGGACCTGAAATCCGCACCACTGCCGGAGTCGTGCGCGGCAGGTGGGAAAGCCCTGTCGCGCACCGGAGACGCTGCGGCGGTAACGTGAGGATTCTCGCCGGGCGGATGAAAAGGGGAGAGGAAATGGGTGCTGCAAGGATTACATCCTGCCTTATGCGCGTATCCGACCTGGATCGTTCCGCGAACTTCTACTGCTATGTGTTCGAATGCCACATTGCGATTCACGAGCCGGAGGCGGCGCTTCTCTTGACGCCGGGCGGCTTCCAGATATACCTGCGCACACGCCAGGCGGGCCGGGCACGCGGCATCAATGATGTCGGTGTTGAGGAGATCATCTGGTCCGTCGACAACGAAGAAGAACTGCAACGCATCGAACAGCGGCTGCGCACCCGGTACCCCAGTACATATTCGAACACACTGAACGGGGTCAGTTTCGTCGACGGTGTCGACCCGGACGGGACTCGCGTGCTGGTCACCTACCCGACTCCCGAACAGTTTCCGTGCGAGGTCATAGACAGACGATTCCGGTGACCGGCACAGACGATAGCCCACCGAGGTCCCAGTTGCCGGGGTTCCGGTAGAACGAAAAGCCCAGTTGGAAGCCCTATTCTGACAGGGTCCGGCGGCCCTGCTGATGTGACGTCGAGGGCCCCGCATCCGCACCTGCCGACGCACTACACACCATTGCTGCTGGTCCAGGCATTGTTGTTTTCCGTGCGGCTACTACCGTGACCCCCTCAGCTGCCGGGGCCGCAGACGAGGTGAGTCGGAAGGGTTCGACCCGACGGGCCGACACCCACAGGGTGGGGTGGTTTCCTGCGATGCCCCGAAGGCCCATTGCGCGTACGCGCGCATGGGGCCGGTGTGTTTCTCGCGGGTAGGATCAGGGCGCCGGGGGCTTTTCGTACGAAATCACTCGTGGTCTCGTCGTCGCCCGGCGAATGAATATGGACCGCCATGCGGTCCCGGTCAGGAGCGTCCTGATGACGCTACAACACAAGTCGATCGTGCTGGACCGCCCTTCGCGCTTCACCCTCCGCACCGCTCTGCCGTCGTCACGGCGGTTACCGACGCCGCGAGCACCCCGCCCCGGGGCGGTGGATGGGGCCTGGTGGCCCCGCACGACCGACTTGGTCGCCGAACTGTCCGATCTGGAGGCGCTACTGGGCCGGCGGGCAGGCGGCGTCGACCGAATCATGTACAACATCGACGCCTGGGAACCGGCACCGAGCTGCACGGTAATCGGCGGGCGTTCGGTTCGCTTGGACGGATACCGGCATCTGCCCGCCCACACAGTCTGTGTCCTGGGACTCGACCGCACCCGCCTCGTCCTGCTGGTGATCCCCGCAGACACCGAGGCCGCCACCGCCCAGGCGTTGCTGTCGGCCGCATCCCGACCAGGCAATGAGCTCACCGCCGCCGAACTCATGGCCGCCGATACCCGCCACACCCGCGATCACGCCCAGAACGAGGACGCGTTGCGCCGCTGGGACGACGAAGGCGGTCACACCGCGCCGGTGAACCCGGCAGACCTGCGCTCTCGCAGTATCCCCGGCCCCACGGGAGGCCTGATATGACACAGAACCCGGCGCAGGACAGGGGCGGTGCCGCCGCCGACCGCGGTCTGGGCCGATTCCAGCCCACCGCCGGCGGTGGGCAACCATTCGACACGCCGACCCGCACACCGCGGCTGCTGCTGCGCGACCGTGACGAGCAATCCGGTGGCGTCGACGGTGCCTGGTGGCCCAGAACCGACAACCTCACCACCGAACTGCACGACCTGGTCACCGCGCTCACCGCGCGACTCGGCGCGACCGCCCGGATCAGCTTCGACTGGAATTGGCTGAGCCTGTCCCAACGCCGCATCGACGCTCCCGACGGGATCGAGGTCACCGGACCGCTTCCGGGCCAGCCGCCTCAGGTGATGTATGTCTTCGGCCCGCACGATCGGCGCCTTCGATTGTTGGTGATCGATCCCGCCACCACCGCAGACCGCGCCGACGCGCAGATGCGCAGGGCCGTAAGCGCGATCGCTGACCAGCCGGAATCATGAACTAGGGGTTCCGGTAGAAGCCGCCGAAAATCCAATGAAATTCGGCATACGCCCTGATCAGGGCGAAGTCATCGGCAGTCGACAAGCGCTGAAACAACCAGCAAGAGAACGGTTTCCTGCCTCGGGCGGCTGGTTCAGCCGGTTGGGAAGAGCGGGCTGCGATCGATCGTGTGTGGCCGGGCGACATGATCCGATGAATCAACGTAGCCATCACGGTCGCCGATCTCCACAAGCTTCGACCGATTCAGCGAGACCGAGGTCAAGTGCTGCTGGAGCAGATAGTCGACAACGGCATGTGGGCTCTGCCCGGCGGAAAGATCGAGCTGGGCGAGTCGCTCGCCGAATGTGGGATCCGCGAAGCCAAGGAGGAGACAGGGATTGACGTCGAGATCATCGGGATAGTTGGCACCTACACCAATCCCGGACATGTCTTCGCCTATGACGAGGGGAGGTACGGCTATCCGGTAGCTCCTACCGTACTGGCGCCACAAGGGGGAGCAGTCGTGGGCTAGCGTCGGGGGAGTGGAGCTGCAGCGGATTCATCATGTCGCGATCATTGCGTCGGACTATGAGAGGTCGAAGGCGTTTTATACCGAGGTTCTCGGGTTGCGGGTGATTGCGGAGAACTATCGGGCCGAAAGGTGTTCGTACAAGCTGGATCTCGCGTTGCCTGACGGCGGGCAGGTGGAGTTGTTCTCGTTTCCGGAGCCGCCGGCGCGGCTGTCGAGGCCCGAGGCTGCTGGGTTGCGGCATCTGGCATTCCTGGTGGCGGATGTGGGGGAAGCGGTGGCCGAGTTGCGGGGTAGGGGAGTGGCGGTGGAGGAGGTGCGAATTGATGAGTACACGGGGAAGCGGTTCGTGTTCTTCGCTGATCCGGATGGTCTGCCGCTGGAGCTGTACGAAGCCTGAGGTCAGGGCCTCCGTCGGAGGCTTTCCCAATTGAACATCAAGAAATGGAAATATGCGCATCTACGCATGTGGATCGACTTCGAACAAACTCCGGCACTCACCACCGCGCACACCTGCCTGACCACACCCATCACCACCCAACCTCGAAGAGGGGAGCGGCTATTCGATGCCGCTCGGTCGCTGGGTTGGGGGCTCCCATACGATGGTCCGCATGACCAAAGTGCTCCTGAAGACCTCCGCCGGGGACATCACCCTGGAACTGGACGAGGCCAAGGCACCCAAGACCGTCGCCAACTTCGTCGACTACGTCAAGGCGGGCCACTACGCGGACACCGTCTTCCACCGGGTGATCCCGAACTTCATGATCCAGGGCGGCGGCCTGACCGCCGACATGCAGCAGAAGGCTGCCAAGCAGACGGTCGAGAACGAGGCCGCCAACGGCCTCAAGAACGACAAGTACACCGTCGCCATGGCGCGCACCTCGGCCCCGCACTCGGCCAGCGCGCAGTTCTTCATCAACACCAGCAACAACGCCTTCCTGAACTACCCGGGCCAGGACGGCTTCGGCTACGCCGTGTTCGGCAAGGTCGTCGACGGCGCGGCCGTCGTGGACGCCATCGAGGGTGTGCGCACCGGCAACAAGGCCGGCCACCAGGATGTGCCGGTCGAGCCGATCACCATTCTGTCCGTCGAACTGGTCTGATCAGTCCCTGCGGCAACTGGACAAACGGCCCGGAACCGAATGGTTCCGGGCCGTTGTCGTTGGCGCGTAGCGGGTTTCGGGTCAGGCGTCGAGGACGCGGGCCTCGCGTTTGACGACGGGCGGGAGCACGGACCAGGGGAAGTTGATCCACTTGTCGGTGCGTTTCCACACGTATTCGCAGTCGACCTCGGAGTGCGGCTTCTGGTAGATGACCGCGCAGCGCACCTCGGCGACGTGGTGGGAGCAGAAGTCGCGCACGAGTTTCAGGGTTTTGCCGGTGTCGGCGACGTCGTCGGCGACCAGGACGGTCGCGCCGGTGAGGTCGACGGCGCTGGGGACGGGCGGCAGCATGACCGGCATGTCGAGGCGCTGGTCGACGCCGGTGTAGAACTCCACGTTCATGACGTGGAGGTTCTTGACGTCGAGGGCGTAGCCGAGGGCGCCGGCGACGAAGAGCCCGCCGCGGGCGATCGACAGGATGAGGTCGGGTTCGAAGCCGTCGTCGGCGATGGCCTGGGATAGTTCGCGGCTGGCGTCCCCGAACAGTTCCCAGCTCAGTTCCTCGCGATCGCTCATGCCCGACTCCGTTCTGCCCGCTGCGGTGGTCTTCGGATCATACGAGCCGGGTTGCCGGTCGTTGCCCGGTCCGGCGCCGTTCGGCTCACGGATGGTGGGTGAGGGTGTACCAGAGCAGGGCGAGGGTGCCGAGGGCGAAGAGGGGGACCAGCACCATGGTCTCCATCTTGTTGCCGGTGTGGTCGATGATCGGGATGCGGGTGCGGATCTTGAGTGGCCACAGCAGCCGGCAGCCGCGGTCGGTGAGGCAGTCGCCGACGAGGTGGGCGAGGGCGCCGAGTCCGACGGAGAAGGGCAGCCAGGCGGGTTTGTCGCTGATCCAGTGGTCGATGGCGAAGGTGCCGCAGACGGCGAGGATGACGATGGTGCCCCAGGATTTGGGTCCGTCGCCGGTGGGTGCGAGACCGAGGGCCTTGATGGCGAGGGCGAGCAGGAAGAACACCAGCGAGAGCGTGAAGTAGCGGCCGAGCAGGTGTTCGCCGGCCCAGGTGCCGT
Source organism: Nocardia sp. NPDC059154 (assembly GCF_042755705.1). Classification (NCBI taxonomy): domain Bacteria; kingdom Bacillati; phylum Actinomycetota; class Actinomycetes; order Mycobacteriales; family Nocardiaceae; genus Nocardia; species Nocardia sp. NPDC059154. The sequence continues at coordinate 22,119 of NZ_JBHZCS010000069.1, forward strand.
AGGTGACGGCGGCGACGAAGGCGAAGGAGTGGGTGCCGTGGCGGTGCCCGCCGGAGATCCACGAGATGAACTTGCACGCGTAGTGCGAGATCGGCCCCAGCACATGGGAAATGGTGCCGGAGGGGTGATCGGCGTCGGGCAGCAGCGCGGCGCCCGCGGTGAGGAAGGTGCCCATCACCAGATCGACGGAGCCGATGGCCCCGGATTGCACTGCGGGATAGGTCAAGACGGTGAACGGTAGCGCCGCGGCCGCCGCCGACCAGGCGAGCGCGCCGCTGGTCGCATGTGAATGTCCTAGCACCGCTTGAAGGTTAGCGGATGTAACCGACAGGTCTTTCCGGCTGCGGTGCGGTGAGGGACCTTGCCGGGCAGCGGATTCCGGTCGTGCGAGGCAAATATGTTTCAGGACAGTCGGTTTGGTGTTGGGAGTGCTCTCCCGGTCACATTCGGGTGGCCCGTGTGCGGCCGGTCGGCGGCCTGAAATAGTCTCGGATCGATTGCGCTTTCCGCTCAGAGAGGAACGGACATGTCGGTAGCGTCCGCGGTGAAGGATCAGATCCAGACGATCGGTGGGGGATTCATGTTCTCCCGGGAAGCCCGAGCCTTCGCCGACAGCACCGGTGTCCCCGGCTTCATGCCCGGCTACACCCGCGGTCGCGCCGCCGTCCTGGGTGATGTGGATGCCGATGTGGTGACCGCGGCCTTCGGTTTCTTCCGTCCCGAGGCGATCCGGGAGGCGTGGGAGGCCACGGCCTCGATGCCGGCCGCGGCCGCCGCCGAGGGATATCTGACGGCGTGCCAGAACTTCGGCCGCCGGAAGCTGGCCTCCTTCGAGGACTCCGGGCGCCTGGCCGAGCTGCTACAGCGGGTGGTGGCGGCCGCGAATCCGGTGGGCGCGCCGCTGTTCGCGGGCTGGCGTGCCCTGCCGCAGGCCGAGGACGCGCCGGGCCTGGTGCTGCAGCTGATCCATGTGCTGCGGGAATTGCGTGGCGGCCTGCACCTGATCGGTGTGCTGGGTAGTGGGCTGACCCCGTTGCAGGCGGTGCTGATCGCGGGCTCGCCGCTGAAGCCGGGTCCGGATCAGGCCCGCAATTTCGGCTGGCCGGAGCCGTTCGACGAGATCACCGCGGAGCTGAAGGGCCGCTGGATGCAGGCGGAGTCGATCACCGAGGATCTGATCGCGCCCGCGTTCGCGGTCCTCGACGACAAGGAGGGTGAGGAGCTGGTGACGCTGCTGAACGCCTGCCAGTTGGCGGTGTTCGGCGACCGCTGACCCGCCGCCCGGGTGGGCCGGTGAGCCCACCCGGGAATCCGCTTCAGCGGTGCAGGAATTCGAGGGTGACGCGTTCGAAGGCCTCCTTGGCCTCGTACATGACCCAGTGCCCGCACTTGGGGAACACGTGCAGTTCGGCGTTGGGGATCTGCCGCAGCGGGATGAGCGCCATGTCGGTGGGGCATTGGCGGTCGTCGGCGCCCCAGGTCATGAGCACCGGGCTCTTGATCTTGTGCAGCATGGACCAGTAGGGCGGGGTGGGGGAGTTCTCCAGGAATTGCTGTTGGAGCGCAAGCGCTTCGGACCCGTACATGGCCTCGAGACCGGCCTGCGCGGCGGGTTCGGTGGCCGCGGTCCAGCGTTCCTCGATGAGGCCGTCGGTGATCATCTTGGGGTCGTAGATCATGCAGCGCAGCCAGCGCTCCAGGCCCTCGCGACTGGGTTGGTCGGCGAATTCCGACAGCAGCCGGGTGCCTTCGCTGGGGTTGGCGGCGAGCAGGCTGTGGCCGACACCGCCGATGGCGACGATCTTCTCGACCCGCTGCGGGTGGTGCATGGCGACATTCACCGCGACGACGCCGCCCATGGAGTTGCCGATCATGGCGGCGGAGTCGATGTTCAACGCATCCATGAACCGGACGACGGAGTCGACGGCGGTGAGGACCGGGTGCCCCGGGACGGGGTCGCTGACGCCGAAGCCCGGGAATTCCAGGACGTAGCAGTGGAAATGGTCGGCGTAGAAGCCGAGGTTGCCGCGGAAGTTGCGCCAGCCGTTGACGCCGATTCCGGAGCCGTGCAGCAGAATCAGGGGAGGACCGTCGCCGGCCTCGTGGTAGCGCAGGACGCCTTTGTCGGTGGCGATTTCGCGTCGGGTGTTCTCATAGGTGACATCCACGCCACCCACAGTAGAACAGGTTGCAGTTTGGAGGCCGATGGCCGAGTTCGGAGTCCCGGTGGGCGAGGTGACCGTCGCCGACGGAGGCGTGGCGACCGCACTCGAAGCGCGCGGACACGATCTGTCCGACGCGCTGTGGTCGGCGCGACTGCTCGTCGACGCGCCCGACGAGATCCGAGCCGTGCACACCGCGTTCTTCCGGGCGGGCGCGGTCATCGCGACCACCGCGAGCTACCAGGCCTCGTTCGAGGGATTCGCGGCGCGCGGCATCGATCGAGAACAGACCGCCCGATTGCTGCGGCGCAGTGTCGCGCTCGCGCGTACGGCACGAGACGAGATCGACGACGGCCGTGAGCGCTGGATCGCCGCCTCGATCGGCCCCTACGGTGCGGCCCTGGCCGACGGTTCCGAATACCGCGGCCGCTACGGGCTTTCCCTGGCCGAGCTGAAGCGCTGGCACCTGCCGCGGCTGGAAGTGCTCGCCGAAGCCGGGGCGGATGTGCTTGCGCTGGAGACGATTCCGGATATCGACGAGGCGGAGGCGCTGGCCGGACTGCTCGACGGGAGTGGCGTGCCCGCCTGGCTCAGCTACACCATCGACGGCGACCGGACCCGGGCCGGGCAGCCGCTGCGGGACGCGTTCGCGATCGCCGCCGCGATTCCGGAGATCGTCGCCGTAGGGGTGAACTGCTGTGCGCCGGACGATGTCGCGGCGGCGATCGCCCTGGCCCGGGAGGTGACGGGGAAACCGGTGATCGTCTACCCGAACAGCGGGGAGAAGTGGGACGCCGGGCAACGGTGCTGGACGGGGGAGGCGCGGTACCCGGCCGGGCTGGCGGAGCAGTGGGCGGGGCTGGGTGCGGCCATCGTCGGTGGATGCTGCCGGGTGCTGCCCGCCGATATCGAGCGGCTCGCCGCGGTCGTCGCCGCAGGCTAGGCGGTAGACGCCCAGGTCTGCCCGATTATGAATGTGCGCATGCAGACATGTGCATGTACAAACGTTCCTTGAATGGAGCGAACAAACACAAAAGCAGCCAGGACAGGGCAGTGCCGGCTCCCGGCGTATTCGCAGCATCCAGGACCCTGCTTCACAGCGCCCTCACAGTGCCGCTTCGCATGCTGAGGTTCGAGCCCATACCGGGAGCGCCGCGCCCCGGGTGATCCGAGCGAACAGGAATTCAGCATGCCGTCACATTCGAGTCTGCGGGCCGGGCGCACCGCGACCGCGACCCTGCTCGCCGTGACCGCGGCGGGCACGCTCACCGCGACCGCGCTGGCCTACGTCGACAACCACGGCAGTCTCCAGAAAGGCGGCAGCACAACCCAATCCGCTACCCCCGACGCCACCGCGGCCTCCGACGGCACCCCGGCGAACGTCACCACCGACCCCACCCCGGCGCTGCGCTCGGGTACCGGTCGCGTCCACGCCCGATCGAGCGGCTCGTGATCGCCGCCCCCGACCGCACGGCCTCGACCGAATGGCCGGTGTGGAGCACCACCGCGCGCGTGGTCGTCACCGACCCGGCGGCACTGCGCCCGGCCCGCACCCTGATCCGCGCCCACCTCGCCGAGGTCGACGCCGCCTGCAGCCGATTCCGCCCCGACTCCGAGATCAGCCGCCTGGCGCGGACCGCCGGGCAACCGGTGCGCATCAGTGCACTGCTCGCCGGACATCTCCATGCCGCCCTCGCGGCCGCCCGCGACACCGACGGGGATCTCGACCCCACGATCGGTACCTCGCTCATTGCCCTGGGCTACGACCGCGACTTCACGTTGCTGCTCCCGGGCTCGGCCGCCCGGGTGGTCGAGGACCATCCGGATGCGGTAGCTCGGAAGTCTGACTCGCGCACCGGGATCCGTGACCTCGAGGGCGCGGTCACCAGCCACGAAGGAGGTCGCTCCATACGGGGTAGCCAGACCCAGAGTCCTTCCGTGCCGGCAATCGTGCCGCTGGAAAGTCACCATGAGGAAGGTGGTGCGGCAAGGGAGGCGACGTCTGCGGAGCGGGTCACCAGGGGTGAGACCGGAGTCGATCGCCGTGGTGACGTCGGAGTCGGCGGGCGTGGCCAAGGGCCAGCTGGGCTGCGGGTACCCGTGGCGCTCACGGTGCGCCCGGATTGGACGCATGTCAGGTTGGATGGCGATCTGCTGAGTGTGCCCGCCGGGGTGCTGCTCGATCTGGGTGCGACGGCGAAAGCACTTGCCGCCGACCATTGCGCGCAGGTGGTCGCCGATCGTCTCGGCTGTGGTGTGCTGGTGAGCCTGGGTGGTGACATCGCCACTGCGGGACCCGCCCCGGCGGGCGGCTGGCAGGTGCTGGTCGAGGATCGCCCGGGTGAACCTCGTTCCCGCATAACTCTTCCCGCAGGCGCGGCACTGGCCACCTCGAGCACGCTGCGCCGCCGCTGGTGGCGGGGCGGCAGTCTGGTGCACCATATCGTCGACCCGCGCACCGGCCTCGCCGCGGATCCGGTGTGGCGGACGGTGTCGGTCGCCGCCGGGTCCTGCCTGGCCGCCAATACCGCCGCTACGGCGGCCGTCATTCGTGGCCGTGACGCGCTGACGGGTTTGCGTGGCCAGGGTTTTCCGTCGCGGCTGGTGAGTCGCGACGGTGAGGTGATCACCTTGTGCGGGTGGCCGCAGGCCGCGTCCGGTGACGACGAGCCCGGAATGCGGGAGAACGGAACCGAATCATGAACCGACGGAACCGAATCGTGAACTGGCCGGCGCAAGCGTCCCGGGGCGGTGAATGCTGATGGGGCAGGCGGGGTTCGACGAGGCGTTGTGGGCGTTCGGGCGGGGGACGGGTGTCACGGCGCTGGTGGTGCTGACGGTGGCGGTGGTGGCCGGGGTTGTCGCGCGGTCGGGGCGGGTCGTGGTGTTGCCGCGGGCCGGGATGGCGGTGTTTCATCGGGGCGCGGCGTTGACCGCGGTCGGGTTGGTGGCCGTGCATGTGGGGAGTCTGCTGGCCGATCCGTGGGCGCAGTTGCGGCTGGTGGATGTGGTGGTGCCGTTCGGCGGGGCGTATCGGCCGGTGTGGGTGGGGTTCGGCACGGTGGCGGTGGATCTGCTCGCCGCGGTGACGGTGTCGGGTCTGCTGCGGCATCGGATCGGCCCGAATGCGTTTCGTGCCGTGCACTGGGCGACGTATGTGCTGTGGCCGATGGCGCTGATCCATGCGCTCGGGGCGGGGACCGACGCGTTCCGGCCGTGGCTGGTGGCAGTGCTGGTGGCCTGTGCGGTCGCGGTGGTGGCCGCGGTGGGCTGGCGGATCAGCCGTGGATTCACCGAGATCGGTGTACCGGCCGGGCAGGTGGCCCGATGACCGGCGTCGAATCTGGGGGTCGCCGTGCGGTGGCGGTGCGCAGGCTGCTGGCCGCGCCGACGGCTGACCTGGCTGCTCACGAGGCCACGCATGGCCGGTTGCCCGCTGTCACGCGGGAGTTGATCGATGCGGTGGCGGCTTCGGGGCTGCGCGGGCGTGGCGGCGCGGGGTTCCCGGTGGCGCGCAAGCTGGCTGCGGTGGCCGGTGGGCGTCGTCCGATCGTGGTCGCTAATGGTGCGGAGGGGGAGCCCGACAGTCACAAGGATGCCGTATTGCTCACTCGCGCACCGCATCTGGTGTTGGACGGCCTGGTCGCGGCGGCGGCCGCGGTCGGGAGCCGGGACTGCCGGGTCTATGCCTCGGAGGCGGTGCTGGAACCGCTGCGGCGGGCACTGGTGGAACGGCGGCGGGCGGGGTACCGCGAACCGGCGATCGAACTGACCGCTGCCGCCGAGACTTTCCTGGCAGGGGAGAAGTCGGCGGTCGTGAATCGTCTGTCCGGACGCGCGGCACTCCCGGCCGATCAGGTGGTCTCCACGTCCCGCTCGGGTGTGGGTGGCCGCCCGACGCTGGTCCACAATGTCGAGACGCTGGCCCAGCTGGCGTTGATCGCCCGGCACGGCCCGTCGTGGTTCCGTTCGGTCGGGGTGTGGGATGAGCCGGGCACGATGCTGATCAGCTTGTCGGGCACCAGAATCGCCGGTGTTTTCGAGGTTGCGGCCGGTGCCGAGCTGCCCGAGGTGGTCGCGGGTCTCGGCGGCACCGACCCGGCCCGGGTGCGTGCGGTGCTCGTCGGCGGCTGGCATGGCACCTGGATTTCCGGGTTGGCCCTGCCGGGAGCCGCGTTGTCGGCGCAGGGTTTACGGCATCTGCGTGCCGTCCCGGGCGCCGGGGTGGTGCGGGTGCTGCCTCACGGTCAGTGCGGGTTGCGGGTCACCGCCGAGATCACCGCCTATCTCGCCGCACAGAGCGCCGGGCAGTGCGGCCCGTGCCGCAACGGGTTGCCCACCCTCGCAACCCGATTCGAGCAGCTGGTCGACGGAGTCGGCGACCCCGCCGAGATCGCCCGGGTGGCCCGGTTGGTCGAGGGCAGGGGAGCCTGTCACCACCCCGACGGGACCGCTCGCATGGTGCGGTCCGCGCTGGAGGTGTTCGCCGACGAGGTGGCTCGGCATCAACACGGCCACTGTGTAGCGGCTGCGCCGGCCCGGACAGGAGCACTGCGATGAGCGAACCGCTTCGCCTGCACATCGATTGGACCCGCTGCGACGGCCGGGGCGTGTGCAGTGAACTGCTGCCCGGCACCTTCGCCCGCGACGACTGGGGATTCCCGCTGACCCGCGATCACCGCGACCCGGTGCTGGAGCGCGCGGATCTGCCCGCCGCACGGGATGCGGTACGGCTGTGCCCGCGCCTCGCTTTACGGCTGCTGCCGCTGGCATGATCGGGGGTCGACAGCGTCGGAAGGGGAGAAGCATGGCGACGGCGACGATGGGCCGAATTCAGCGGCTGCGCAGTCTCATCGAGCATCCGCGCACCGGGCCGGCGGAGCGGGCGGCCGCGCAGCGCATGCTGGACCGGTTGCTGAGCAAGACCGGCGGGGGAGCGCACCGGACCGGAGACCGCACCTACGGTGCGCGCCACGATCGTCCCGGCCGGCACGCGAGCCTGTCCCGCATCGCCGACATGATCGGCGAGGACATCGCCCTGGCCCGCATCCTCACCCTCCCCGACGGCGACGGCGACCTCGCCCCCCGCAGCGCCCTGCGTGACGCCCCCGACCAGCTCGCGTATACCGTCGAAACCCCTTACGACGCAGGCATTCTCATCACGGTCGGCAACATCCCGCCCGGGTGGGCCACCGACCCCGACGGCTTCGACACTCCAGCGTTGCGGGCGCTGGTCGAGGAACTGACCGAGCTGATGAACGCCTACAACCACGACGGCACCGACATCGCCCGCCGCTTCCTCGGCCGCGTCCGCACCGAGACGTCCACCGGCTAGCATCCCGACACGCACGATGCCCCCGAACCGGTCGGTTCGGGGGCATCGTCCTACTGGTTCAGACGGTTGTCATCACACCAGGTCGAAGCGGTCGAGCTCCATGACCTTGGTCCAGGCGGCCACGAAGTCGTCGACGAACTTCTGCTTGGAGTCGTCCTCGGCGTACACCTCGGCGAGGGCCCGCAGCTGCGAGTTGGAGCCGAACACCAGGTCGACGCGCGAACCGGTCCACACGGTCTTGCCGGTGGCGCGGTCCTTGCCCTGGTAGGTGCCGTCGTCGGCGGACGACGGGCCCCACTTGGTGGACATGTCGAGCAGATTCACGAAGAAGTCCGTGGTGAGCGCACCCGGCTTGTCGGTGAACACGCCCAGCTGCGAACCCTGGTAGTTCGCACCCAGCACGCGCAGACCACCGACGAGCACGGTCATCTCCGGCGCCGACAGGGTCAGCAGGTTGGCCTTGTCCAGCAGCAGGTACTCCGCCGGGATGCGGGTGCCCTTGCCGACGTAGTTGCGGAAACCATCGGCGGCCGGCTCGAGCGCGGAGAAGGACTCCACGTCGGTCAGCTCCTGGGTGGCGTCGCCGCGGCCTGCACGGAACGGCACCTCGACATCGAAGCCGGCGGCCTTGGCGCCCTGCTCGACGCCAACGTTACCGGCCAGCACCACCAGGTCGGCGAAGGAGACCGGCTTGCCGAAGGACTCCTGGATGCCCTCGAGCACCCGGATGACCTGCGCCAGCTCGTCGGGCTGGTTGACCTCCCACCCGGCCTGCGGCTGCAGGCGGATGCGGCCGCCGTTGACGCCGCCGCGCATGTCCGAGCCGCGGAACGACGAGGCCGCCGCCCACGCGGTCGACACCAGCTGCGCCACGGTCAGACCCGACTCCGCGATCTTGGCCTTCAGCGCCGCGACATCGGCGGCGTCGATGAGCTCGTGCTCGACGGCCGGGATCGGGTCCTGCCACAGCAGGGTCTCGGCCGGCACCTCGGGGCCCAGGTAGCGGACCTTGGGACCCATGTCGCGGTGGATCAGCTTGTACCAGGCCTTGGCGAACTCCTCGGCCAGCTCTTCGGGGTGGTCGAGCCAGCGGCGGGTGATCGGCTCGTAGACCGGGTCGAACCGCAGCGACAGGTCGGTGGTCAGCATGGTCGGCAGGTGCTTCTTGGACCCGTCGAACGCGTCGGGGATGATCTCCTCGGCGTTCTTGGCGACATACTGGTGCGCACCGGCGGGCGACTTGGACAGCTCCCACTCGTAGCCGTAGAGGGTCTCCAGGAAGGAGTTGTCCCACTGGGTCGGGGTGGGGGTCCAGGTGACCTCGATACCGGAGGTGATGGCATCCTTGCCGGCACCGGTGCCGAAGGTGGACTTCCAGCCCAGGCCCTGCTCCTCGAGCGGGGCGGCCTCGGGCTCGGGGCCGACATTGTCGGCCGGGCCCGCACCGTGGGTCTTACCGAAGGTGTGACCACCCACGATCAGCGCCGCGGTCTCGACATCGTTCATGGCCATCCGGCGGAAGGTCTCGCGGATGTCCACGGCCGCGGCCAGCGGATCCGGGTTGCCGTTGGGGCCTTCCGGGTTGACGTAGATCAGACCCATCTGGACCGCGGCCAGCGGGTTCTCGAGGTCACGCTCGCCGGTGTAGCGAGCGTCGCCGAGCCACTCGGTCTCCGGACCCCAGTACACGTCCTGCTCGGGCTCCCACTGGTCGACGCGGCCGCCGCCGAAGCCGAACGTCTTGAAGCCCATGTCCTCGAGGGCGACATTGCCGGCGTAGACGATGAGGTCGGCCCACGACAGCTTCTTGCCGTACTTCTTCTTCACCGGCCACAGCAGACGCCGCGCCTTGTCGAGGGAGGCGTTGTCGGGCCACGAGTTCAGCGGAGCGAAACGCTGCATGCCGGCACCGGCTCCACCGCGGCCGTCGTTGATGCGGTAGGTGCCCGCGGCGTGCCAGGACATGCGGATGAAGAACGGGCCGTAGTGGCCGAAATCGGCCGGCCACCAGTCCTGCGAGGTGCGCATGACCTCGACGATGTCCTGCTTGACCGCGGCCAGGTCCAGGGTCTTGAACTCGGCGGCGTAGTCGTAGCCCTCGTCCATGGGGTTGGCGACGGCCGGGTTCTTCTGCAGGATGCTCAGGTTCAGCTGGTTGGGCCACCACTGACGGTTGGCGTTACCGCCCTCGGCCGGGTCATTGAGCCGGCCGTGTACGACGGGGCAGCCACCGGCGGGTTCGGTATTGGCTTCACCGATGGGCGGGTGTTCTTCAGGCACGGTGTGTCCTTTCAGTGAGTGATCATCTGCGTGATCAGCTGGCTGTCGGCCACGATTGTGACCGCTACTTGTCTTGTGTCGCAGTAGTTTTCGAGCATTCGGGGCACAGGCCCCAGTAGATGACCTCGGCCTCGTCGAGCGCGAAACCGTTGTCGTCGGACGCGGTCAGGCAGGGCGCGTCGCCCACGGCGCAGTCGACATCGGCGATCACGCCGCACGACCGGCACACCACATGGTGATGGTTGTCCCCGACGCGCGTCTCGTACAGCGCCACGGACCCCATCGGCTGAATGCGGCGAATCAGCCCCGCACTGGTCAGAGCCTTCAATACGTCGTACACCGCCTGATGTGAAACCCCGCCCAGCGTCTCGCGCACGAACCCCAGGATCGAGTCCGTATCCGAGTGCGGGTGAGTGTGCACCGCGGTCAGCACCGCCAGCCGCGGTGCGGTCACACGCAAAGCGGCCCCGCGCAACATGCGCTCGAAATCCGTAGGCGTGGGCACAACCCGAAGTCTGCCCCTTTTTCTGGAATCAATCAAGTCTTTGGGCCGGATCGGCGCCCAAAATAATGATCACCCGGCGGCAGCTCCTACTATCGGGCGATGATCACCCGCGACGAGATCCGCATCCGCTCCGCCGGCCACGACAACCGGTACCCGCTGGTGACCATCGCGGAATTCTTCGAGGGCAACACTCACGAAGACTCCATCGCCCCCAACCAGTACGGCGAGGGCCCCCGGCCTCGCGGAGATCGCAGCGCGCCTCACCGCCCTCGGGGCCGACCCCGCCGTCGCGTGGATCCGCGTGCAACTGCACGAGGAGATGTTCGACGATGATCATGACGGCATCGCGGCGGAATCGGTGGCGATCTGTACGTCATTGCCGCCCAGCGACATCGATCAGCGACTCGATGTGGGGGAGTTGTACGCGGAACCGGTGTGGGAGGGCTGGTCCTACGACGAGGCCGCCTACTGCGACATCCCCGCCATCCCCGACGGTCACCGCGTCCCTCACCCTCGTCTGGGACCGACCATCTCGTCGCCCCGCGCGGCCTCCCGGTACATCGCTGAATTCATCAGCGGTACAGGCGCATTCGAAGATCGTGGAGCACGCTCGAAACCCCTGGGGGCCAGCGGTGCCCGCGGCAGTGCCGCCGACGGCCGGGAGGCATCGGATCAGCATTACTTGACATAATGTTGATTATCGGCGCGGTTACGGCATTGGAGTTGATCTTGAAACATGCTGCGCAACTGCGGTATTCGCGCGCACGCGCGACGATGCGCTCCGCGGCCCTGGTCTGCGGATGGCGACTTCTCCGGGTGTTGTTGTCCACGCTGTTTCAGGGTGCGGAATCGGCGGAACGAAATATCTTGGCCTATTTGCCCATTTTGTGGAAAATTTCCGGATCGAGCCGAAATCGCCGAGTGTGGCCTAGGGCTGCCATAGGCCATACTCGGCGTGGCCCAGTTGGTTCCTTTGATCGCTCCCCCGACCCCTCCTCCGGCTCGTCAATACGTCACAGTGACGTATTGATCTGGGCTGGCTGGATGGTGGAATCTGTTGCTATCAGGGTGAGCTCGCTGCCGGATCGGCTCTTCGGTGTCGTGAGACGGGCGCGATTTCATACATCTCGACCTCGCCTTTCGGCAAGCCTCGGGATGGGTCTTACCGCGTTGGACTTGCCATCTTCTCCGGATCTCCCCCAGCCGCCGCGAAGCGTGACCGTGTCTCTCCATCGATCACGCGCGCGGACAGCGCCGGGTTCAGTGGGAGGAGCCGCCGGAGGATCCGGATTTGAGGCCGGAGGCCGATCCGCTGGGTAGACGCAGGTGGGCGTCGGGGATGCCCGTGCTGTTGGGGTCGTTGAGGTCGCCGCCTGCGTAGGGGCTTTGGCCGGGGGCGGCGTTGCGGGTGGTGATGTACTTCCACAGTCCGCTCGCCGCGGCGGTGCCGCCGCCGATGATGGTGCCGGTGATGCCGCCGCCGGCGGCGAACGCGGTGACCGCGGCGGGCACGGTGGCCAGGCAGCCGGGCCCGACGACGACGCAGGAGGCCAGGCCGATGGCGGCGCCGACGAGGGCCCCGGCAGCGGTGCCGATGACCAGCCCGGCGAGGGTGTTGCGGGTCAGGCCGCTGGCGAGCTCGTCGAGGGCGCGTTGTTCTTCCAGTGGGGAGGCGACCTCGGTGGCGGTGGCCGGGCGCAGGCTGGTCAGGTCCGGGGTGAGGGTGACGGTGCGCGCGTCGCTGGAGAGGGTGTAGCCGAGGTCGCCGTGCCGGCCGTCGAGGAGGAACCCCAGCGGCAGGGCGGCGAGCGGGGTGCCGGAGCGGTCGCTGATCTGCAGGTTCCGGTCGGGACCGGGGGTGATGGTGGCCTGGTCGACGGTGAGGATGACCGAGCCGTCGGCGATGGTGGCGTTGTAGGTCGGGTCGGTGGGTTGGGCGTGCGCGGTGGCGGTGCTGGTCAGCACGAGGGAGGCCACGGCGGTGCCGGCGAGGCCGAGGGGGCCGATCTTCACGAGGGTCTCCTGGGAAGGTGGTGCGGTTTAGCGGGGTGCGTCTGCGGGGGCGGGGGTCTGCTGTTGGCGGTTGTGGTAGTAGTCGCCGTACTGGGAGGTGCCCGGCGCGGCCTGCAGGGTCTGCACGTACTGGTAGAGGGAGTAGGCGGCGGTAGGACCGCCGCCGACCGCGAGCCCGGCGATGCCGCCGATGCCGCCGACCAGGGCCACGATGGGCAGTACCGCGACGACGCAGCCCAGCGACAGCACTACGCACGACGCCCCGGCCAGCGCGAAGCCGATACCGATACCGACGGTGGCGCCGATGACGGTGCCGACGAGGCTGCCGATGGAGGTGCCGATGCTGACGCTGTTGATCAGGTCGTTCATCGCGAGCTGGTTCTCGACCGGCGAGGCGACCGGTTTGAGCGCGGCCGCGTCGATGCCGCTGGCGTCCGGGGTCAGGCGCAGGGTGCGCCCGTCCGGCGAGATCTGGCGGCGGATCGCGTGTGCGGCATCGGCAAGGGTGTAGGACAACGGGATGGTGTCGAGGGTCTGCGCAGCGGCGTCGCGCACCGTCACCGCGTGCCCGTCGCCGGAGTCGGCGAAGCTGCCCTGATCCAACGTCGCAACGATGTCGGTGCCGTCCACGCCCGCGCGGTAGTGCACCGGCGCGGACGCCGGAGCGGGCGCGGGGTCGGCGTGGACGACGGTGGCGGTGGCGAGTTCGATGCTCGCGGCGGCCATCAGCGCGGTCAGGACGTATCGGCTGGGTTTCATCGGTTTTCCTCAATCACGGTGCCGGGGCGGGCCCGACGGTCACTCGCGAGGGAAGCGACGAGGGCCGTCGGGGCCCGCCAGGGGCGGCGGAGGAAGCGGTCTGTGAGCTGCCCGAGCACAGCGTGCGCATCTCCTGCCCCACTGGATGCCCTGAGCCACAACCACGTGAGGGAGTGACGTGGGTCTCAGAACGGACTCGAAACTACACGTTCTCCTACACCATGTCTACTAGTAGATTTCAGATCTACTAACGCACACAACGACTAGATCTGGAGTTGGGTGCGCGACCCCGCGAGCATCCGGTGCGTGCCAAGGCGGTCCGCCCCCTTCCCGTCCACGTTGGCTGTCACCGGGGCTGCTATTGGACACATCGTCTGTCTTCATCCTTGGTGTCCATTTCCGATATGATGTCAATCATTGTTGGGCAGCCGGAAGGGGTCCTGGTGGTATCCGAAGATCGCCGCAGCCGTCGCAGTCGCCGCCTGTTGCGGGAGGCGTTCGTGGCGCTGGTTCTCGAGCACGGCTTCGCGGCGGTTACCGTGGAAGACATCACCGAACGCGCCGATTTGAGCCGGGCCACCTTCTACGGCCACTACACCGACAAGGACGCCCTGCTCGACGCGGTGGTTACCGAGCTGATCGAGGAAATGCAGCGGCGGCTGCAGCCGCTGGTGGCGAACTCGGTGAAGGGGTTCACCGGCAAACCGGTGCTGGAGCTGTTCCGCCACGCCGCCGAGGAACGCGACGCCTACCGGGTGGTGCTCCGCGGGGAAGGCGACGGGCGCGCGCTGCGCCGCTTCGTCGAGGACCGTGCCACCACTACCGCCACCGTGTTCGCCGCCCGCGCCGCCGCCGCGGGCGTCGAGCTGCGCATCCCCGCCGACATGCTCGCCCGCGCCTGGGTCGGGGAAATGATTCAGGTGATGGCCTGGTGGCTCGAGCAAGGCATGCCACAGTCCGCCGAAGAGATCACCGACGAACTGCTCAAACTGTCCCTGCGCGGCCGCTACTGGGCCTCGGGCTTCGACGATCTTCCCCCTGTACGCCCTTCCTGACCGGCCTGCCATCCGACCTGCACATCGGGGGACTGCGGACGACGACCTGCCCGAACCGTAGCTGACCGACCGAGTGATCGGTATGCTCAGCGCGTCGGTCGCAGACCGCGCCGACGCGATCAGAGCGAGGAATGGATGAGAGCCGGATCGATCGGTCGGATGAGCCGGGCGACTCGCACGCAGTGGGCGTGGATCCGCGCGATGACGCTGGGGTCGGTGATCGCAATGGCCGCGGGTATGCCGGTCGCCACCGCCACGGCGGAGCAGGCCGGTTCGAAAGTCGCGGTATACCTGACGACCCGAAACCTGGACACGACCCTCGCGCCCCAGCCCGAGCTCGAGTTCGTCGAAGCCTCGGGCCCCACCGGTGAACGGATAGACGTCGATCCGGCAGTGACAGGACAGACCCTGACCGCCGGATTCGGTGTCGCAATGACCGAGACCTCGGCGTACCTGCTCCGGGACGAACTCCCGGAATCGTTGCGCGAGAAAGTCGTTCGCGCGCTGTTCTCCCCCACCGAAGGAATCGGCCTGTCGTTCTTGCGGATTCCGATCGGCGCGACGGATTACGTGGTGGGCGAGCTCGCCACTCCTGATGATCAGCCGCCCGGCGGCGCGGACCCGGAGTTGAGGGATTTCTCCATCGACCGAGACATGCAGTACGCGATCCCTGAGATCCGCGAAGCGCTCACCGTGAATCCGGGCATGACCGTGATGGCCAACCCGTGGACCCCACCCGCGTGGATGAAGACCGATGACGCTCTGGTCACCACCTCCGGCCCGCTCGGCCATCTGAAACCGGAATACTACGGCGCGTACGCCCGCTACCTGGTCAAGTTCATTCAGGCGTACCGCGACCAGGGCATCGAGATCAACTACCTCGGCGTGCAGAACGAGCCGACGACGCCATTGGCCTTCGTCGTGGGGATCCCCGAGAGTTACCTCGATCCCATCCAGCAGGGCATCCTGATTCGCGATCATCTCTCGCCCGCCCTGGCCGCGGCCGGGTTGTCGACGAGTGTGCTCACCTACGACGACGGATTCCAACGCTCAGAGGTCTACATTCCGGCAGTCATGTCGGTGGCGCGCCCGCAGACCGCCGGATTCGCCTACCACTGCTACCTGACCGATCCGTCGAGCATCGGCATCCAGCACCGGGTCTATCCAGAGATGACCCAACTGGTGACCGAATGCTCGAGCAAGCTCAGCAATGTCGATCCACAGCAGATGATGATCCGCGCGCTGCGCGCCGGAGCCAATGGCATACAGCTGTGGAATGCGGTGCTGGATCAGAACAACGGTCCCAAGATGGGCAACGGCTGCCGCGGCATCGTCGGAGAATATGCGGGGCAGGACTGCATCGCGCCGGTCACCGTGAACACCGACACCCACGACTACACCTTCACCTCCGATTACTGGGCACTGGCGCACTTCAGCAAGTTCATCCGCCCCGGCGCCAAGCAGATCGCCTCGACCTCCCCCAGCTCGTGTCTCACCACCCCGGTGTCGGGATCGATGTGCGGACTCGAGGGGGTCGCATTCGAGAATCCCGACCGCAGCCGCGTGCTGGTGGTCACCGCCAACGACGGCGCCGACCACACGTTCACGCTCGCCGAGTCCCGACGCCGAGTCACCTACACGCTGCGGGCCGGAGCGACCGCGACATTGGTCTGGCAACCCACATCGTGACCAGGTGAAGTTCGCTGGAACGTGGCAGAGCGAGGACGACAGGAATGAGCACAGGTCACTCAGAGGTTGCACCGGCCGGAATCGACACCGAGCTCATATATCGGACGCACCGCATCGAAGGTGCCGGGAAAATGAGATCGGGCCCGTCGCGACGGGTGTCCTAGGGTCTTGATTCATGGCGACAACCGATTTCGCGCAACGTTCCGGAGAGGCCGCACGCACCAGGATCGTCGAGGTGGCGTTCGAGCATTTCGCCCAGCACGGGTTCCGGGGCGGCTCGTTGGCCAAAATCGCCGCTGAGGCGGGCATATCCCAGTCGGGTCTGCTGCACCACTTCCCGAGCAAGGCCGCACTCCTGCAGGCTGTGCTGGGAGCACGCGACCTGCAGGATCTGCAGGCGACCGGCACACGCCCGGAAGACCTGCAATCGATGACATTCGAGGACCTGCTGACCTTCCTGACCCGGGTGATCGCGAACAACGAGAACAATCGCAATGTGATCCGCCTGGCACACCTGACCGCGGCCGAAGCGACCGGGCCGAACCATCCCGCCTTCGAATGGGTCACGCTGCGGCTCGCGTTCATGCGGTCGGTGATGGAATCCGCTGTGCGGCGCGGTATCGAACAAGGCCAGGTTCGCGCCGATGCCGAGGTCCCCCAGATCGCCGGACTGATCATCGCCGTCATCGACGGCCTCGAGTCGCAATGGCTGATCGACCCCAGCATCGACATGAGCGTGACCTTCGCCCACTACTGCAACGACCTGCGGCGCTCACTGACTCCCTAGCCGGCGAGCGGCATCCGACACCCCGGCCACCCGCACCGCCGACTGCGGAGGGGACTCGAACCCGGAGTTGACCGACCAGGTGATCGGTGCGTTCGAGTCGCCTTTGCCTCGGCCTGACCGCCACGCCCACAGGTGGGGTGACGCTCTCGGCCGGAATCGTCCCGAGAACGGCATCAGTTGCGTTCGGTCATCCGCAATGTCGCCGGGTGTGAGTCGAGTTCGGGCAACACCTGGTACTGGAAGTGGCGCCACCGCATCGCACCCTGGCTCACCGCATCCGCCGGATCCGCCACTGTGGCGGGGCTCGGGAATTCTTCGCCGCCCGCGCGGCGGCTCACGCTACCGAACTGCGCGTCGATCCGGAGTTCTTCGCCCGTGCCTGTGCGGGTCAGCTGGTGCCCGGGCCGCCGCTTGCGGTTCTCTGTTCGGTCCGCGGTGCCCGCCGATTCTGTGAACTTCCATAGGTTAGTAGACACGATGTCGACTTTTAGGCATGATGTCTAACAGGGGGTTGAGTGTTGGATCGCGACCGAGCGAGGAACGAACGACGTGCACAGCCCCACCAGCGAACAGGCCACCGAAACCGGTGGCCCACCCCACCCGGCCGAGACCGCCGGCGAGCACGCCGGGCCGATCGACTACCGGTTCAGCCTGGCCAACGAGCGCACCTTCCTGGCATGGATCCGCACGGCGCTGGGGTTGCTGGCCGGTGGGGTGGCGGTGCAGACCCTGGCCGAGCAGTTCTCGACCTCGGGGTTCCGGCGCGCTGTCGCCGCGGCGTGTGCCGGTTTGGCGGTGGCGATCGCGGCGTGCGCGCACCGGCAGTGGAAACGCGTCGAAGCCGCCATGACGCGCGGCGAGCACCTACCCGGGTCGGCGCTGGTGCCGGTGCTCGCGGTCGGGGTCAGCGTGGTCGCGCTGGCCGCGGGCGTCGCGGTGCTGGTGTCGTGAGCACGGCGGGGTCTTGGCCGGCCGACGCCGGGCTGGCGGTCGAACGCACCGCGCTGGCGTGGCGGCGCACCGCGCTCTCGTCGGTGCTCGCGATGGCGGTGCTGGCCCACGCCGCGGTGACCGCGGCCACGGTCGCGTTCACCATGACCGCGGCGGCGGTGGCCGCGCTCGCGGTCACCGCGACCTGCTGCTACCGCCGCAATCTCGCATTGCGGGCGCGGCGCCCGCACCGGATCGGCCCGGTGATCGCCGCCGTCGCGACCGCTCTCGCCCTCGCCGCGACCACCGCCACCCTGGGCCTCGGCCTGTGAACCGCTTCCGGGAAGGAGAACCCGCCATGCACCCACCCACACCCGACCACAACCCCGACCGCGAGACTGGCGGATCCTGCTGCGCGCCGTCTCGCCCCGACACCGTCGTGCCCGCGGCCGCGCCGCTCACCGTGCCCGCGCAGGTCGCCGGGGTGGAGTCGGCGCTGGTCCGGCTGCCGGGTGGGCAGTTCTGGATGGGCAGCGAGGACAGCGATTGTTATCGGGCCGATGGGGAGGGGCCGGTGCGGCCGGTGCGGGTGTCGCGGTTCGCGATCGCCGCCCACACCGTCACCAACGCCGAGTTCGCCCAATTCGCCACGGCGACGGGGTATCTCACCGACGCCGAACGGTTCGGCTGGTCGTATGTGTTCGCCGGGTTCCTGCCCGCGGTGTTGCGCCGCAACGCCCACCGCCCCGACCCGACACCGTGGTGGTGCGCGGTGCCGGGGGCGACCTGGTGGGCTCCGGAAGGCCCCGGCAGTCATATCGAGGCCCGCGCCGATCATCCGGTGGTGCACGTGTCCTGGCGCGACGCGCAGGCCTACTGCGCATGGGCCGGGGTGCGGTTGCCGACCGAGGCCGAATGGGAGTACGCCGCGCGCGGCGGTCTCGACCATGCCCGCTACCCGTGGGGCGACGAACCCGAGGACGAGGGCCGCTACCGCGCCAACATCTTCCGTGGCCGCTTCCCCACCCACAACACCGCCGCCGACGGGTATGCGGGGACCGCACCGGTGGAGGCGTTCGCGCCCAACGCTTTCGGGCTGTATCAGATGGTCGGCAATGTGTGGGAATGGTGCGCCGATCACTGGTCCGCCCAGCACTCCGCCGGTCTGGTCGTCGATCCGCACGGGCCCGCCGCCGGCGAGTCGTATGTGCTGCGCGGCGGGTCCTATCTGTGCCACGACAGCTACTGCAACCGCTACCGGGTCGCGGCGCGGATCCAGAACTCCCCCGATTCCTCGAGCGGCAACACCGGTTTCCGCGTCGCCGCCTGACCACCCCACCCACATCCACCCGGCCGACGGCAACCCCGTCCGGCCACCCCACCGAAAGGGGACACACCATGTCCGAACAGCCGATGAACGTGCTGGTCGTCATGTCCGACCAGCACAACCCGAAAATCCTCGGCGCCGCCGGCAATCCGCTCATCCACACCCCGAACATGGACGCGCTCGCCGCGCGCGGCACCCGCTTCACCAACGCCTACTGCCCCAGCCCGATCTGCGTGCCGTCGCGGGCGTCGTTCGCGACCGGGCTGTACCCGCATCAGACCGGGTACTGGGACAACGCGATGGGCTACGACGGCGCCGTCGAGGGCTGGGGCCACCAGCTCCAACGCGCAGGCCGCCGTGTCGAATCGATCGGGAAACTGCACTACCGCAACGCCTCCGATCCCACCGGGTTCGACGTCCAGCATCTGCCGATGCACTTGAAGGACGGGATCGGGCAGGTGTGGGGGTCGGTGCGCGAACCGCTGCCGCGCCGCGACAACGCCCCACTGATGGTGTCGATCTCCGGTGGCGCGGAATCGGATTACACCCGCTACGACGCCGCGGTCACCGACCGCACCTGCGACTGGCTCACCCGCAACGGTGACAGCGGCGAGCCGTGGGTGCTCTACACCGGGCTGCTGGCCCCGCACTTCCCCTACCTCGCGCCGCCGGAGTACTTCGAGATGTACGACCCGGCGCAGATGCCCGTCCCGACCATGCGCCCCGAACACGGGCACACCCGCCACCCGTGGGTCGAAACGTTTGCCGGAGTCCTGCCCGGTCTGGACAACGCGAACACCGAGGAAGAACGCCGCCGCGCCGCGGCCGCCTATTACGGGCTGGTGTCCTACCTCGACCACAACTTGGGCCGCATTCTCGCCGCCCTCGACGCCTCCGGCCAGGCCGACAACACGCTGGTCGTCTACACCAGCGACCACGGCGACATGGTCGGCAGCCGCGGCCTGTGGGGCAAATCGCTGATGTACACCGAATCCTCCGGCGTCCCCCTGATCGTGGCCGGGCCCGGCGTCTCGGCGGGGCAGGTGTGCGACACCCCCGCCAGCCTCGTCGATCTGTACCCGACGATCCTCGACGCCGCCGGGGTCATCCCGGCGGGGCCCGCGCGTCCGGGTCGCTCGCTGCGCGAGCTGGCCGCCGGCCCCACCGACCCGCAGCGGGTGGTGTTCAGCGAATACCACGCCATGGGCGCACCGAGCGCGGCGTTCTTGCTGCGCAAGGGCGACCATGTGCTGCACCACTACGTCGGCTACGACCCCGAGCTGTTCAACGTGGTGGACGACCCCGATCAGACCCGGGACCTGGCCGCCGACCCCACCCACGCCGGGGTGGTCGCGGAACTCACCGCGGAACTGGTCCATTTGCTCGACCCGGAAACCACCGAGGGTGTCGACAAGCACGCCAAGGCCGATCAGGCCGCGCTGGTGGCCCGCTTCGGCGGACCCGAAGCCGCCGCCGCGATGGGCACCCCCGGCGAAACCCCGCCCCCCGCGGTCGACTGACCCCGCCGCGCCGGCCCGTGGATCGGTCCTGGAACCAGACGACGCCGAGCGTGGTGTCGCGTCGTCGCGGATCGTGGTGCGCGAGTTCGAGTTCCGTGCCCCGCGGTGCTCGTCGCCTCGAGCGGGATCGGCGGCAACCCGGTCCTGGTGCGCCGGTACTGGCCCGAGCGGCTCGGCACTCCGCCCGGCAGATGCTGAACCGACCTCAACGCGCGCGTGATCGCACCCGCCGGCGGCGTGCTGCCCGGCCTCCGACACCACCCAACCCCGTCCGGCCCCGCCCCGGCGCATCGAAGGCGTTGACTCACATGACAATTCCCCCCGCACCCGACACCCCGCCCGCACCGAACACCCCGCTCTCACCCCACACTCCGCCCGCGCCCGGCCCCGCGTCGGCTCCGGGCCCGGGAGCGCGGGCGTTGTGGGCGAAGATCCGCGAGATGGGCGGTGCCCGCCACCTCGTCGACGGTGCCGCCCCGATCCTGGGCTACGTGGTCGGCTTCTCGCTGGCCGGCATCCTCGTCGGTATCGTCGCCGCGATCCTGACCGCGCTGGCCGTGGGTGTGGTGCGGCTGCGGCACGGCGACCGCCCCAAAGTCGTGGCCGTGTCCACCGCCATCGTGCTGGTGTTCTCGGCCATGGCCGCCACCACCGGCGAGGGGCGTGACTTCTTCCTGCCGCCGCTGATCCTCTACGCCGCCCTCGCGGTCGCGTTCGCGCTCAGCCTGGCCGCCGCCACCCCGCTGACCCTGCCGATCTGCCGCAAGATCCGCTTCGAACCCGCCGAGGTTCCCGACCCGGCCGCGCGGGTGCGGCTACACCGGCGCCTGACCGCGGCGTGGACCGCGTTCTGTGCGGTGCACGTGCTGATCATGGCCCCGGTGTATCTGGCCAACAACGTCGTGCTGCTGGGCACCCTCGCGCTGATCCTCAACAAACCCGCCCTGCTCGCCGCGTTCGCCGGCACCTGGGTGTGGGTCCGCGGCGGCGGGCGGCCCAACAGCTGAACCCTGCCCGACACCGCAGCAGACCCACGCTCCTTCTCCGAACCCTCGACCTGACCAGGAGATCCAATGTCGACCAATCTGTCTGCCGCCGCGCGGGTCTGGAGCGCGTGCGGCCGCCATGTCGACGCGTTCGGCATGGAGGTGTTCGTCACCGAACGCGGCCATCGCGGCGCACCCACCTTGCTGTTCATCCACGGGTTTCCCACCTCCAGCTTCGACTGGCGCGACACCATGGAGCTGCTCGCCGACGACTTCCACTGTGTCGCGGTCGATCTGCCCGGGTTCGGGCTCTCCGACAAACCCCTCGACTACAGCTACTCGATGTTCCAGCAGGCCGATGTCGTCGAAGCCGTCACCGCCGCCCTCGACATCACCGCAGCCCACGTGATCTCCCACGACATGGGCACGAGCCTGCACACCGAACTCCTCGCGCGCAAACACGCCGGGAACCTGCCGTTCACCGTGGCCGGCTCCACCTTCCTCAACGGCAGCATCCTCAAAACCCACGCCCAGCTCACCGACTTCCAGCGCATGCTCGAAACACCCTCACGACTGCCCGAAGCCGTGCACGTGTGCGCGGGCATGCTGCCCGGCTACGTGCCCGGGCTGCGGCAGTTGATGGCCCGCCCGCACCGCCTGTCCGACCAGGACGCGCGGGTCATGACCGAACTGCTCGCCTACCGCCACGGCCACCACCGGCTGCCGCACGCCTACGCCTACGTGCGCGAACGCTACCTGCACCAGCAACGCTGGCTCGATGCCCTGATCACCGAATCGGAGTCCGCGCCCGTGCAATTCGTGTGGGGCTCGGCCGACCCGGTCGCCGTGATCGCCATGGGCATCGCCCTGTCCGAACTGGCACCCCGCGCCCGCTTCACCGAAATCCCCGACATCGGCCACTTCCTGCCCATCGAAGACCCCCACAGCGTCGCCGCCGCCATCACCGCCTTCACACCCACCAGCCACCGACCACCCGGCGCCACCGCGCGCCACCTCTGAACACCTTGTCCCGCAACCGGATCCACGCCTGATCCCCGACACCCGGAGACCCGATCCTGATGTCCGCATACTGGCCGCTCACCGCGACCGTGCTCGCCACCCTGGCCGCGCTGCCCGCCGTGCCCGCCGCCGCCGCGCCCGTCCCCGCACCCGAAACCGGCGTCGTCGAATCCGTCGAACCTCTCGCCCCGGCAGCAACGCTGCCCGGTTCGGTCGACTCCGCCCGCATCATCTACACGACCACCACCGCGGGCGGAGCGCCGGCCACCTCCAGCGGCGCGGTCTACTTCCCGCCCGGTCCGCCACCGCCCGGTGGCTGGCCGATCATCGCCTGGGCCCACGGCACCCTCGGCCTGGCCGACCAATGCGCCTACTCCGTGCGCGGACCCGCCGAAGTCGAGCGGGACTGGGCCTACCTCGACACCTGGCTCGATCAGGGCTACGCCGTCGTCGCCTCCGACTACGCCGGCCTCGGCACCCCCGGCGAGCAGCCCTACCTCAACGGCAAGGTCGAAGCCGCCAACATCGTCGACGGCGTCAGAGCCGCCACCCGCCACTATCCCAGCCTGTCGCGGAAATGGGTCGTCGTCGGTCAATCCCAAGGCGGCGAAGCCGCCATGTTCACCGCCCGCTATGCCACCGAATTCGGCGGCGGCGAACTGGACTACCGCGGCGCGGTCGGCACCGGAGTCCCCGCCTACAACGAAGAACTCATCGGCGCGGCCGGACCCGCATTCCCGCCGGTGAAGCTCAGCGGCTACAACACCCGCGCCACCCTCTACGTCCTCAACGGCCTGAAAACCAGCCACCCCGACCTCGACATCGACTCCTACCTGACCGACGCCGGCCGCTACTGGTTCACCCGCGCCCAGCAGATCTGCGGAGACGACATGTACACCGAACTCACCGCCGCCGGAGTCTCGCTCAAAGACCTGCTGGCCCGCCCACTGAGCGAACTACCGCCCGGGATGCTGCACGACGACCTCGCCCTGCCCGAAACAGGTTTCGACAAACCGGTATTCATCGGCCAGGGCCTGCGCGACACCAACATCATCATGCCCAACACCCTGCGCTACGCAGCCACCCTCACCGCCGACCACCAACCCCTGACCCTGCACACCTACCCCACCGACCACAACGGCACCGTGCTCGCCTCCCAGGCCGACTCGATCCCCTTCGTCGCCAAGGCCTTCACCTGATACCAGGACTTGTCCCGCGCGGACTCGCGAGTCCCACTGCCGGCTGCTGCCACGACGTCGCGTTACGTGTGCATGTCATCTGCTTGTGTGTTTGCACAACACAGGTTCGCCGGTTTGTTGCGGATCGATGCTGGCGGGCGAGGTGTGACCCACGCATCATTGCTTCGTGACTCCCCCGATCCAGGGAAGGACATGGGCGCGACCGGCTTCGGCCGGGCTCGAGCCGACCAGGAGCACAGCCGATGAACACACACCACCTCGACTATGACACCGCCGAAGGAGCCGACGTCCTCATCGTGGGCGCCGGAGCATCCGGCGGGGTGGCAGCACTCGAGTTGGCTGGCAGAGGCCTCGAGGTCGTGTGTCTGGAGCAGGGAGACTGGAACCTGCCCGACGACTTCACCGGCGACAAACCGTCGTGGGAGCTCACCCGTCTCAAGCAGTGGAACTCCAGCCCGAATGTGCGTCAGAACCCGGCCGACTATCCGGTCGATGCCACCGAGAGCCCGGTCGAACCGCTGATGTTCAACGGGGTCGGCGGCAGCACGATCCTGTTCTCCGGGCACTGGGTTCGCGCGATGCCGTCGGACTTCCGGGTCAGGACACTCGACGGCGTGGCCGAGGACTGGCCGTTCACCTATGAGGATCTGCGACCGTTCTACGACGAGGTCACCTTCCATATCGGCGCGTCCGGGCTGGAAGGCGACCCCGCCTATCCGGATCCGCACTCCTTTCCGCTGCCGCCGCTGCCGATCGGCAAGTACGGGCTGGTCGCGGCCAAAGGGATGGACAAGCTGGGCTGGCACTGGTGGCCGGCACCGAATGCCATCGCCTCGCGCGACTTCAAGAACCGCCCGGCCTGTCTGCGCTACGGCGCGTGTGAATCCGGATGTCCAACCGGAGCCAAGGCCAGCACCGACCTCACACACTGGCGTGACGCGATCGCGCTGGGTGCGGTGCTGATCACCGGTGCCCGGGTCAGCCGGCTCACCGTGAACGACCGCGGCCTTGTCACCGGCGCCGAGTACATCGACCGCGACGGGAACCTGCACCACCTGGCGGCCCGGGTGACCGTGATGGCCGCGAACGGTGTGGGCACACCGCGCCTGCTGCTGAACTCGACCTCGTCGCTCTTCCCCGACGGCCTGGCCAACTCCTCCGGGCTGGTGGGCAAGCGTCTGATGACGCACCCGTACGCCTCGGTATTCGGCGCCTACGACGAAGAGCTCGAAACCTGGCTCGGCCCGGCAGGACAGGCGCTGCAGTCGATGCAGTTCTACGAGACCGACACCGACCGCGGTTTCGTGCGGGGAGCGAAGTGGAACCTGATGCCGACCGGTGGCCCGCTCGCCCACGCCCTGTGGGAGCGGGGCCAGGACTGGCGTCGGAGTTTCGGACCCGCCTTCCACAGCCGCCTCGAGCGCACGTTCGGGCGCTACACCGAATGGGGGATCACCACCGAAGACCTGCCCGACGAGCACAACGCGGTCGTGCTCGCCCCGCACGTCACAGACTCCGACGGGATCCCGGCCGCGAAAATCCGCTACACCATCGGTGAGAACTGTGAGCGAATGCTCGAATTCAACGTGGAGCGGGCGATCGAGGCGCATCAGGCCGCCGGGGCTGTCGAAGTCCACCCGATTCCAGTGGTACGCCACAGCGGCTGGCATCTGCTCGGCACCGCCACCATGGGCACCGACCCCGCCACCTCCGTCGTCGATCAGTGGGGTCGGGCACACGACGTACCCAACTTGTTCATCATCGACGGCAGCGTCTTCGTCACCTCCACGGGCGTGAACCCGACCGCGACCATCATGGCGATTGCTCTGCGCTCGATGCGGCACCTCGCCGAAACCCACCACAGCATCCAGACCGCGTTCTAAGGACAGCACGATGCTCGACTCCGGCCAGCGCCGCACCTTCGCGCTTCTCGCCGACACACTGATTCCCGCGTCCGGCTCCATGCCCTCGGCGAGCGGCGCCGGAGTACCCGACGCGTTGCTCGACCAGGTTCTCGGCTACCGGCCCGATATCGCAGAGGCCTTCGCCGCCGCCGTCGCCTCGTGCACTGGCAAGGACCCCGAAGCCGCTCTCGATGAGCTCGCCGCGCACCGGCCCGACCAGTTCGAGGCGCTGACGGTGCTGACGGCAGGCGCGTACTTCCTCAGTCCCGTCGTGAAGGCCGCCATGCCCTATGCCGCGGCACCGCGTCCGGCCCGCGACGACATGGATTCCTACGCCGATCTTCTCGCCGACGTCGTCGAGCGCGGCTTCGTCATCCGCTGATCGAGCCCGTCGCGGCCGGAACCACCATCTCCCAACCTGCCCCGGGGCCTGCGAAAGGCAACACCAGTGAGTGAAAATCACAGCGGGCGTGAAGGATCCGTCTCCCTCATCGAATCGGCCACCATCCAACCGATCCCGGCCGACCAGCGCCACGGGCGCAACCGGGACATGTTCACGATCTGGTTCGGAACCAACATCATGATCCTGGCGGTTGTTACCGGGGCGTTGTCGACGACCCTCTTCGGGCAGCCCGCCTGGTCGGCCGCGCTGGCGATCATCGCAGGAAATCTCTTCGGTGCGATCTTCATGGCGCTGCACTCTGCTCAGGGGCCGCGGCTGGGTGTTCCACAGATGGTGCAGACCAAGGGCCAATTCGGTTCGCTGGGATCGATTCTCATCGTCGGAGTCGTCGTCTGCATGTACCTCGGGTTCTTCGTCTCGATTCTTGTCTTCGGCGGGGAGTCCCTCGCGTCAGCCGTACCCTTCCTGAGCGCTAAGGCCGGCATCGTGGTGCTCGCGGCGATCAGCGTCTGCGCGGCCATCTGGGGTTACACCCTGATCCACGCCTACGCGCGCATCATGACGTGGGCGTCGGGGCTGGTTCTGCTGATGGCGTTCGTCTGGGCGTTCATCGTCCACTCGGTGCCCGCTCACTTCTTCAGCACGGGCACCGCGACGCCGGCCGGCTTCCTGAGCACCTTCGGGGCGTGTGCGGTGTGGCAGATCGCCTATGCCCCATACGTTTCCGACTATTCGCGCTACCTGCCGGCGAAGACGGGCCCGAGGCCGGCATTCTGGATGTGCTACTGGGGCACCAGCATCGGCTCGATCCTGACGATGTTCCTCGGGGCAGGCATCGGATTGCTGCTCCCCCACACCGACCCGGTTGTCGCCCTGACCCAGGCCACCGCCGGGATCAGCGTCGTGGTGGTTGTGGTCTTCAGCATCGGAGTCGCCGCTACGAACGCGATGAACCTGTACTGCGGCACGCTGTGCACGATCACGATTGCGCAGACGATCTTTCCGCGCTTCAATGCACGCGGCCGCGAACGTGCTCTGGTCGCCACCGGACTGTGCGCGCTGGCCTCGGGTATCGCGCTCAGCGGGGGCAGCGACTTCGTCGCCACCTACAAGAACTTCCTGGTTCTGCTACTGGGTTCGCTGGTCCCGTGGACGGCCGTGAATCTGGTGGACTACTACCTGGTCCGGCATGGGGACTACGTCGTCGAAGATTTTTACCAGCGCGACGGCGGCCGCTACGGCCGGGTCAACTGGCCCGCGGTCAGCTGCTACCTCATCGGCGTCGCCGTACAACTCCCGTTCATGATCATCGGAACCGCCTTCATCGGACCGATCGCCGAAATGCTCGGCAACACAGACATCTCGTTCATCGTCGGATTGGCTGTCGTTTCACTGCTCTACTACTTCACCGCCACAGCTCTTGCCCGCCGCAGGAATCGTTCCGCCGCACGTGACGCCTCGGCGACGCGACCGAAACGAAGAACCTGCCTACAGGCGCCGGACCGAGCGCAGAAAGTACAGGCGAATAATCATGGCATCAACTGAAATTGGGCGATTCACCGTTCGGCGTCCCTCTCCGGATCAGATCCCGGTCGCTGACGTGCCGCCCGCAGGCCACTTCATCGGCGGATCGTTTGTCCAGGGCTCGTCCACGGAAGTCATCGACATCCTCGATCCGACCACGGAAGAGATCCTCGGATCCGTCCCGGCAGGAACCATCGACGCTGTCGATTCGGCTGTGCAGGCGGCCGTCGAGGCTCAGAGATCGTGGGGCTGCACCACACCGAAGGAACGATCCGAGGTGCTCTCCCGGATCGCGGACATCGTAGAAGCCAACCGCGAAGTACTCACAGTGCTCGAGTCCGCGAATACCGGCAAACCCCGCAGCATCGCCGAGGACGATGTCTCCAATACCATCGACACGTTCCGGTTCATGGCGGGAGCGGGACGGACGATGACTTCCCTGGCCGGTGGAGACTATGTACAGGGACACACCTCGGTCGTTCTCCGCGAACCGGTGGGAGTGGTCGGGGTGATCACGCCCTGGAACTATCCGCTGCTGATGGCCGCCTGGAAGATCGCCCCCATTCTTGCCGCCGGAAACAGCGTGGTGCTCAAGCCCTCCGAACAGACGCCGCTGTCGATACTGAAACTGGCCGAGCTCATCGCCGGACACATCCCCGCCGGAACCGTCAATATCGTGACCGGCCTTGGCCGGACAGTAGGACAGCGCCTGGCCGAACACCCCGACATCGCACTTGTCGCGGTGACGGGAAGCGCTCTCAGTGGCCGGGCAGTCGCAGACACCGCCTCACGTTCGGTCAAACGCGTCCACCTCGAACTCGGCGGCAAAGCACCCGTCGTCGTCTTCGCCGACGCCGACCTCGGTGCGGCCGCGGCCGGAGTGCGCAACGCCGGATTCTGCAATGCGGGCCAGGACTGCGGCGCAGCCTGCCGGGTGCTGGTGCACGAATCGGTGGCGGAAGAGTTCACCCAACTCCTGGTTCGGGAAGTCGGCAGCCTGGTCGTCGGCGCGCCGGCCGCCGGGGACGACGTCGAAATCGGTCCTATGGTTTCCCGCCCACACTTCGAGCGCGTACGGAACTCGTTGGCCGAGGCGACGGCGTCCGGCCTGCACGCTGCCATCGGCGGCGCGGTCCTGGACGGGCCTGGCTACTTCATCGAACCGACCGTGTTCAGCGGGGTGCCGGCCGGGGCGCCGATCACCCGGCAGGAAATCTTCGGCCCCGTCGTCACGGTCGAATCGTTCAGCACCACCGACGATGCGGTTGCCAGGGCCAACGAGACACCGTATGGACTCTCGGCGTCGGTATGGACCCGGGACGTGGGCCTCGCTCTCAGCGTGCCCAAGCGGCTCGACTTCGGCACTGTCTGGGTCAACTCGCACCTGGTGTTCGCATGCGAGGTGCCCTGGGGCGGGTTCAAGGGATCGGGCTACGGGCGCGACCTCTCGCTCTACGCACTCGACGACTTCTCCCGGACCAAACACGTCATGATCAACCACAGCGCATGAGCCCGGATACGGGTGGGAAGTCGATGCGTCGCCGGCCGACGAGACGAACGCCCGAACATCGATCATGTGAACTCAGGGTGGTCCCGCACCTGCCCCAACCCACCTCGCGATCTGAGCCCGCGAGGTGAAACCCAGCTTCGTCAGGATGTGCTCGACGTGCCCCTCCGCAGTGCGCCGTGAGATCATCAATCGACCAGCGATTGCGCTGTTGGTGAGGCCTTCGGCTACCAGTTCGGCGATCTGCTGCTCACGTTTGGTGAGGATCGCCGGTCGGTCGGCGAGCGATGGGGGGTCTTCTCCGAGGCCGAAGGCAGCGGCCACGGCGAAACTCATCGCACCACCCTCCTCCCGGGCCTTTTCGAATTCTCGTGTTCCGAGAGTCTCCTGTGCGCAGCGCTCGCATGCCCGGTGATAGGTGGCCAGGTTGGGGAACAGGATCGAGGAGCTACCTGCGGCCCGGCCCAGTGCTTCGGCAGCACCCATCAACACAGCGGCGCGGCGGACATCGTCGCGATCCGAAGCGATCCATGCGAGAGCTTCCAGACTGGTCGCAGCGATGAGCGGATCATCGACCGAGCGAGCATGACGAAGGCTCTCCTGCAACAGGTCCGTGGCTCGGTCGAGCGCACCCTGCCTCCACACGGCCGTGCCCATTGCCCACAACAGCCAGGAGCGAAAGGACGTCTCTCCTCCGCGAGAGTCCGCGAATGCCAGCGTCTGCTCGTGACAGGCGACCGCGCGCCGGAGATCCCCACCGAGTTGGTATGCCCACCCCAGCAATAGGGAAGAGTCCATTCGCAATACGGGATCACTACAGCCCGTGACCAGTTCTGCGGCCTCCTCCAGACGGGCGACTGCATGGCCGAGATCGTCGCCGACAAGCGCGGTGTAACCGTCGGCAACTGCCACCCAGGTGGCGATCTCCGGGCCGGCCACCTGCCTGGCCAGCCCCCTGAGTTCTGCCACCCGCGCTGTCGCCGCCGCCAGGTCCGCCTGAGCCGCGGCAAGCATCGCGGCCGAGTAGAGCGCCTTCGCGCGATCTCGACCTTGTCCAACGGCCGAGCGGGCCAGAGTTCGGTCGAGCCAGCTGCGGCCCTCGGTGATTCGGCCACCCATGTACCAGAACGAGAACAGAGCTGCCGCGATCCTCATGCCGCCGGCACCGGCCTCGTCGAACTCCATTGCCCTGCGCAGATTCGGCAGTTCCTGCTTCAGGCGAGAATCCCACTCGAGTTGGCGGGGACTGATCCACTCGGCCTCCGCGTCGAACGCCAACCGCTCGTACCAATCCCGATGCCGGCGACCGATCTCCCGGTCCTCACCTGACTCCTCGAGCTTTCTCCTGCCGTAGTTCTGCACTGTGTCGAGCATCCGAAACCTGACCGCGCCACGGGATTCCTCCCGGATCAGGATCGACTTGTCCACCAACGCGAACAATGCATCGAGCAGGTCGGGGTCGGGTGCGGCGGTGCCGCACACCTGTTCAGCTGCGTCGAGGTCGAAGCTGTGAGCAAAGATCGACAGTCGCGACCACAGCTGCTGTTCGCGTGGTGTGCACAGGTCGTAACTCCAGCCGATGCACCACCACAGAGTCTGCTGGCGCGTCGGGACATCCCGATTGCCCGCTGTGAGCAGGGTGTACCGGTCGTCGAGCCGTCGGAGGATCTGATCGGCGGACAGCACGCGCAGCCGGGCCGTGGCCAGCTCGATCGCCAATGGCAACCCGTCCAGCCGGGCACAAATCCGGGCAACGGCAAGCCGGTTGTCTCGAGTCAGCTCGAACCCGGGTACCACCGCCGCCGCTCGTTCGACGAACAATTCCACCGCATCGTATCGGGACGCTTCTCCCAGCGTGGGCACGCTGGACGGATCCGGAAAACCCAGTGGCGTCACCGGCAACACGGATTCGCCGCCGATTCCGAGGACCTCGCGGCTGGTGGCCAAGATCGACAGGTCCACGCAGGCACGCAGTAGCGACTCCGCGAGGACCGCGACCGCCTCCACCAGGTGCTCGCAGTTGTCGAGCACCAGCAAAAGTTTGCGTGTCGACAGAAACTCGACCAGCACCTCCCTCGTCGGGCTGCCGGCCAGGTTCCGCACGCCGACGGAAGTAGCCACAATGTCGTCCACCAACTCCGGGTCGTCGATGTCGCCGAACTCGACCAATCTCACCCCGTCCGCGTAACTGCGACGCAACTTGCTCGCCGCCCGCGCCGCGAGCCGCGTCTTGCCGACCCCACCGATGCCCGTCAGCGTCACCAGACGCGATTCCGACAGCGCCTTCTTCACCTCGGACAGTTGTGCCTTCCGACCGACGAAGCTTGTCAGTTCCAACCGAAGCGCACCCGTATCCCCGCTGCGACGGCACTGTCCCCGCGCCGGTACGTGCGCTTCCTGCACGTTGTCGGGTTCACCGCGGATGGTCATCTCATCGACGGAGTAACCATGGTCGCGCTGGATGCGTTGCAGCTGCTTACCGAAGGCGATGGCGGAGGGACGCTGCGACGGATCGCGGTCCATCGCGGTCTCGATTGCCGCGCACACATCGTCGGGGATCCCGCCCGTGCGGAGATCCGGCACCGGATCGGTGGTGATCCGGAGAAACTGCGCAACGACCTGTTCCCCACTCCGGCGTTCGAAAGCGGCATGTCCGGTGAGCGCACAGAACAACGTGCTTCCCAGCCCGTACACGTCCGACGCTGGACGGGGCGGATGGCCGTCGAGAACCTCGGGAGCAGCAAAAGCCGGCGACGCCATCACCGTTCCAGCCGTAGTCTCGAATCCGCCGGCGATACGGGCGACGCCGAAATCGCACAACGCCGGCTCCCCGTATTCGGTGAACAAGATATTCGCCGGTTTGACGTCACGATGCACGATGCCGAGCCGGTGCGCCGTCTCGAGCGCCCCGGCCACCTTGATCCCGAGCCGCAGCACCTCGTCCACAGAAAGCGGACCGTCCCTGCGGATCCGGTCCTCGAGGGATCCGCGCTCGTGGCACTGCATCACCAAATATGGTCTCCCAGAAGAGATCTCGCCGATCTGCAAAACCCCCACGATGTTCGGGTGGCCGGTCAGTCGCCCCATCGCGCGTTGCTCCCGCAGAAATCGCGCTCTGCTTTCCTCGTCCGGCTCAGCGGTGGTGAGCACCTTCACCGCGACGACGCGATCCAAGTCGCGCTGAGTGCAGCGGCAAACCACGCCGAACCCGCCCCGCCCGATCTCCTCTGCATCCTCGAACCCCACCGAACTCAGCTCCGCGACTGGTGGAGCCGCCATATCCATATCCCGGTGTGTTCTGAGGGGGTCGTCCTCGACCATGTGGGTCACCTGCGATTCACGCCCCCCGAAGCCCCCATGATAATCCGCTGTGCTGCCGAAGGACCCGATCAGGTGGGCGCTCAGGCGCGTTGGAGTAGAGGCAGTGAGGTTCCTCCTGCTCCAACGGCAGCCGATCTGCTCGCATGTCGCGATCAGGCGGTCCCGGCGATCACTCTCCGACGAGATTCAGCCGACGAGATGTGACGGGTACGGGGTGGCTGCAGCAGCGGCCGTGGCGTGGCCGAAGGCGCACGACTCGGTGAACGACGCGCTGCGAGCGTCCGGCGGCACGCCGACCACGTCGCCGGATTTCTTGCATCTCGCGGTCGCCACTGGATGCGTGTTCCGCTCCCTCTCCGGGTGCAGTCCGGGGTGGCATGGACGCTTCCCCAATCAGCCGCGTGGGGTCGGCCGGCAATGGACAGGGCGGCGGATCGGGGTGGGGTGGGCGTGCCGGTTCGTCCACTGTGTGGTGGGTCTCAATGCGGCAGATTGGCTGCGAATGGACCGATCGCGCACAGGGAGTTGAACGGATGCATCGCGGAGCAGGCACCGGCACGCTGGACGAACAGCGGATCGATGCTGTCCCCCGGCTGGAATTCGAGCGGATCGCGGGTGAGCTGCCGTCGGCGCGATTGGTCTGGCATGGCGCGCCGCCGCCTCTCACCACGCTGATCGAGGTCTTCTCGGCGCTGGGATTGCAGGTGATCACCCATGAGGTGAGCGGCGATGAGCTGCGCGCCGTGCATCGGTTCACCTTCCGCCCCACCGCTTTTCTGCTGCACGAGCGAACCGCCGAGCTGATCGCGGACGCGTTCCTGGCGGCCGTGGACACCGCCGTGGAGGTCGACGGGTTGATCGGGTTGGTCGGCACGGCCGGGCTGGCGTGGCAGGATGTGGTCCTGGTGCGTGCCGCGTGCCGCTATCTACGGCAGGTGGGCCTGCGCCTGAGCGAGGTCACGGTCACCGAGATCCTTTCCGCCCATGCCGAATTCGTGCGCGCGTTCGTGGAGTTGTTCCACGCCAGGTTCGATCCGGCGCGCACGGCCGGGCGGGCCGGGTCGGTAGCCGCCGCCGATGCGGCGGTGCAGCGACGGCTGGAGGCCGCGGCCACGCTGCCGGAGGATCAGCTGCTGCGCGGCCTGTACACCTTCTGCACCGCGGTGCTGCGCACCAACTGGTACCTGCAGGGTCGCGCGGTGGCCGCATTCAAGGTCGATCCGGCCCGGCTCTCGATCTCGGCCCCGGTCACGCCCTATCGCGAGATCTTCGTGCACGCCGCCGATGTGGAGGGCAGCCACGTGCGAGGCGGCGCGATCGCCCGTGGCGGCTTGCGCTGGTCGGAACGCGGAGACGATTTCCGCACCGAGGTGCTCGGGCTGATGAAGACCCAGACGGTCAAGAACGCGGTCATCGTGCCGACCGGCGCGAAGGGCGTGTTCGTGGCCCGGCGCGGAAGCGATCCCGCCACCGTCGAATCGGCGTACTCGGCGTTCATCGGCGGCCTGCTCGATGTCACCGACAATATTGTCGACGGCGTGACGATCCCGCCCGCGCACTGCGTGGTGTACGACGACCACGATCCGTATCTGGTGGTCGCGGCGGACAAGGGCACCGCGCGCTTCTCCGATCTGGCCAATGGCATTGCGGTATCGCGGGGTTTCTGGCTCGGCGACGCGTTCGCCTCGG
Source organism: Nocardia sp. NPDC059154 (assembly GCF_042755705.1). Classification (NCBI taxonomy): domain Bacteria; kingdom Bacillati; phylum Actinomycetota; class Actinomycetes; order Mycobacteriales; family Nocardiaceae; genus Nocardia; species Nocardia sp. NPDC059154. The sequence continues at coordinate 56,034 of NZ_JBHZCS010000069.1, forward strand.
GCGGTTCCCGCGGCTACGACCACAAGGCGCTGGGCATTACCGCGCGTGGCGTGTGGTGCTCGATCCGGCAGCATCTGGCCGAGCTGGGCATCGACGCCGACGCGCAGCCGTTCACGGTGGCGGGCATCGGCGATATGTCGGGTGACGTCTTCGGCAACGGCATGCTCGAAACCGATCGGATTCTGCTGGTGGCGGCCTTCGACCACCGCCACATCTTCCTCGACCCGGACCCGGATCCGCTGCTGTCGCACGGCGAGCGCCGCCGCCTGGCCGGTCTCGAGCGCAGCAGCTGGGCCGACTACGACCGCGCCCTGATCTCGGAGGGCGGCGGCGTCTGGCCGCGCACCGCCAAAACCATCCCGCTCTCCCCCGAGGTGCGTGATCGGCTGGGCGTCACCGCGACGGAACTGCCCGCACCCGAGGCGATCCGGGCGATTCTGAGTGCCGAGGTGGACCTGCTGTTCAATGGCGGCATCGGCACCTACGTGCGCGGCAGCGACGAGCCGGACACCGCCGTCGCCGACCCGGCCAATGACGAGGTGCGGATTCCGGCGGCGCGGCTGCGCTGCCGGGTGGTCGGCGAGGGCGGCAATCTGGGTCTCACCCAGCG
>NZ_JBHZCS010000070.1:0-54539 GCF_042755705.1 Nocardia sp. NPDC059154
GAAAGAGCGGGTGACGGGAATCGAACCCGCACCATCAGCTTGGAAGGCTGAGGCTCCGCTCTTTCTGTCCTGACGAGTTGTGAATTTTGCCTGCTCACAACAGGTTTGGTTGTTGCTGCGAACCTGTGCAACACCGTACCATTGACTACAGTAATTGGCTACACCTGGAAACGCCAAATCGAGAAGGTGTTCGTCCTCGATCCGTCCAGGCTGGTCACGCTGTCAGAATACCGATGGAGGCAGCCGCAATTGACATCCCCATCCAAGAAGTCGTTCCGCACACCGGGCAAAAAGCGCAAGCGCCAGTACGGCGAGGGCGCGCTCTATCAGAGGGCGGACGGCATGTGGGTAGGCGTCGCGCCGCTGCCGCCCGGGATGGATGGCAGCCGCGCCCGCACCCGGCCGGTGTACTCCAAGGACAAGTCCGAAGCGATGCGCAAGCTCGACGAGCTCAAGGAGGACCTCCGCAATGGCGTCCCGCAGGCGCCGGCGGCGAAGGTCCGTGTCGACGACCGGATGCGCCGCTGGGCGGAGAAGAAGAAGGACGGCTGGGGCCCGAACCACTACAAGAACGTGCTCGCCACGATCAACCAGCAAGTCGCCCCGTCCATCGGTGGAGCGGACATGAAACAGCTCACCACCGAGCACATCGACTACCTGATCTCGTGGATGAAGGAACAGACCAAGACGGTCAAGGGCACCGAGTCCGAGGAGCCGCGGTGGTCCAGTCGCACGAGACAGATCGCCTACGACCGGGTGCGTGACTGGCTCGACGATGAGCTCAAGGAGAGGCCCAAGCTGATCCGTGAGAACGTCGCGAAACTCGTCGAACGCCCGAAGGCTGTCAGCGAGGAACGCGGCACGCACACCGCCGAGCAGGCGCAGTCGGTACTCACCGCGGCGCTCGAGGGTGGCGACCCGCTGGTGACGCTGTGGGCCGCCCGCTACGTCACGGCGCTGCGCCAGGGCGAGCTGCTCGGCATGCAAGAGGATCGGATCGACTGGGAAAACCTGACCTGGGACATCTCCTGGCAGCTGCAGCAACTCCCGCTGAAGCCGGGGATGAAGAACTCTGAGGCCCCGGACCGCTTCGACGCGCCGGACACCTACGAGTTGATCCCGGTGTACAAGAATCTCGCCCTGGTGAAGCCGAAGACCAAGAAGCCCCGCATTCAACCGATCCCGCCAGAGCTGGCGATCATGCTCCGGATGTACGTGGACAACCGGATCCCGAATCCGTGGGGGCTGCTGTGGGTCACCGACCAGTTCCGGCCGATCCGCCGCGAGTATGAGAACGCGGCCTGGAGCGACGCTCAGGCCCGCGCCGAAGTGCCGGCCATTCAAGGCCACGGCACCCGGCATACCGCCAACTCGTTGATCCCGGTCGACGAAACACACCGCATGAAGTTCCTCGGCCAGTCGACCGCGGCAGCGAACCGGCTGTACCTGCACGAAGATCTGGAGAAGCTGCGTACCGGACAGAATGCCCTCGCCGGGATGCTGCTGCCGGAGAAGATCGTCCCCGCTGGGCAGAGGGCCGCCGCCGGGCAGTAGTGCACACTCGGGCCGCTACTGATGCCACGGCCGTCGGCGGTCTAGCTCGCCGTTGACCTGCCCGACCTCGGCTGGGGTGATGTGCCGCAACCGGATCCGCAGGGTCGGCATGTCTACCCAGAGCTGTTCGGCGAGCGCGTATGGGTCATCGGGTGCTACCCACATCAGGGCTTCGGTGAGCGCGGGCAACGTGATCAGTCGCCGGGCGGTGAGCTCTCTGACTGTTTGCTCTTCGCGGGCCGCGAATCTTGTGCCGCGCGGAGCGAGTCCACGTTCGAGGTGGATGATTTCGTGGGTGAGGGTGCATCGTCGCGCGGCCTGACCGAGTCTTCGGTCGATGAGGATCTTCCCGCTGGGCGTGATCGCACCACGTCTTTTGCCTTTCAGCTTCTTTGTGTAGATCACGGGTATGTGCGGGTAGTGGCGGTGGAGGTGTCGCCACGGGTCCCAGTGATGGTTATCCGTTGGTAAAGCGTTCCCCATGGCTGGAGTGGAACACATGTTCGAGTGAGGTTGCTAGGGTTTCGCGCGGCTGGGTCTATGACCGATCGTGCCAACTTCTCTGGGGAGGGCGAGCGAGGTCTCGCGATCAATACACTCCGGACTTATGTCCAGGCATGAAAATATCTCGGCGGAGCCCAAACTCGCGAACGCAGGGGCCCTGGTACGCGGTCAGAATGTACCGTTATCGACCCATGCGGCGACGCTGACGATCGAGGTGAGTGGAGCCCGCATGGACATCGTGGCGTTCCAGCTCACCTCCACGCGAAAGGTGCGCTCAGACAGCGACTTCGTGTTTTTCAACCAGCCGCAATCCCCGGAAGGTGCCATCTCCTTGACTGGCGCCGGCAAACTTTCTATCAACCTGACGACGGTCCCGAGCGTTATCGACCACATCGCGATCGGGCTCGCCGCTGAGGCTCCACTTGGTGGCATCCCCCTGGTCACGACGATTACCGATGACACCGGGACGACGATTACCGCCCCAGCTCAAGGGCTGACAACAGAGCAGGCCGCCGTCCTTGTCGAGCTGTATCGACGCGGGGGACAGTGGAAGGTTCGTAGCGAGTCGGCGGGATGGGATGCAGGGTTCGCGGGCCTTGTGCGCGAGTTTGGCGTCACCGTCGATGAGGAGCCGGACTCGCCTGCTGCCAATGCTGTAACGGCTGCGCCTGCTCCAGTTCTCGGCGCTGCCCCGAAGATCCGCGTAGTCGCCGGCGAGGGAAAGCTCTCACTGGAGAAGCGCCGCGTGCTCAACCTTCGGAAGGAGGCGGTGCACCGAGCTCTCCTCACAAAAGGCGCTGCCGGATGTGATGCCCGGGTGATTCTGGTGCTCGACAAGACGATGTCAATGGCACAGCTCTACCAAGACGGCACCGTCAAGCGCGTCATTGAACGCATGATCCCGATCGCTACCCAGCTCGATAGTGACGGCAACCTTGAAACTTACCTGTACGGCCAACATTATGTGAAGCTCCCCGATGTCACCGTTGCCAACGCTGACCAGTGGATCGACACCTTCGTCCATTTGCATGGCACCCATGGCCACCCGATGTGCTCACCGATCAACTATGACAAGCAGATCGGCGGATTCAATCAGGAACTGCCGATCATGTCGGCCATCCTCGATGGTCTGCGCAACCTGCAGCCTGTGCTTGTGTTGTTCTTCACCGATGGTGGCTTCCATTCCAAGGTGCCTCAGATCCGCAAGCTCATCTCCACAGCCGCCAGCCGCCCAGTGTTCTGGCAGTTCATTGGGTTGGGAGACAACAATTTTGGGATACTGACGCAACTTGACACTATGCAGGGTCGCATCGTTGACAACGCCGGATTCTTCCGGGTCGTCGACATCGACTCCACCACCGACACTGAACTGTATGACGCGCTGATTGGGGAATTCCCGGACTGGATGCGCGCGGCAACTGCTCACCGCATCATCGATCCTCGTTACACCGCACCAACTAATCACTTGCCGCGATGAGCAGCCCGGGCCCGTTGGGGGTCCCATCACCAACCCTCGTAATCAACTGGACCTTCATCGATGGCCAGTAGCCTTTGTCCGCCTAACGCCCCTCGAAGTCGTCATCGTCCTGCTTGTCCTCGTCGCCATCGTCGGGTTCGAACGCCGCCAGTGCGTTGTCCTCGTCGTCATCGTCGTCATCGACCCAGATCGGCTGGCCCTTCTCGTCGAAGGACATATCGCGGCCTGTCGCGCGCTGGCGACCCCTGATGTACCGCGGCGGCGCGTCGAGGCCGCGGCGCACGGCCTGGTCCTCGGCGCCGTCCTCGGGTGCGGACGCGCGGTTTGTTTGACCGCCGCGATTCCCAGCTACTGGAGGCACGTCGTAGTCACCCAGGGCGGCCGGCATGTCGGAGTCGAGATCGTCTAATGCATTGGATGTGCGCACGTTCTTCTGCATGATCCTCGGAAGCGGTGGCTCCAGAAGTGTAGTTGTGCGATCCGCCTCCTTTAGCGCGATCATCAGTTCCTCATACTTATCGAAGAATGACATCACCAACTCGCTGCGGAGCCCACCCAAAATTCCGGAACCAACCAGAAGTTGAAATCCCATCTCTGCCCAGCTTCTCGGCAACGCAGGATGCACTCCCGCTTTCAATGCCTGCTGTGCAACCTTCCAGCTCGCTGTGACGCCGTACGCCACTTCCACCGCAGCCGCTGCGACTTCGAGGGGGTGTTCCGTCTCGAGCATAAATTCGGACATTTCCCGGCGTTGATTAGCCAGGTATTCCGCAATTTCTTCCACTTCCGCCTGTTCCGTTGGGGTCAGGGGCGAAGCCGGATGGCCATCCAGTACGTTCTGGGCGCTACCAGGGTTCCAACGCAACGCAGCGTCCAACTTGCGGAGGGTCAATGGGCTGATGGCCGTCGCTGTGTGGTTCTCGATGCCAGTCAGTGTGGTATCTGAGGGGCCGCCAGCCTGCGCAACATCCTGTTGTGTCATTTGAAGCTCTGTGCGGCGCCTGAGGACCTCTACGCCCAGCCGACCGATCGCTTCGCTTGTCGGCCCCGGTTGAATCGGATGGTCAGTGGTCTGTTCCGCGGAATCGGCGGGCTTATTCTGCTGGAGGTAATGGCTCAACCACTGACGATTGAATTCTTCGGGGTCTTGCCGCCACCGTTGAATGCTCCCTGGAGTCAGTGACAGGGCGACTTCGATCTTGTGGCGCGTCGTGTCCTGCGGCCACCGCTCGCCGGCCTCAAGACTGCGGATCGTCTTCACGTCGACCCCCGCCACTCGCGCGAGTGATGTCGGGCTCATGTTCCGCAGGACACGGCATCTCGCCACATGCTGGCCCACGAGCCGTAAGGTCGCTGATTCGTCGGTCGCCATGGCTCTATCTTGGAGGGAATTACCGGGAACATCAAGTTCTTGGGCGAATTGGGTTGATCTGCACGTATGCACCAGAACCTATAGCTAACTGTTCCCGTTCCGGGGCCGCTTGAACCTGATGGCCAAGTTGACCGGCAGGGTTGGGTTGAGACTTCCCTGCTGTTCCCTTACGATCTTGCAATGTGGCAACAGAGCAGATACCAAGACGGGGAAGGAATTTCGCTCGAAGTCCCTTCCTGGAAGCGGATTGGGAACGGGTAGGCGAGACGCTTCGAACGATCCGAGAGCTTCGAGGTTTCAAGCCAGAACAGCTGGCGGCGCTGATGGGGATCTCACGCCCCTATCTCGCCAACATCGAAGCTGGTCGGAAGCGGTTAACGGACATCAACCTTGCTCGAGCGGCCGATGCCCTTGCCATTCCCCAGATCGCAATCATGCGGCCCGTCATAGCCGCGGTACCCATGAGCAGCAGCGCTCGTTCCTCCCGCCAAGAAGTCCCGAGCGCTGCCGCTTCAACAACCCCAGCCCTTGAGGAGGCCGGAGCCCGTGCACTCTAGCACCCCACCTACCAGCGAGAACAAGCATTCGCTTGATCTGACCGCCTCGTCGGCCCGCACCCAGCGCGATACGCTCGCGGGCCGCACCGAGGTCCTCGACAAGGTGGGCGCGCTCCGCACCTTGTCCGACGACATGCACGCCATGACCGAACAGGTAGCCACCTACTACGAGGTCGACCGCGAGACCATCCTCACGGTGGTCAAACGGAATCGCGATGAACTCGACAGCGACGGCTACCGGATCGTGACACGGACTGTATTCGGGGAGACGTTCAACTTGAACGTCTCAAACCTCGATCCGCGCGCCCGCCAGATCGCCCTGTTCCCCCGCCGGGCCATCCTGCGGATCGGAATGCTGTTGCGTGACAGTGAGGTCGCGAAGCGGGTCCGGGACATGCTGCTCGATGTCGAGGCCGAAACGCGTCCGGCTGAGCTCTCCGAGGATGAGATCATCCGCAACGCGGTGTCCATCCTGGACCGCCGGATTGTGGCACTCGCGGCGAAGAACAAAGAGCTCGAGCTGAAGGTCGAGGTCGACGCTCCGAAGGTGGCGAAGGCTGAGGCGCACTCCGGTTCGTCAACCTCGATTCATCGCCAGGACTTTGCCCGTGAGGTGCAGACCTGGGGCAAGAAGGTGCACAGCATCTGGATCCTGCAGGCCCATGTGATGGCATTCCTTGCCCACAAGGGCGTGACGATCCAGGGTGACCGCTCTGACACCGGCCAAGCGACCGCCACGGCGATCCGAAATGGGTGGGCAGAGAACGTCAAGCGCACCGACAAGAAGTCGGGCCACACCTCGTTTACCGCCTACTTGACCCCCAAGGGTCAGGACATCGCGTGGAAGTGGATCACCAAGCACATCGACGCCAACGGCACCCTGGAACTCCCGAAGGACTCCGGCACCCAGGAGCTGGAGGTGGCCTGGTGAATCCTGTCGATCAGCTCTCGGCTGTTGCTTCCCGTGGCCGGCGGATGCCGGAGGTGTTGAAGGATCCTGAGTCCGAACAGGTTTTCGTCACCGACCCGACCTCGACCCCGTGCCCGAAGTGCGGACGGGTCACTGGCGAGGGTGAGCCGATCACCAAGATGTTCGGCACCTGGTGGCACTTGTCGTGCGCCGAGGAGTACCTGAAGACCACTGGCGTCGACGAGGCGTGGCGGGTGCTGGGCACTCAGCTCGCGGCGCACCCGCGAGGGTTCAACGTCACGCAGACTCGCGCGATCGTGCAGAACCTGCTGCGCATGGCAGGGGGCACGGAAGATGTACGCACGGGACTGCGGGATGGCCGGTCGTGACCGTCGAGGAAATCGCCACGCTCCGTGTGATGCGCGAGGTTCGGCTGGAGATGCGTCGTCAGCGGAAGTGGACGGCCGAGCTGGCTGAAGTGCTCGGGGTGTCCCAGCGGGCCGTTCAGCGGAAGTTCACTGGCGAGACTCCAGTGCTGGTGCCTGAGCTGATCGCAACCGCGCATTGGCTCAGCATCGATTGCAGCGTGCTCGTCGAGCGGGCGGGGGAGTAGCGATGAGTGATCAACTGCAGCCCGTCGAAGCTGCCGTCGTCGCGCAGCCGATCGCGTTCGATCTCAAGGGCGCGGTCCAGTACTCCGGCCTGTCGAAGTGGCGGCTGGAAGAGCTTGCGCGCCAAGAGCGGATCGTCGTTCTGAAAGAGGGCGTCAAGAACCTGTTCTTGCGCGACAGCATCGACCGCTACATCCGCTCACTGCCTGCCCGGTAACAGCGTCGGCGCGAATCAGCGCCCACCCAATCCATTTCACCCGAACGTCCCGCCGAGTCGTGCGCCTCGGCGGGAGCGGGGACCCATCGTACGAGGGGAATTCTATCCATGGCCAATCAGGCCCACTCTGACCGTGCCGCCGAAGAGCGCGCACCTTACGTTCCTGATGCCCGTACGGCTGGTGGCATGCGGTCCGCTTGCGATCTCATCGAGGCAATCCACAGCCTGGATGTGCACACCGCCGAGGCGATCGTCAACAACTGCGACGCGCCGCCCACCATCTTCGCGTTCGCAGGGATGGTGCTGTCTCTGGCTGAGCAGGACGGCCACTCGGTGCCCGACATGCTGGCCACGCTGCGCGCGCAGATTCCGGCCGAAGGCGGTGCGCGATGAGCCTTCGAGGCATCGCAGACCAGCTGGAATCGGAATTGGCGACCTCCGCAGCGGGCGCGCTGAAGCACTGGCCCGACCTCAAGGACTTCTCCGCTCGGAACGCTTTCGAGGTCGGCTACCTGCGCAGCTCGATTGAGCACGCCGTGAAGGAACTGCGCACTCTCGCTGACCAGGCCGAAGGCGGTGCGCTGTGATCATCCTCGGCCACATCATCCAGATCGGTTACAGCGCTGTCCTGTTGTGGATCGGCGCGAGCATCTGCGCCTATAACTGGTGCACTCGACGCAGCGAAGGCGACCCGCAAGATGAAGGTCTCCTTCCCGACGGCCGCCCGCCGGCCTCGACCGTTGGGCGGTGGCGTGATGTGGCGTGATTTCGCGGCGTGCGCCGGTACCCCCACAGAGGCGTTCTTCCCTCCCGGCCGCAGTAACGGCAAGCGCCGACAGGCGTTGGTGCGGACCGCGATTCAGCTGTGCGAGGGATGCCTGGTGCGCCGCCGCTGTGCGCAGGCCGCGTTCGACAACGGCGAGCACTACGGCATCTTCGGCGGCGTCGATCTCGGCGACGGCGTCAACTACGAGACGGTGCGCCGTCGGCGCAAGATCCTGCGCCACATCGCCCAGGGGGCAGCGTGACCGCGGTCGAGCTCGGCGACAACGAGCGGATCGCACGCCAGTGCCGCCGCTGTGGTGGCTGGCTCGTGTCCGCGGAATCGATCCAGTCCGGACTGGGCCCGGTGTGCGCACGCCATGAGCGTGAGGACGCCCGCAGGGCCGCCAGCGAAATTCCTTTGTTCGAGTTGGAGGTGACTCGATGAATTCCCCTGATCTGCCTGCCGATCTGACGCCGGACGAGGCCCGCACCTACGTGGTGACGGTGCTCGACGCGGTGCGCAAGGCCGAGCAGACCAACGCGCTGCACAAGGTGATGTACATGGGCCTGGGCCGCCGCTACGGCCTGTCGTTCGCGGAGATCGCCGAGTGCCTCGGCATGTCGGAATCCGGTGTGCGGCGGGCGATCCAGCGGGCCGAGGCGACGCCCGGCGGTGAGGGACTGGTGGCGTAGATGCGCATCCGTTCGATCAAGCCGGAGTTCTGGCGGTCCGACGATATCGACGTACTGGACTGGCATCACCGGCTGGTGTTCATCGGCCTGTGGTCGTACGTGGACGACAACGGCGTCGGCCTCGACAAGCTCGCCTCGATTTGCGCCGACCTGTTCGCGAGCGACATGGAACGAGACCCTAACGAGACTCTCGCGAGAGTCTCCACGGCCCTGAATTCGTTCGTCGAGCGAGGCTTGATTCAGCGCTACTCGGTGGACGGCAAGGCGTTCCTGTTCATCACTGGCTGGCCGAAGCATCAGCGAGTGGTGAACCCGAACAAGCCGCGCTATCCGGTCCCTACCAGCGAGAATGCTGTCATTCGCGAGGCTGTAGCAGCACCCTCGCGAGAATCTAATGAGACTCTCGCGCCTGGAACAGGGGAACAGGGGAACAGGGGAACTCTTACTTCTAACGAAGTAAGAGGGGGGACGCGCAAGCGCGCCACCCGCCTCCCCGAAGGCTGGATGCCCGACGAGGACACGAAAGCGTGGGCCCGGCAAGAGCATCCGAATGTCAACCTGCACCAGGCGCACGAGAAGTTCGTCAACTACTGGCTGTCCAAGTCCGGCAAGGACGCCACGAAGGTCGACTGGAACCGCACCTGGCGGAACTGGATCATCCGCGAAGCCGAGCACGCACCGCGCAAGGGTCAGGCCGCCTCCGGTGACCGCGATCAGAAGATCGCCGACCTCGAGCGTTTCAAGACCAACCCCAATCCCGCGATCTTGAACGCTTTCGGCGGTCCGCCCAAGACCGGAGTCCCATCCAGTCCCGTGCGCCCCGCCAGAGCGCTTCCAGGCGGCAACCAGGCGGTGTCCAGTTCGCCTGCCGCATACCAACCTCCACTTTTGGGAGAAGTTTCGTGACCCCGAACCTGCCCACCGCCCCGAACGCGCAGGGGCTCACCAACGACGAGCTCGTCACTGTCCTGCAGGTCATCACCGCCTACGACAACCGCAGCGTCGACAGCGCCACCATCGCCGCCTGGGGTGAGGCGGCGCGCCGCAAGCGCTGGACCTTCGCCGAGGCCATCGACGCGGTCCACGAGTACTTCAGCGACAACACCGCCCGGCTGATGCCCGGCCACATCACGCAGATCATCCGCCGCGACCGCGGCAAGAACTGGCAGGAGTGACATGACCACCGACGCCCACACCCCGTACGACCCGACCGCCGAGCGTGCCCTGATCGGTACCGCGCTGCTCGCGCCGGAACGCTGCCGCAACGAGTTCCTGTCGGTCCAGCCTGACGACTGGTTCAACCCCGAGGCCCGCCACATCGCGATCGTGATCGCCGAGATGATGACTGCCGGCCACCCGGTCGACCAGAACACCGTGCTGGTCGAGGCGCAGAACCGCGGCCTGGTCCCGGCGCGGATCAAGCCGCGGACCCTGCTCGACTGCGGCGACGCGGCAGGCCTGCCCGAGTCGGCCGAGGTGCACGCCGAACGGATCCGCGCCCTGTCGGCGGCCCGCAAGCTGTCCCAGGTCGGGATGCGGCTCGCGCAACGCATGGAGACCGCCTGGACCTCCGGTACCGACCCGGCCGACATCGCGGCCGCGATCAGCGAGACCCGCCGCGCCTGCGACGACGCCGAGCGCATCGCCACCGCGGTGACCGAACCGCCAACGCTGATGGGCGATTTCCTGTCGGTCACCGACCGCCACGATTGGCTGGTGCCAGGCCTGCTCGAGCGCATGGACCGTATCGTGCTCACCGGTGCCGAGGGCGGCGGCAAGTCCGTGCTGTGCACCCAGATGGCGACCACCCTCGCCGCCGGACTGCACCCGTTCACCGGAAACGTCCTCGGCTCCGGCCGCCACGACATCCGCGTCCTGGTCGTCGACTGCGAGAACTCACCAGCCCAGTCACGCCGCCGCTACCAGTGGATCACCAGCATGGTCGACCAGCGCCGCCGCAATCACGGACTCACCGCGATGGACTGGAACGACACCATGGCCATCGAAGTCCGGCCCGCCGGAATCGACCTGCTCACCGGCCCCGACACCGCATGGCTGGAACGGGTTGTCACCGACTTCGCGCCCGACCTGCTCGTCCTGGGCCCGCTCTACAAGCTGCATCACGAGAACCCGAACGACGAGAAACCCGCCCGCGAAATCGCGTGGGTCCTCGACGGATTGCGCGAGCGTCACGGCTTCGCACTGCTGTCAGAAGCCCACGCGGGCAAAGGGCAGGCCAGCGACGGCACCCGGTCCATGGCCCCGATCGGATCGAGCGTGTGGATGCGCTGGCCCGAGTTCGGATTCGGGCTGCGCCGCTCGGCGAACGACACCAGCAAGGGCCGCGCCGAACTCGTCGACGTCGTGTCCTGGCGCGGATCCCGCGAGGAACGGCTGTGGCCGTCGAGCCTGCAGCACTCCCACATCCTGCCGTGGCTGCCCGCAGACCCCGCCTACTTCGAGCAGCTGCACGCCGCCAACCGCGCCGCTGCCTGATCCCAACCGGAAGCCATCGACATGCCACGAGATCACACCGACCTGTTACGCAAGCTGTGGGCCCGCAAGGACTTCCGCGCCCTGCCGCGCAGCGCTCAAGCCCTCTACGTCCAAATGCTCACCGACACCATGCTCACCGCCGCCGGCGTGCTGCCGCTCATGGTCGACAAGTGGGCCGCCGCCTGCGACGACACCACCATCGCCGATATCCAGGCCGACCTGAAAGCGCTCATCGACACCGGATTCGTGATCGTCGACGCCGAGACCTTCGAAGTGCTGCTGCGCTGGTACCTCGACCTGGCCGGACTCACACGCCACCCCAACCACCTCAAGGGCGCCCTGCGCGCCGCAGAGACGGTCGAAAGCTCGCTGCTGCGCAAGGCATTGGCGATCGACGTGCTCGCCCTCGGCCTGACCGGCGAGGCCAAGGCGTTCGCCGAGGCCTTCGCCGAGCGGCTCATCGGATCGGGATCCCATCCGGATCCCATCCCGATGCCATCCGAATCCGTACCCACCCCGATCCCGAAGGAGGCCGACCATGCCTGAGCACCTCCACACCGTGACCATCACCGGCGACCGAGACTTTCCGCGCATCGAATTCCGTTGCAGCGGCGATGAATCTGCGGCCTGCCACATCTATTCGCGCTGCACATGCGTTTTTTACGATCCCGACCACCGGCCACCCGCCACGCAGCATGCGGATTGCTGGATGGCCTTGTGGTTCGACAGCGACGGGACAGAGCCGTCGAGCTGGTCCGCCACCGTGAACAGCCTCGAGCCCGGCATGAGTGGACCGATCGAGGCCAACCTCGCTCCCGGCCTGTTCGGCTCGGTCCTCGAATGGCAGTTCGTCACCGCCGAGGAGACCGCCAATGCCTGACCGGATCCATCCTGACGCCCCGCGCGTCGTGCTGTACAGCAAGCCGAGCTGCGGCCAGTGCATCACGACCGCGAAAGCGCTTGAGAATCGCGGCATCCCGTTCATGAAGCTGGACATCACGACCGACAACAACGCGGCCGCCCGGGTCCGCGCCCTCGGCTACCAGTCCCTGCCCGTCATCGTCGCGGGCGACATGCACTGGTCCGGGTTCCAGCTGACCAAGATCGACCAGCTCGCCGCCGCGCTGCAGTCCTGGACTCCCAGCGCACCTGTGGAGGAGGCCGACCATGCCTGATAACCGCATCGAATTCCCCGACGACCGCCGCCGGTTTCTCGCCGAGACCGCCGACCACGTCATGACCGTCGAGCATGACGACGGCCTGTACCGGCACCTGCGATTCCAGAAGCCCGGCACCGGGTTCTACCACTTCAACCTCGTGACCTGGCCCGGACATCTGGCGATCACCGGCGATGTCGACAGCTTCACGTTCAGCCGCGTCCCGGACATGTTCGAGTTCTTCGGCGGCAACGTCGAGCGGATCAATCCGAGCTACTGGGCCGAGAAGCTGGTCGCCAAGTCCGACGTGCTGGTTCATTCGCCAGAGCAGTTCGTCGAGCGGGTTGTCTCGGACTTTTGGGAGCGCCGACACGGCTTCGACGACACCGCTGAGATCTTCCGGATGCTGCGATCGGAGGTCCTCGAAGATCGTTATTACGCCGACTCCGCGCACGCTGCGCTGCTGCGCTTCCAGTACGTCACCAGCCGCGGCCGGGCGTTCCACTTCAACGACACCTGGGAATGGGACTTCAACGAGTACTCCGGCCAGTTCCTGTGGGCGCTGCACGCGATCACCTGGGGCATCGGCCAGTACCAGGCGTCGAAAGTGCCGGCGGTGGCCCATGCCTGACCGAGACATCTGCCAGATCGCGTTGGGCAACGGCCAGTCCGGTGAGCCGTGGGATCCGCCGGACTGCTTGTGCCCCGACTGCCGCAATGACGCCGACGACATGGCGCTCGCCGATGAGGAGATGAATCCCGATGCCTATGCCTGACCGAGACCTCTTCGCCGAAGGGCGGCGGCTTTTTTCGTACGTAACCCCGGGGCCATGGGTTGGCACCGCACCGCGCGGATCGTTTCCGGCTGACTACTGGTCGATCGGGACCACTGAGGATGGCCTGCTCGAACGATTCACTGCCGACGTGTTGGACGGCACCGAATCCGACGTCGCGGCCGTGGTGTGGCTGCTGAACAACGCCCGTGCGGTGTTCGCCCGCAACGCCGAGCTGGAGAACGCTCTCGCCGAGAAGCGTGCGCAGCTGGCGGAAATGGACCGCGAACACGCCCGCATCGCCGAGCTGGAGCAGCGGGATGGATACGTCGTCCTCTGCGGCGATTTCGACTACGAGGACGTGCAACTGGTCGGCGAGAGGGTGTTCGCCGACCTCGAATTCGCCCTCGATGCCGCTGACGGAGCGGGCGGCACCGTGTACGAGCTGCGGGAGGTGAAAGACCGTGGCTGACACCGCTGCCCGCATCGAACGGATCCTGCTCGAGGGCGTGGTGGGATCCACCGCCTACGGCCTGGCCACCGAGCACAGCGACACCGACTACACCGGCATCTACGTCCAGCCCACCGCGGACCTGCTGGGCCTGCACCCGCCCTCCCGCGAACGCGCAACCCGCGTCAGCCGCGCCGTCGGCATCGACTCCTGCCGCCACGAGATCGGCAAGGCCATGCACCTGATGCTCTCGTGCAACCCGACCGCCTCGGAAATCCTGTGGCTCGATACCTGGACCAACACCACCGACCACGGCCGCGAACTGGCACACCTGCGCAGCTGCTTCCTGTCCGCGCCCCGAGTGCGAAGCGCCTACTTCGGTTACGCGACAAGCCAATTCACGCGGCTGATCGACCGCGGCCGATTCGCTGGCAGCCTCGAGACCCGCCGCGAGAAGCACGCGCGGCACCTGATGCGGCTGCTGTGGCAGGGCTACCAGGTGTACACCACCGGGCACCTGCCCATCCGCGTCGAGGATCCCGACCGCTTCCACGAGTTCGGCCGGCAGGTCGCCGCAGACCCCGAATCCGACGCGGCCCGCGCACTGCTGATCGAGTACGAGCACAAGTTCGACACCGCCCGCACGGTGCTGCCCGACCAGCCCGACGAAGCCCCGCTCGAGGACCTGCTGCAACGCGTGCGCCGCGCCTACCTCCAGGAGAACCGCTGTGCCTGACCCGATCGCGTACACCACGATCCACCGAGACGATCTCATCGAGCAGCGGAACCAGGACCGCGCCCGCATCACCGAGCTGGAGCAGCAGGCCAGCCATCGCATCATCGAGACCGCCTCGGAACTCGACGCGCTGCCTCTTGGGTCGGTGGTGCTGGACTTCTACGCGGCCGGGTGCACTCGAGTGCACCCTGACCGAGACTTCGGCTGGGTCCGTGCGACATCGGCAGTCAAGGAACGGCATCACTTCCATCGGCCATACCTGCCCGCCATCGTCCTGTGGCAGCCGGAGGTGGACCATGGCTGATCGTCTCGTGGACATGGTCGGCCCGGTCGTGGCTGGCATGTGGGGATCCGTCGGCTGGCGTGCCATCGGGGAATCGATCCGTACCGAACTCGATGCCCAGGAGGTGAGCGACCGGTGAGCAGCGGTCAGAAGCCACGCTGGCGCGCCTACTTCCCGCGCATGAAGCATCGCGGCCGTGGCCGTCGACGACCTGGCCGCATCATCCTCTGGCAGGACGGGAAAGCCGTGTGGCCCAACCCGTTCCATCCCAAGCGGGGGCGGCCGCCGGCCACCATCACCATGCGCAGTAACAGCCCCGGCGAGGGAAGCGTCGCCCTCGCGCTCGATCCCCGTCGCGGCCCGTACTGGCGCGACATCCAACCACAGGAGGCAGACAATGCGTGATCACCTCGACGAGGCAGCCGAGCTTCTCGCCCGCGACCTCGCGCAATACATCCACGCGGGAATGCCGACCTGGGAAGGGCTTTCGAACACGCGCCGCGAGACATACCTCTCCCGTGGTCGTACGGCCGCCGCTGCCGTTGCCGACAAGCTGACCCCGTCGAGCGAGGCCTTGGCCGAGGCGTACATGGCGGGCTACGTCGACGCCGTGATCTGTGGCTACGCCGAGGCTGCCGCCGTAATCAACCCAGCGTTGCTCGTCGACCCCATCGAGACCGCCGTTGGCGTCGCCGAGGTCCTGGCCGAGCTACGCGACGATCCGGGCGCGATCGAGCGGGCCCGCGCCCGCCTCGCCGAAATCGCCGCCGCCACACCGATGAACTGACCGAGGAGAGACAGTGATGGACACCTTCATCGAGCCCCACCGGCTACCGCTGCTGCAGCGGCTGCTGCGTGGAATCCCCGCCCTCGCCGCCGATCTCCGCCACACCCGCACTAAACAGGCCCGCCTCGGCTCGATGGGCGGGTCACAGACCCAGAAACGCATCGGGCAGCCGCTCCCGTACCACGTGGACGCCGCCAAGATCGCCGACAAGCTCCACGCCGAGCTCGTCGGCTGGGTACGGCTGGTGTGTGAACAGCGGGCCATCGCCTACCAGGGGCCCACGGGCACAGGCGGTCTCGCGTTGTGGCTAGAACGGCACATCTACTCGCTGGCGTGCACCGAGGGCGCGGACGACTGCTACCCGAACCTGCGTGCCATCGCCGACGCGGCCGAAGCGATCGTGTGCCCGCCGGCCTTCGACATCGTGGTCGACTCCGAGCGCGTCGACCGGGCCCGGCGGTGGCAGCTGAACGCCGCCGGAATCGCCACCGTGGCACGAGAACTCGGCGAGGAATACCGGCAGCTCACCCGGCGCCGCGTGTTCGTGCTCAAGGACGCGGGAGAGATCGCACCGCTGCCCGGGCCCTGGCAACCCGGGTACCCGGTGCTGTTCCTGCTCGGCGACGTGCTCGACGCACACCTGCGCGTGCCGATCCGGGCGCGACATGCAAAAGCGAGCTGAGAGGATCGAGAGCGTGAACATCGAGGCATTCATCGAGGCCCGACTCGTCGAACGCGAGGCCGCCGCGAACGAGGCAATCGAGCTCGAAAAGTACTTCACACCAGGCGAGTTCACCGTCGAATACCAGTGGGCCCGATTCACGCGGCGGAGCGCCGAGGGCGGCGTGTCGTCGATGTTCATGCCCGCCGCGGCGGGCCCGCGCGAGGTGCTGCGCGAGTGCGCAGCCTGGCGTGCGCTCATCCGCTCGACGGCCCGGCGGATCGCCCAAGGTTGGGGACATCACGACACCGAGGACATGATCGAGGCCGACCTCGCCCCGATCGCCGCCATCTGGGCCGAGCATAAGGACTACCGGCCCGAGTGGGCCGCACTGGGAGGATTGGAAGCATGAGCGACTACATCACCGACAACCGGCAGATCGACGACCGCGCAACTGCCGCCCTCTCTGCAGAGGCTGGCCTGGACTGGGATCAAGCTCAGCGCATGACCGAAATTCTCAGGCGGGTAGGAGTTTTACGGTCTGCCATAGACGTTCGGGCCGTCCGGGTGACGGAGAAGCTCGACGTCGAGCCATACGTCGAACTCGATTTCGAGAATGGGCGCAAACTGGCGGGCAGTCTGTGCCGCGATATTCCGCCAGTTCTGGGATGGTCCAACCCGCTCCTGTCCGATGTTGGAGGATCAAACCCGTGAGCAAACCGTACGAATACCAAGGGCCCGCGCTGGAGCCCGGCGACAGTGTCGGCTGGGTCGATCGCGACGGCGTCCTCCATGTGGAGATCCTCGACGAGGACGGGCGGCCCCAGGGCACGGCTGACCCGTTCCCCGCGCTCGCCCAAAGGATCGAGACAATCGTCGGTATGAGTGAGCTTTGGGACTGGAGCAAACCCGCGCGGACCTACGAGGTGCAGCCGGACGGGCGCGTGATGCTGCGTGTGATCCTGACCCGCGGCGACCAGGCCAAGGCCGTCACGCCCTGGCACACCGGCCGCGAGCCGATGGACCTCGACGCGGCCGAGATCGCCCGCGACTGCGATATACCGCTGTCGGAGGTGGCCGGCCGCGAGTTCACCGCGACCGGCGACCGGACCGGCCTGCGCGACTTCCAGCTGGTCAACGACCCGCGCCAATAGCGCGCTGCGCCGTGGTCGACCTGATTCGGACCGCATGGTTTCACTTTTGGCGGAGTATTTTACCAAATGGCACCGACACGCTGCCTTTACACAAATTGACTTCTCCGCCAGGCTCGGCGACACTGGGAGTCGCCAATGGGCGTTGTGGGATGGATCTGGTGTCGCAACTGGGATCTACCCCCTGAGAAGGCCGGTCACGCTGGACGCGTGACCGGCCTCTTTCGTTTCAGACACCGGCGGGCGCGCCGTGGATCGATGATATGCATCACAGTCGTAGATCACCGAACAGGCCATTCGCCCGTGCATCACCTGGTCTGAATTACACCGCTGTGAGCCGCAACATGTCGTGTAGTGCGGTTCTTGCCTGCACAAGGTGTAGTGTCTTCACCGCGACACCAGAAAACTGCCGGCCGAACTCACACATCGACCGCCACAACCGAAAGGGACACCCTCCCATTGTCTGCGAATTCCCTCCGCGATGCGCGCCAGCGCGCCGTCGCGTAATCGAGGACTAGACGCGCGCGGGCGTACCGCACTCCATGCATTTCGGTGTACCGCAGTATGCCTTTATCTGGCCATCGGGCCGGAGAGTCACCGCACCCGCGTCTTGGTCCAGGCCCGCGGTCCTCCCGTCGAGACTGAACCACTGGCTGCCACAAGGGCAGGTCAGTGAATCGTGCTCATCAGCAGACGCTCGGCGTCGGCTGCTCAAATCAACAACTGAGGAGTTTGTCATGGCGTCACGCCATAACCCGCTTGGTCCCAATGGGAGCTGGAAGACCGGCCAGCGTGTGCCTTCGTCGGGTACCTACGTCGACCAGCACGGCGTCCCTTCCTACCATCAGGCACACGACACCTTCCCGCCCTGCGTCGGGCGGAAGGGTGCCGTGGCGTATCGGGTTCTGATCGCGGTCACGATCATCCGGCCTACTGCGTAGCAGCTAGGTGAATGGTCCCTGGAGGGCTCGATTGCACCCGGACCCTCCAGGGCAATCATCTTGCCATCAAATTCTCTTTTTGGATCAAACTGTGACTTTTCCGTGCCTGTCGGTGCCTGTCGGTGCCTGCGAGTGCCTGTCGGTACCTGTGAGTGCCTGTCGATACGGATCGTTGCCGCTCGACCGTCAACCTCGTTTGATGGCCGGGCGCCGCTGGGGCCGGTGCGCGTCGACGGTCCGGCGGTACCACCGTTTGCCGCCCTTGGTCTCGTCCGGCTCGGCGTACTGGCCGCGAGAGATGTAGCCGCGCAGCGTGCCCGTCGCGATGCCGAGATATGCGGCGACCTCGCCCTGAGTCAGCAAGTCGTCAGGGTCGCCGACCGGCTCGGGCGCCTTGGGTACGAACACCGCACGGACCACCTCGTCGACGGCCGCCTCGTCGTAGAGCTTCCAATTCCCGCGCCTGGTCGGCAGGGCGGCCGGCCAGCGCGGGTTGGTAACCCAATGCTTCTGCACGGTGTTCAGCGCGCGGTCGTAGCGCTCGGCGATCTCGGCTGTCGTGAGGCCGTTCGCGGCTGGTGCGTTGTCTCGGGCCGGGTCTACCATCGTTGTGTACTCCGTTCGTGAGTAGTCGGTCCGGCCGGCGGGATTCCGATTGAGGGCGCGTGCGCCCCGTCCCGTCGGCCGTTCGGCGTTCAAGGGGCAGGGCCCGGGGGTTCCGGGCCCTGCTGGCTTGCTAGTTCGTCTCGTCCTCGTCGTCCTGGTCGGCGAGGATGATGTCCTCGAGTCGCTCGAGGTCCTCGGTCGCCCGCGTCGCCGCGATGATGGCCGCGCGGAGCATCCACTCCGGGCTGTGTTCCTCGGCGCACACCCGGTAGAGGGTCATTCCGGTCAGCCATTCCTCGAGGATCTCGATCAGCATCTGCTTGACGACCTCGCTGCCCTGGGTGTCGCGGATCGCGCCGAGCGCGTTCTCGGCGCTGGCGATCAAGTCGAGCGGGCCGACGACGCCCACGATCCGCGCCTCGAGCTCGATCGGCGGGTACAGCTCGGCGCGGAGCCGCTTGGCGACCCGGTCGTACACCTCGCCCGCGCGGAGCTGGAAGCGGAGTTCGTAGGCCCGTCGCTGGATGTTGTCCATTGGTTCGCTTTCATCGGTCTGCCAGTCGGGTCCGACCCCGTCCGGCATGTATTACTATACAGCATGAATGTATCGTTGTACAACGAATGTGGAAGTCGATCACCCCGACTACCGACCGGAGTGGGCAGCGCGGTGACGAGGACTGATCTTGTTACGGACACCCCCAGTGCTACGCTGAGCGCGTAGCGCGTGAACTGTCCGCGCAGCGAGCACCACATCATGAAGGCCGCCACGGAATCCGTGCGCGGCCTTCGCCATTCCCCAGACCCGCAGGGCGGCAGCCGAACTGCGCTCTGCAACCCAACGTCCTGATCAGGCAGCAGACTCACTCTCCCCGCCGAGTCAGCGCCAGTCAGGACCGCCCCGAACTGCGAGCCGAGCGCACCCCCTTTCCGCGCGCGCCCGGTTCGGGGCATCAAACGTCCCCCACCGACGCGTGGGACCGTCCCGAACTGTGAGCGCCGATGGTCTTCGCTGCCGCACAGCCCTTTTCGGGACACCTTGGTCCGTAGCTCAATTGGCAAGAGCAGCCGTCTCCAAAGCGGCCGGTTCCAGGTTCGAGTCCTGGCGGATCAGCAAACCCGACGACCGCGGAACACGGTCGGTCATCAACGGGTCAGATAGCGCTGCGGGTGCGCGAGGCTGACACCGCGACGAGGCCGCGCAGCAATTCGGCCTCATCCCCTAGAAGGAGACACGACATGATCGTCGAAACCCTGTCCGCCGCCGCTCATCTGGTCGACTGGTCGCTCGTCGGCCGCGCCACCGCCAACGTCGTCGGTGCCCTGTTCGGCGCCATCTTCTGATGCAGCCCACCATCGGGCGCATCGTCCACTACACCCTCAATGAGCACGACGCGGAGTCCATCAACAAGCGCCGCGTCGACTTCGTCGAGCACCGCCGAACCGAGGGCTACGCCGACACCGGATACGTCGCCCACTACGGCAACCCGACCCGCGCGGGCGACGTCTACCCGGCCCTCATCGTGCGCACCTGGGGCGACTTGGTGAATCTCAAGGTGCAGCTCGACGGCACCGACGAGTACTGGGCGACCTCGCGATCCGAAGGCGATGGCGCTGGCTTCTGGAACTGGCCGCCGAGGAGCTGACTGTGATCCTGAAGTACCCGATCCTCGTGCTCCCGCTGCGGTGGTCGAACCTGCTGGGCTGCTGGACCTTCGGGCCCTGGGGCTGAGCATGAGCGACTTTTGTGCTGTCTGTGGTTGCTACGTAACTCAGCACCCGAACTCTATTTGTGACGAGTTCGAAGGGGGCGCCAGCGGGCTACCCAGCCTTGGCGCACAAAAGAGCACCGCTGGGCTATGCGTATTACCGCCCGGATTGAACGCATGAACCGGGTTCGCGGTGGCCATGCGCTCGCCGCATTCACCGCGGCCTGGGTGGCCTACGACATCCTGGCCGCCGAGGACGAGCAGCTGACCGACGCCGCCCGACGGATGCACCAGCGGCATCCGATCGGGTGGCCCGTCGTCGTGTTCGTCACCGCGGCCCACTTACTCGACTGGTACCGCAAGGCCGGCGTCGGCTGGCTGGACCCGTACGCCTTTGTGGGCGGCAGGATTCCGGCCCTCATCGCTGCGCTGCGGTCCCGATGACACAACGCAACACGACAGGGGAGAACTGAACATGACCGAGCACTGCGCGATTCCAACCATCGCGGATATCTCGAAGATCGTGGCCGATTCCGTGCGCGAAGCTGGCGACCGCGTCGGCGCAGCCATCGGGGTGCCCGGAGTAGGCGAGACCGCCAACGCGGCTCTCAGCGGAATGTACGGCGACATCGCGATCGAGATACAGCGCACGATGATCGTGTACGCCGCTGTCACGGCAGCCATGCAGCAGGAGCGAGAGCCGCAGCGTCCCAAGGCACTTCGCATCTATGACGGCGACTGGAAACTCAAGTTCGTCCTTGTCGACAAGGCCGACTACATCTCCTTCGACCGAGGCGTCCTCGCCCTGCCCAGCGACACCTCCATCGCCCGATGGATCCATGAACGCGCCACCCATTCTCAGGACGTGTTCGTCACGATGGACACCGATGCTGGCCGATGGCTCGGACGCCTCACCCATCTGCACATCGAGTACTGCGACGAGTTGGGCGTCATCCGCCGTGGTGAGACTGCCGTCGCCCGGCGGACTGTATCGATCGCCACTTTGGCGCAGGTGCAACCGAACTTCCGTGTGCTCGCTGCCAAGTACCCGGACGGCCGCGGCTGGCGGGCAATCCATTCGGGCACGAGCACCGCCGCAGATTTCGTCGACCGGGACGACATCAAGTTCCAGATGGCCCGGGCGATCTGCCGCAAGACTGGTGTGCCGCTGGACGACATGCATGTCCTGCTCGACGTGGTCAGCCTCGACGAGCTGGCAGCAGCCGAGAACGCCTGACGGGCAACGACATGCGAGAGCTGACCCCCGACGAGGTACGCCAGGCCACCGAGGCCGTCAACGCGATGGCCCGCCGGTCCCCGATGGGCCCAGCCAGATACGCGGCCACACTCATGCTGGCGATGCAATGCATTCGGGTCGATACGGCGTGGCCCCCGCCTGCCGACCCGATGCCGGAGTTCAAGGCCTGGCACGCCTTCGGCGCCGAGGACACCGACCGGGCAGCGTTCGCCGGCACAGGCTGCGGCTACACCCTCGCGTCCCTGCCGGCCCTTCGCCCGGGCCTGACCGGCCAGTGACCCGAGCCCGGCTGCGCGCCTGCTCGGTCGCTGGCTGCCCCAAGCTGCAGACCGCCCCGCGATGCGCTCAGCACCAGGGCGAGCTCGACCGGCACCGGCGACAGACCACACCGACCAAGGCGACCCTCGACTACGCCGAGCGACAGCGGAGGGCCGCCGCTGTCCGGGCGCACCGCCAGACCCGCGGCGACTGGTGCCCCGGATGGGGCCGGCCACCGCACCACAGCAGTGACCTCACTGCCGACCACATCACCGCAGTCGCCGCCGGCGGAAGCCCGACCGGACCATTGCAGGTGCTGTGCAGGTCATGCAACGGACGCAAGGGCGCTCGCTCGAACGTGGAACACTAGGCACATGGCCTACGGCGTGCTGATCATCCTGGTCCCCACCGAGCAGGACCGCGAGAGCTTGCCCACCGCTCCAGCATGGGCACCGCCACCGACCGGCCCCGACTACACCGCTGCCGAGAAGGCCGTGAGTGAGCTACTGGCCGGCCTCGCTCGTCGGGCCGATCCGATCGTCGAGCCCCATGGCGGGCGCACTCTCGTGGCACACACTCCGCGGCATGAGCCGCCCATCGAGCACGTCAACGTCTGGATCGACGAGGCCGGCGACACCCTCCTCGCGGCGATGCACCGGGCGGGCGAGTGCGCCGGCGCCCTGGAGCAAGCCGGGCTGGCCATCAGCTCTGTCGAGCAGATCAACTGGGAGCACGCAGTCCTCCTCGCCTGACCCTCGCGCACCAGTCTCCAGCCGGTCGCTCTGAGCCCTCCAGGACAGCTCCAGATACCCCCAGGGGGGTAGCCCCCGGGGGCCCCTCCGCAGTTGGCCCCGGCTGAGGGCGCTGCTTGGTGCGGAGGGTTCAAACATTCCGGACCAGCCAATTAGCCCACCGGTTTCCACGCTCCCATCCCTCGGCTGGTGAACTGTCCGTCCGATGGGGCGATGGTGACGGTCACCTCTTGGGCCGAGGTTACGAAGCTGTTGTCGATGATGTCGCCGGACCGGCTGGTTCGCTCCCAGTACCCGTTCTGGATCAACTTCCCGACCGGCGCGGTCGTCTTGTAGGTGCCCGGGCGGATTTGGTTCGGACCGTCGCCGACGGTCAACGTGCCGGAGCCGTACCAGTATTCGATGTCACTGGCCTGCACACGTCGGTACGTCTCCTTGATCTGGTCATCGCCGAGCATGCTGATACCAGCAGATAGCATTTCGGCGTTCCACTTCTTCGACCAATCCAGGAAGATCTGCGTGGGTGAGCAGCAGGCTGTTGCTGACGTCTGGTAGCCATTCACCTGCCGAATGAAGCTCTGGATGGCCGCAGCGGGCTGCCGAACTTGGTCGGCCTGTGTGCCAGACGAACTGGTCTTCGTACCAAAGCCGTCTGGCGGGGTCCAGCCTTTCTCGTAGGCCAGTTTGTTGAACTGGTCAGCTGGGGAGCTTCCGAACTTCGGTGGCGCGGTAGTTGCGGTAACCCTGGGCGCAAACGGTGTCGGTCGAACCTCGAAATCCGAGAGTATGAACTCGAAGTCGCGTCCAGTCTCGCTCGAAAGGTAGGCGTCAGTTCCGACAACATATGGATGGAGGCCGAACATGGACTGCCCGCTGACGCCATTCGCAATCATCTCGTTGGTAGCCCGTCCTTCCTTGCCCGTGAAGTAGACATCGACAGGAACGCCATTCTGTCGAACCTGAACGGTGGCTCGAATGCTCCTTTCGGGGCCGAAGGTCCACGTCGGTTCGTCAAACTGCGTGTTCGCGATATCTACGCTGACGTAGGGCCGTTCGTGCCCGCCACCTCCGAGGTCTGTCGTGACGTAGTAGAAGGTTGCTTTCAGGCCGCTCTGCTCGAAAATCTTCGGAGATGTCTTGGTTACCGAGGGGTCGATACTGACAGTCGTGGCAGCGGACTTGCTGTCACCGCCTCCAGATCGGATCAGCGCTACGCCAGCCACAGTCACGATTGCTGCAGTGACGCTGGTACCAATCAGAATTGCTCTCTTCTGCATGCTCCTCCGTTCTGTATGCCGCAAGAACGGCCATTCTTCCCTGGCCCGCGCGATGCCGTCCAGGGTTTCCGAGCGGTAGCGCGACGCTGCCAGGTGGAGGTGAACAATGCGCGGTGGCGCGCGAAACCGCTCAGGACCGCAACCGGATCCGAAGTCAGGACGATCCGACAGGCGTGGCCTGCAGTCAATCGCCCTGCCCAGCGAGGGCTACTCCGGCCGGCCGCCGAAGTTTCCGCTGATGCCTCGCCGTGTGATGCGGTGGGAGTTCGGCGAGAAGGGCGCGCGGCGGCAGGTTTTCGACGAGGACGCGACCGAAGCGGTTCAAGACCGCGAGGCCCAGCTGTGGAAGTGGGCCTGGAAGACACCGCAGGCGGCGGCCTGGGCCGCTGAGCCGTGGCGGTGGCAGGCCGTTGCACAGTGGGTCCGGACCTCGGTGATCTGCGAATCGAACGAGGCGACAGCCGCAGACCGCGGCTCGCTGCATCGGTTCGCTGACCAGATCGGTTTGACGCCGGCCGGACTGAAGGAGAACGGCTGGACCATCGCCTCCGACGAGGTCGGCCAGGCGCGCACCGCCGCGGCCAATAAGTCCGCACCCGTAGCACCTTCAACCCCTGCCCGCCGCCTGCGGGCCATGCCCGGTGGCGGGGCCTGACGGGTGGCTGGTCGAGTGGCCGACGCTCGGCGACATCGGCGAGGCGTGGGTCCGCCAGCATTGCCGGATCCCTGACGGCTTCCGCCGCGGCGCCGAATTCGTCTGGTCCGACTGGCAATTCTGGTGCGCCGCGAACTATGGACGGATCCGCGCTGGCGTCGAGTGGATTACTGAGGACCAGCCGCTGTTCAACCAGGCGTTCGTCTACAGGCGCATGCAGGTGGTCGCGCCGCAGAAGACGGGCAAAGGGCCGTGGGGTGCGTCGATGGCGTGCCTGGAAGCCGTTGGCCCGTCGCAGTTTCTGGGCTGGGCGGGCCCGGGCGACGGGTGGGCGTGCTCGGACTGGGGTTGCGGCTGCGGCTGGGAGTACGAGTATCTGCCCGGCGAGCCGATGGCGATGCGTCACCCGTCGCCGGTGCTGCAGCTGACCGCAACCAACGAGGACCAGGTCGGCAACGTCTATCGACCACTGACCGCCATGATCAAGCTCGGCCCGCTGTCGGACCTGATGGTCGTGCGCGAGGGATTCATCCGCATCCTGGACGGCGTCGGTGGCGACGACTTCGACCGCATCGACGCCGTAACGTCCAGTGCCACAGGTCGAGTTGGTAACCCGATCTCCTGGGCGCTGCAGGATGAGACCGGCCTGTACACCAAGCGGAACAAGATGGTCGGCATCGCCGAGACCCAGCGCCGCGGCGCGGCCGGTATGGGTGGGCGCACCATCGAGACCACGAACGCGTGGGACCCGTCGGAGAATTCGACGGCCCAGCGCACGTGGGAAGCGAAGGCGCCGGACATCTTCCGGTTCTTCCGCCAGCCACCAGCGTCGCTGTCGTGGGGCAACAAGCGCGACCGGCGCAAGATCCTGCGCCACGTCTACGCCGGTAGCCCGTGGGTGAACCTGGACTCGATCGAGGCCGAGGCCGCCGAGCTCAATGAGCTCGACCCGGCTCAGGCCGAACGATTCTTCGGCAACCGCCTGGTCGCCCGCATGGGTTCCTGGCTGCCGCAAGGACTCTGGGAGAGCCGCTATGCCGAAGATCTGGCTACCTAACCCGCCGCCGGGGTCGGCAATCTGCCTCGGCTTCGACGGATCCGAGAACAACGACTGGACCGCGCTGCGCGGCGAGACCCGCGCCGGGCTGCAGTTCACCCCGCGCTACGGGCCCGACCGCCGGCCGACGATCTGGAATCCCGACGATTGGGGCGGGCGGATCCCGCGCGGCGAAGTGCATGCGGCCATCAGCGAGGTTTTCCGAACCTGGTCGGTCGCACGCATGTACGCCGACCCGTACGACTGGCGCAGTGAGATCGGTGATTGGGCCCTGGAGTACGGCGACGAGCATGTCGTCGAGTGGCCGACGAACCGGGTTACGCCGATGTATGGCGCGATCCGCCGGTTCGAGATCGATCTGAAGACCGGGCGCATCCAGCAGGACGGCTGCCCGATCGCCGCGGCCCATATCGCCAACTGCCGCCGGGTCGCCAAACCCGGTGACAAATACGTGCTCGGCAAACCTGCCGACCACCAGAAGATCGACGCCGCAATCACTTCGATCCTGGCGCACGAGGCCGCCTCGGACGCCCGGGAAGCCGGGTGGGAAGACGTCGATAGCCGCATGTTCTGTTTCAGCTGAATAGGGAGGTGAGCGCGGATGGTCGAGCTTCGGACGCAGCTCACCGACGATGAGCGCGACATGATCGGCAAGCTCAACGCCAAGCATCACAAGGACGCGCGCCGCGACAAGCTGCTCGACGCCTATTTCGAAGGCTCGCAGCGGCTCAAGCACATCGGCCTGGCTGTGCCCGAGGAACTGCGTATCTTCGAGCTGGTCGCGAACTGGCCGGGCATGTACGTGCGGGAACTCGCGCGGCGGGGGAAGATCAAGGCGATCTACCGGCCAGGCCGCAACATGCGCGACCCTGAGATGCAGCAAGCGTTCACTGCGAACAACCTGGCCGCCCAGGTCTCGCTGCTCACACAGGAAGCCCGGATCTTCGGGCGCGCCTTCGCCGTGGTGGGTACCAACGATGAGGACGCCAACCGCCCGCTGATCAGCGTCGAATCGGCGCAACAGATTTCGGTGCTGGTCGACCGGCGACGTCGGCGCCTGGCCGCCGGATTCCGCCAGTTCCGTGAGGACAACGGGGAACGTGTCGGCACCCTCCTGTTGCCCGACAAGACGATTCAGGTGGTTGCCGGTCGCGGCGGCTGGGTGGTCGACAGCGTCGGCAGCGACGACGGGCGCGATGAGCACAACCTCGGCCGCGTGCCGATGGTCATGTTCCTGAATCGGCAACGGCTCGGGAAGTGGCACGGCGCATCCGAGATGACCGATCTGATGGGCATCACCGATTCGTGCGCGCGCACCCTGACCAACATGGCCATCGGCGTCGAGACCCATGCCGTACCACCGCGGTGGGCGCTGGGCATGAGCAAGGGCGATTTCGTCGACAAGGACGGCAAGCCACTGCCTGTGTGGCAGGCGTACTACACCGCTATCTGGGCCACCCAGAAGTCACCGAAAGACGCTGCGGTCGGCCAGTTCTCCGCCACAGACCTGCGTAACTTCCATGAGACGGTGAAGCTGTACGCCGGGCTCGCCAGTTCCGTGACCGGGCTGCCGTTCCGGTACTTCGGCGAGAACACCGCCAACCCGGCGGCAGAGGGCGCGATTCGCGCTGACGAGTCGCGGATTGTCTCGAACGTGGAGGATTTCAACACTCAGGTTGGCGTGGGTCTGTCCTGGGTGATGGCGCTCTACGAACGGTTCCGCACCGGCGAGTGGCCGACCCCCGGGGATCCGATTTCCGTGCAGTGGCGCGACCCTGCGACCCCGACCAAGGCTGAAGAGGCCGACGCGATCCAGAAGCTCAACGGCGGCAACCCGGTGCTGTCGCGCGAGGGGTCGTGGGACGAGATGGGGTGGGACGAAGAGCGCAAGGCCCGCGAGCGCGACTACTTCGAGCAGGAGTCCGCCGACTCTGCCCTCGATCGATTCGCCGACCGACTCAGGGGCGGAGCAGGGGGCGATGGCAACACTGCTGGCAGCGCCGCAAGCGGCAACTGAGTTCGACCGGGCCCAGCGCGCCGTGTCGAGCGATGTCCTCGACGAGGTCGCCGCCCGGTGGGGGACCCTGCCGCCCAATGATTTCGACGCCTGGTTCGCCCGCAACGTCGACCGCCTGGTCCGCCTGGTCGCCGCCGGGCAGGCCGCGGCCACCGCGGACGCGGACGGCTACGTCGGTGACGTGCTCGACGAGCAAGGCATCGGCACCACGCAGGAGGCACGCCCGAACCCCGGCCGGCTGATCGGGGTGACGTCCGACGGCCGCGGCATCGACGGCTTGCTGCATCAGGCCGTGGTCGATGCACAGCAGCGCGTCGCCCGGGGCGAGTCGGCCTATATGGCCTGGCAGACCGCTGGCCGACTGGTCCACACCTACGTGCAAACCGAGCTCGCCGACGTCGGCCGGGCCGCGACCGGGCTCGGCATCGTGTCCCGCCGCAACATCGGGTACCGGCGAATGCTGGTCCCGCCCAGCTGCTCTCGCTGCGTCGTCCTGGCGGGCCGCTTCTACCGCTGGTCGGCAGGGTTCAAACGCCATCCGAACTGCAACTGCCGGCATATCCCGTGCCGCGAGGATGTCGCCGACGACGTCCGCACCGACCCGCACCGATACTTCGAGAGCCTGACCGCGGCCGAGCAAGACAAGACGTTCGGTGTCGCTGGCGCCCAGGCGATCCGCGACGGTGCCGATATCTCGCAGGTGGTCAACGCTGACCGCGGCGTGACCGTGGTCGGCGGCCGCCAGCAGCGCACCAACGTCTACGGGCAGCAGCTGCTGATCACCAGCGAGGGAACGACCCGGCGCGGCATCGCCGGGAAGATCTTCCGGGCCCGCGGCCGCAACTCGCGCAGAACACCGCGGCTCATGCCCGAAGCGATCTACGAAATCGCCGAGAGCCATGAGGACGCGCTGAACCTGCTGCGCAAGAACGGCTACCTGCTCGACGAATTCCCGACCAAGAGACGAGCCGCGCAAGGCCCGCATCGCGCAGAAGCCACGCCCACCGAGTCGCCCGCACCCGCAGCGCCGGCCGCGGCCGCCGAACCGGCAGCGCCGAAGGCGCGCAAGGTGTCACCGTTCGCTGGCCGCTCGACCGCGGACCTGTCGGCGCGGCTGACCGCGAAGGCCGAGGCCGGAGAGATCGACGACGAGTTCGACGCCCTGGCCGCCGAGATCGACCTGCGCGACCAGCGCGCCCAGGTCGAGCGTGACCGGCGCGCCGCCAAGCGGGACGCGAAAGCTCGTGCCCAGGACGACAAATACGAGCAGCTGATCGGCAAGGGTGTCGACGACGAGACCGCGATCGAGCAGGCCTATGGCGTGGCTGTGCCCGAGCAGCGTCGCCGCAACGCCCGGTCGTACTTGTCTGGTCTGGGCTACGACGGCAAGGGACTCGACGAGCAGATCCGGGCATGGCACCGCGACGAAGCACACCAAGCCTGGCTGAACGCCGAGGACGCCACAAACGGCTACATGCTCAGCAAGCACGGCGAGCGCGCGGGCATCGACCCGCGGAAACTGTGGTCGATGCCCGAGGACCGCGCCCGCAAGTACGCGAGCGAGGAACTGCGAGCATGGTGGGATGAGTATGGCCGCACCACCACGGCCGAGCTGAAAGCCCAGCTACTCGACCCGACAGAGCTGGCCCGGATCCAATCGCGCGGAAGGGATTACCTGCAGTGAGCAGCGAGGACTACCGCGCCGCGCACGCCGCGGGCCGGACCGCCTACGACAACGGCGAGCCGCCCACCGCGAACCCGTACGCCGCCGCGTCCCGCGCGGGAATGACCGCGCGGGACATCGTCGTCGAGCAGCGCGACCCGGCCGAGGTGAATCCTCGCGCCGCCACGCTGGCGCGGCTGTGGCTGACCGGCTGGCAGTCCGGCCGCGACGCCGCCGAATCTTCCCGCTAGCAGCGGGATTCCACACGCCCACGCCCGGCGGTAACGGGCGTATTCGTCCCGACCGGCGCGAGGCCGGCCGGAATTCTTCCGCGATGGAGGAGCCCCACCCGATGAGTATCAACCTGCCTGTGCACCCGATCTTCGGCACCGCAATCGGTCTGCGCCGCAACGGCGCACCGATCTGGACGATCCGTGGCGGATCCGAAGACAACGAAACGACTGGCGCGACGTCGGTCGAATCGAGCACCACCTCGACCGACAGCGTTACCGACGAGGGCGACCTCGGCGAGAGCGGCGAGAAGGCACTCAAGGCCGAGCGTGCCGCGCGCCGCGCAGCCGAGAAGGCCGCCCGCGAGAGCTCCACTCGCGAGCAGGATCTCGCGAACAAGCTCAAGGCGATCGAGGACGCCAACAAGACCGACGCCGAGAAGCAATCGGAGCGGATCGCCGGACTCGAGAAGGACGCCGCGAAGGCGGTCCGCTACGAGGCCGCCGAGAAGACCGGGCTGTCGCTGGCGCTGGCGCAGCGGCTCAAGGGCAGCACCCTCGACGAAATGATCGCCGACGCCGAGGAACTCAAGGCGCTCATCGGCGGCGGCACCGCGCAGACCGACGGGACCGAGACCAAGGAAACGAAGACCCCGAAGCCCGATCGCCGCCAAGGCGGCGGCGGTGGCGAGGTGTCCGGGTCCATGGCCTCCGGTCGAGCGGCCTACGAAGCGCGCAAGACCCGCAAGTAACCACGACCCCAGAAAAGGAGGGGACGCAATGGATCTCAAGATCACTACCGAGACCTTCGGGCAGGACGATCAGTCCTGGCTGGCCTCGGCCGAGGGCACCGACCGGGCCCGCACCATCACCCTGGACCTGACCACCTTCACCGCCGGCACCCACTACCCCAACGGGTACCTGAAGTCCGGCTACGCCCTCAAGAAGCTCGGCAGCGGCAAGTACGGGCTGTTCAGCGTGGGCGACGAATCGGCCGCCTCGATCGCCGGTCACTGGCTGACCGCGGTGCGTGTCCCGACCGGCGCGACCAAGGTGTCCGGCGCTCTGCTCTGGCACGGCAGCGTCCTGGCCGCCAAGTGCCCCCACACCGTCAACGCTGCCGGGCAGGCGACTGCCAAGCAGATCACCTACTTCTGAGAGGAGGCGTAACCGATGGCACTCGTGCTCAATTCCGACTACGTCACCCCGGCCGAGCTGACCGGCTACGTCCGCGCGGCGCTGGCCGACCAGCCGATCAACGATCTGACGCTCATCGACGACCTGCTGCCCGACACCATGGTCGACGACGTCGAGTTCCGCGCGCAGATCACCCAGCGCGGTCTGCGCAAGGCCGGCCAGTTCCGGTCGTGGGACACCGAGGCCCGCATCAGCGGCCGCAAGGGCATCGCCCGCATCAGCGGCGAACTGCCGCCCATGTCGGAGAAGCGGCGCCTGGGCGAATACGACCGGCTGCGACTGCGCAAGGCCGACACCGCGATCCGCGACACCATCGAAAACGATGCTGTCGAGCTCGCGCAGGCGATCCGCACCCGCGTCATCATGGCCAAGGCCGCGGCGCTGGTGAACGGCAAGGTGACGCTGACCGAGAACGGGCTCGACCTGGAGGCCGATTTCCTGCGGCTCCCCGGCCACACCCTCACCGCGGCTGCCTTGTGGAGCGTGGCCGGTGCCGGCGCGGCCGACCCGGTCATCGACCAGGAATCGTTTTTCTCGACCTTCCGCGTCAGCAACTCGGCGAACCCGGCCCGGGCGATCACCAGCCAGCGCGTCATGTCGACGCTCATGCGGCAGGACAAGATCCGCGCCGCGTGCCTGCCACCCGGCTCGACCAACGGCATCGTGACCCGTGATCAGGTCAACGCGCTGTTCACCTCGTTCGGTCACCCGCCGTTCGAGATTTTCGACGCCCAGGTCGAGGATGCTGACGGCAACACGCAGCGTCTCATCCCCGACGACCGGATCCTGTATGTCGGCGGCAACAGCAAGCTCGGCGAAACCGCGTGGGGCACTACGGCGGAAGCGATCGAACCCGACTACGGGATCGACGCGTCCGAGGCGCCCGGCATCGTGGTCGGTTCCTACATGGACAACGACCCGGTCGCTCGCTGGACCAAGGCGTCGGGCATCGCGCTGCCGCTGCTGCTCAACGCGAACGCGACCATGATTGTGAAGGTGCTGTGATGGCGCGCCGTCTCGCGACCTTCGTGCACGTCCACACCCCCGACGGCACCCACGTGTTCGGTCCCGACGACGTCGTGCCCGACGAGGTGGCCGCCCTGATCACCAACCCGGACGCGTGGGCCGCCGAACCGGATCCCGAACCGGCGCAGCAGGTTCCCGACAAGGAACCCGACGAGTCGTGGACGCTCCCGCAGCTGCGCGAGTACGCCGCCGGCAAGCACATCGACCTGGGCGCCGCGACCAAGAAGCCCGACGTCCTGGCCGCGATCCTGGCCGCCCGCAAGGCTGACAGCGGGAACGATGGCAACGCCGCTGTTTGAGCTGACCGACGTCCAGGCGATCTCCGGTGAGACATTCGTCGACCCGGAGATCGCCCAGGTCGAGCGTTTCGTCCGAATGGCCAGCGCGCGCATGCGTTCCAAGGTGTCCGGGCTCGACTCCCGCATCGCCGCGGGAACGCTCGATGCGGACATCGTGATCGGCATCGGCGTGGACATGGTCCTGCGGGCCCTGGCCACGGTGCGCCGCGGCATCGATGTCACCCGCACCGAGTACCCGGAGATCAGCACCCAGTACGCGCAGGACCACTACGGCAGCCTGCTGTATCTGACCGACGCCGAACTCGCCGACCTGCTCGACACCCCCACCGACGGCGACGCGTTCACCATCAGCATCGGCGGCCGACCGTGAGCCTTCCCGAACGCTGGACACTGCTACGCCCCGGACCACCGATCATCGACCCTGCCACCGGTAACCGCCAGCCCAGCCCGCCCACCGAGATCCGTTGGCGTGGACTGCTGCAGCAGGCCAGCATCGTCGACGCCACCGTGGTCGACGAGTTCGAAGACGGTCATGTCGCGCAGCGTCTCACGCTGCTCCTGGACCCGGGCCTGCCCGGCGGTACCAGCCGCCGCGACATCTGGCGATTCGACGGGCCGACGTCGGTGGCGGACCTGGTTCAGGTCGGCGACACCGTCACCGTGCACGGCACACCGCGGGCCCGCCGCCCCGCGCTCGGATCCCGCCGCCCCGCCTACATCGCCGCAGCGGTGCGGCATTCGACCGACATGAAGGAGAACCGACCATGATCGCATCGTGGACCGACGCCGACGGCGTCACCCACTGGGCAGCCGACGAGTCCAAGGCCCACCGCAAGCACCTCGAAACCGCCCCTGCCCCCGAGGCATCGCCCGCCCCGACGGCCCCCGACGCTCCGCCTGCGCTGGCATCGGCCGAGGCCGAGGCTGTCGAGCCGCCGACCAAGCCTGAAACCTCGCGGCGCCGAGCATGATTCGGCTGACCATCTTCGACGACGTGTGCCGCAGTGCGGCGCGCGTGCTGTCGACGCCGAAGCGGCGTGCGATCGCCCATGAGATCGCGGCCGAGGCGCGTGCGAGCGCACCGGTACTGACCGGTGCCTACCGCGACGGCATCAGCGTGCACGTATCGGGCACGGAGGTCGACGTGGTCGACGACGACCCCGACGCCATCTACAAGGAATACGGAACCTCGGTGGCACCGGCACACGCCGCGCTGACCGACGCCGCCCGCGCCCGCGGCAAATACCGTGGCTGGAAGCCGAAGCGATGACACCGATCCCGTTCGCGCCCGGCGCGGTGCGGGCCTTCCTGATCGCGCAGCCCTCACTGACCGCGCTCGTGGCCGCGGACAACATCACGACCCGCGACCTGCCCGACCCCATCACCGCGCCGTTTGTCACCCTGCGCGCGCCCGGCAACGTTGGAGCGGATCCGTTCCTGCGTCGCCCACTGATCCAGGTGGATGCTTGGGCGCCGAAGCTGGAAATCCTCGGTGGCACCACCGATCCCGAAGAGGTCGCCTGGGACATCGCCGCAATGGCGGGCGAGCTGCTGGGCCGCGCCCGCCCGCAGCAGTTCCGTGACAGCGCGTGGACGGCGACCTGGACCGACGGGCCGATCACGTTCGTCGACACCGCCCGCGGTATCGACCTGCCGCTGTTCCGCGCCACGGTGCGCGTCGAGCTGAAAATGCGCGCCGCCCGCGCCTGAACACCCCCCTTTTCCTTTCTCGCTCACGGCATTTCGACGTGGGCACCCCTCACCCTGGAGGTTGAATCGTGAGCACTCACGCCGATCCGAACAAGGCATACGTGTGGCTCGACGGCGACGTGTACCGCGCGCCCGCCGGCACCGCCCGCCCGGACGCCCCATTCGTCGACAATCCCGTATCCGGCACCGTGCCCTGGCTGTGCTACGGCGGTATCGAGGCCGGTTTCGAGCTGAACCCGACCCGCGACGTCTCGCCGAAGAAGGTCTGGAACCGGCGCAGCGCCCCGTACAAGGTGATCAAGGCCCCGACCGAGGAGCGCATCAAGCTGCGCCCGGTCGACTACAGCGCCGCGACCGTGCTCACCGCGCTGCAGGGCGGCTCGATCGTCGAAACCCCGCCCGGCTCCGGCATTTTCGAATGGCACTCAGGCGATGACGAGGACTTCGCGGCGATGCTGAACGTGCGCGACGAGGGCGACTCGGCCGGTTTCTACTCCCCGCGCGTCACCCTCACCACTCCGCCGCCGCGCACCTTCGGCAAGGAGGACATCGACGGCTTCGAGTTCGAGCTGCTGGCATTGGAGCCGTTCATCCCGATCACGAACTGGAACCCGCTGCAGTCGAAGTTCACCGTCACCATCGGCGGCAGCCCGACCGGCGGTACTTTCCCGCTGACCTTCAACGGGCAGACCGCGGCTGGCATCGCCTACAACGCTGCGGCGTCGGCGGTGCAGACCGCGCTGGAGGCGCTGTCTTCGATCGGCGCCGGCAACGTCACCGTGACCGGCAGCGCTGGCGGCCCCTACACCGTCACCGTCAACAAGATCGGTGTGCTCAGCAGCACGGGCGCGAGCCTGACCCCGTCCGGCACCGTCACGATCGCCTGAGGTAGCAGCCAGTGACCGCGAAGACTCCCGCGAAAAAGACTGCCACCCAGCGCCGCCCGGCACAGCCGACCCCCTCGGCTGTGCCGGCGGCGGCCGCCATCGACCGTGTCGACGTCCTGGCCGAGCTCGCCACCGGCGACCAGCCGCCCGCGCCGATCACCCTGCTCGGCGTCGACGCCGACGTGCGCCGCAGTTTCACCGGCGACGAGGCCGTGCAGTTCTACCAGCTGGTCGCCGAGATGGAGTTCGAGGCGATGCTGTCGCTGATCACCAGCGACGGCCCCGCCCTGTGGGCCAAGATCGCCGGCCTCACCCCGGCGCACGCCACGACCGCCCTGAACCGCATCATCAACCTGAGCGAGCTGCACTCGGGGGAACTGCTGGCGCCCCTGCCCTTGTCGGGCTACATCGACCCGACCGCTGGGGCGCAGCCTTCGCCCGAGTCCTCCGCTGGTACGGCCTGAACCTGCGCGCCGCGCTTGCCGAGCTCCCCTACCGCGACGTCGCTGCGCTGCTGGACGATTCAGCAGCCCAGGACGACCAGCGGGCCCGGGACTCGGAAAACCTGGCCATGCTCGTCGACCGCCAGGATTTCGAGCTGAACTTCGATTACGTCTCGGGCACCACCGATCCCGATGACCCCGAGGTCA
Organism: Nocardia sp. NPDC059154; assembly: GCF_042755705.1. NCBI lineage: Bacteria > Bacillati > Actinomycetota > Actinomycetes > Mycobacteriales > Nocardiaceae > Nocardia > Nocardia sp. NPDC059154. The sequence continues at coordinate 35,345 of NZ_JBHZCS010000070.1, forward strand.
AACGCGAACGGGCCCAACGCGCCAAGCACGGCATCAAACCGCCGCCGCTGCCCATCCTCGCGCCGATCGCCCAACGCGACCCGGTGATCACCGCCGAGCTGGTCGAACGCTATCAGCAAGCCCAGCAGCCGTACCGGATCCCGGAACCGCCGAAAAGCAAGCTCGCACAGCTACTCGCTGCGCGCCGAGGGGAGGTGATCTAGCCATGGCTGGTGGTCGGATCGACATCCTGATCAACCCCGACACCCGGGACTTCGCCAACCGGATGCGGCGTGACCTGAAGCCCGCCCTCGGCGTCGCCGCGGGTATCGGCGGCGTGTTGGGCCTCGGCCTCGCGGGCGGTGTGGCGGCCGCGTTCGGCAAGGTGATCAGCGTCGGCAACGAGTTCACGACGTCGCTGAACACCATGAAGGCGGTGTCGAACGCGACGGCCGAACAGATGGCCGCAGTGTCGGAAAAGGCCAAGCAGCTCGGCAACGACGTCACCCTGCCAGGCACCTCCGCCAACGATGCCGCCGCGGCCATGACCGAACTCGCCAAGGGCGGCTTCACTGTCGAGCAGTCCATGGAAGCCGCGAAGGGCTCCCTGCAGCTGGCCGCCGCCGCGCAGATCGACGCCGCCCAGGCCGCGACGATCCAGTCCTCTGCGCTGCAGGCCTTCGGCCTGTCCGCGACCGACGCAACCCGCGTCGCCGATGTGCTCGCCAACACATCGAATGCGTCGAGCGCTGAGATCACCGACGTCGCATACGGATTGCAGGCCGCGGGCGCGGTCGCGCACCAGTTCGGCCTGTCGGTCGAGGACACCGCCACCGCGCTGGGCATGTTCGCCAACTCCGGCATCAAAGGCTCTGACGCTGGCACCCTGCTCAAGTCGGCGCTGCTCGCGCTGACCGACCAGGGCAAGCCCGCACAGGCCGCGATGAAGGAACTCGGGCTGACCGTCTACGACAGCCAGGGCAAGTTCATCGGTTTGCGCTCGTTGTTCGAGCAGCTCCAAGGCGCCTCGCAGCGCATGACACCCGAGATGTATCAGGCCGCGACAGCGACCTTGTTCGGCAGCGACGCAATGCGTTTGGCCGGCATCGCCGCCGAAAAGGGCGTGCCCGGCTGGGACAGCATGTACACCGCTATGTCGCGCCAAGGCGCGGCGGCCGATGTGGCCGCCGCGAAAATGCAGGGCCTGCCCGGCGCGATGGAGATGGTGCAGAACGCCACCGAAGGCCTCGCCCTCGAGGTCTACGACCTGGTCAAGGGGCCCCTGGAACAGTTCACCAAGAACGTCGCCGACTTCGTCACCGACCAGACACCGCGGCTGGTCGACGGCCTGCACGACGGCGCGAACGCGCTCATCGGAATCGGCCGCGCGGTTGCGCCCGTGGCGCAGGCATTCCTGGATCTGCCCGGTCCGGTGCACGCGGCGATAGCAGCGCTGGTGCTGTTCAAGGCGACCTCGATCGGCACAGCGATCTCAAGCGGTGTGACAGCGACGACCACAGCGTTCGCCCGGTTCGGCGAGCAGATGGCCGTACAGCGCAGCCTCGCCGCCGCCAGCGGGGTCACGCTGTCCCAGTTCGGTGCGGCCATGGCGACCGTTCAGGCGCGAGTGCCCGCTCTCGGCCAGATGGGTGAGGCGTACCGGAACGCCGCTGCAGGCGCGACGCACTTCGCCCGCACGCAGGGCACCGTCGCGGCGGGACTGAGCGGCATGCGGTCGGCCGTCGGTGGGGTCGTGAGCATGCTGGGTGGCCCGTGGGTCGTAGGCATCGCCGTGGCCGCGGCTGCCATCTATCAGCTGTATTCGGAGTTCAAGCGGGCCGAAGACCACGCCAACGCGATGCGCCAGACCCTGCGTGAGATCGGCACTGCGCGCAGCGAACTGTCCGAGATCTTCTCGCTCAACGGCGGCGTGTTCGACGACAAGGCGATCTCCAACGTGGTCAGCCAGCTCGGCATCATGAAGAAGTCGCTGGATGACGCGGGCAGCAACCGGGCCGGATTCTTCGAGAAGGCCAAGGGGGCCTTGACCTTCAAGCTCGGCGACGCGTACGACAAGAACTGGTACGCCGACCGGTGGCAGGGCGCCAAGAAGATCATCGACGACCTCAAGATGTCCGATGAGCAGCTGGCCGAAACGCTTTCGGACACCAGCAAATTCAATGATCTCTCCGCGAAACTCCAGGGCTTCGGCCAGGATGGCCGCTTCGCGCAGTCCCAGTTCAAGGAGCTGCGCGACAAGATCGTCGCGATCCAGGAGACAGCCAAGGACACCACGCCCGGCTTCGCGACACTGACCCAGGCGATCAAGACACTGTCGGACACATCAGCCTCGGCTGGTGACCGGATCAACGCGATGAAGACCGCGCTGGACCTGCTGTCCGGCAAGCCCGTTTCCGCGCAGGATGCGCTGGCCAAGTACAACCAGACCGTCCGCGACACCGCGGCCGCCACCACCGAGGTGTGGGACAAGACCGCCGGATTCGGTGAGGAGCTGGTCCGCCAGGACGGCTCGGTCAACACGGCAACCAGCAACGGCGACAAGCTCTATCAGGCCCTCACCAAGATCAAGGACTCGTCGATCACCGCGGCCGAGGCCGGCGTGCCGATGGGCCAGGTGTTCGCACAAAACGAGCAGCAGTTCGTCCAGCTCGCCGCAGCCAGCGGTCTCACCGCCGAGCAGGTCCGGCAGATGGCGACGCAGCTCGGTTACCTGCCCACCGATATCGAGATCCTGGCCAACCTCAAGGGCGCCGACTCCGTCGAGCAGCAGCTCATCGTCATCGAAAGCCTGCTGCGCACCAACGCCGACGGCATCACCATCCCTGTCGACGCCCTGACAACCCAGGCGCGCCAGGAGCTCGAGGCCACCGGCGCCAAGATCGAGGAGGTCAACGGCAAGCCCGGCATCGTGAAGGTCACCGCCCCGGACCTGCAGGCCGTGATCTCCAAGCTCGACGAGTTGATCAGCAAGAACCTTCCGGACAAGACCCAGAAGGTCACGATCAACTACGAGGAGGAGTACAAGAAGGCCACCGCCGACGGCAGCTGGCGCGCGCCGATGGTGCTTCCGCGTGCGGAGGGCGGCATCGACGGTCCGCTCCCGGGACAGGCGACGATCCAATCGCCGCAGGCCCGCCTGTACCAGTGGGCCGAACCCGAAACGGGCGGTGAGGCTTTCATCCCCCTCGCGGCGGGGAAGCGGGAGCGATCGACCGCGATTCTCGGGTCGGTCGCGGGCATGTTCGGGTTTCAGCTGACCCCGATGGCTGACGGCGGTATCGCCGTGTCTCGCGCGCTGAGCTTCCTGCAAGGCGAGTCCGGTAAGCCGTATCAGTATGCGGGCGTGGGCAGTCCGTCCTGGGACTGCTCTGCGCTCATCTCCGCGGCCTATGCGCTGGTGAAGGGGTTGGACCCGTACACGCGTTGGTTCACCACCGAAAGCAATTTCACCTCGATGGGATTCCTCGACGGCGCCGACCCGACCGGGCGCGGCCTGACGATCGCTGTCTACAACGGCGGCGGTGGCCAGTACTCGCACATGGTCGGCAAGCTCGCGGGCACGCCGCTGGAGTCCGGCGCCAATGGTGTGCGCGTCGGTGTCGGGGCGACCGATGTGTCCGACGCCCAGTTCGGGAGTCGCTACTACTTGCCCGAGTCGGAGTTCAATCCGCCCGGGTCGGGCAAGAAGAAGCGGAAGAGCCGCAACAGCAAGAAGGAGCAGACCTGGGGCGAGAGCGACGATCTGGATCTGCGGTCAGCGAACATCGCTGTGACGCAGGCGATCGAGGCCCGCGACAAGGAGCTCGCCGACCCCAAGGCCAAGCAGTCCGAGAAGGACGCCGCCCAAGTCCGTGTCGAGCAGGCGCAGCTGCGGGTCAAGGAGCTGGAGAAGAAGCGTGACGAGGCCAAGAGCAGCCAGGATGTCACGCCGGCACCTGATCTGACGGGGTCGATGACCGATGACCAGATCACCCTGGCCGATCTGCAGGACGCGCTCGACAACGCAGAGGCCGACCGGGAAGACGTCTACAACGATCCCGAGTCGACCGACGCTGAACGGGCGGCCGCGGATCGGTCGGTCTACAAGGCCCGCAACGCGATCGTCGCCGAGCAGAAGAAACAGAGCGAGGCGACGAGCGGGTCGTCGGACAGCTCCAGCGTTGTCGGCCTGATCGGTGACGTCGTCAAGGCCGGTGTGACCGGGCAGCTCTCGGACTTCCTCACCGTGATCGGCCTCGAAGGCGACATCGGTGGCGCGGTCGGCGCGTCCATCACCCAGGGCAAGAAGTACTACGACGCTGTGCAGTCCAAGCAGGCGGAAAGCCAGGCGCAGCAGCAGTTCTCGAAGCCCACGATCAGCCAGGACGACATCGCCAAGCAGGGCCCGGTCACGCCCGGCACACCGGACTGGATGGCGCAGCTGCTCAAGACGTTCACCGTCCCGACGGTGCTGCGCGACCAGGGCGGGCCCCTGCCGCACGGTGTCGCCGCGCTGAACCTGTCCGGCCAGCAGGAATGGGTGCTCACCGGCGACCAGGTCGCCGCGGCCCGCAACTTCGCCGCCAGCCAGGTCGGCGGTCCCGCGGGCAACGTCGACAACTCCGTGACCATCCAGCAGCTCCACACCGGCATGAGTGCCGGCGAATTCCGACGGGAGTGGAAGATGATGCAGCTCGACCAGCAGCAGCGCGCGAAACGGCTGACAACGCGGTGAATCCGCCAGAGGACACGCTCATCGAGATCGAGGGCTGCAACAAGCGGTGGATCACGGTGGCCGGGCCCGGACAGTGGGAACAGGGCGTCGCCCTGGCCGACGAGGACTCGGGCACCGACTTCGACGGCATGTACGAGGCACCGTTCACCGCGATCTACAACGCCACCGCGTTCAGCATCGGCGCCGACTTCGGTGGATACCGCGAGGACAAATACGATTTCATCCTCGCGTTCCACATCATCGGCACACCCGAAATGCCCTGGCGTGAAGCCGATTCCGAGTTCCGCAAGATGTGGTCGGTGCGCCGCGACAGCAAGATCTGGGTCACGGTCGGCGGCTCGCGGCGCAGCCTCACCGTGCGGTTGGGTGCGAAGCCGAAGATCAAGGCGATCAACGACCCGAACAGCGAGGGCTACGCGCTGGCGTTGCTGCCGCTGGTCGGGCCGTACCCGCGGTGGGTGGAGAAGGATTTCGAAACCAAGTTCATCACCGAAACCGACACCACCGATGGCAGTGTCGAAACCGGCTACGTCACCGCGTGGAACCCGCTGCCCGAGGACTATCCGAGCTGGCCGCAGTGGGATGTCCAGGGCGAAGCCGGAATCGTCTGGACGATCCCCGATTACTCCTGGGGCAGCGACGAACACGAACGCGCCGAAGAGGACGCGCTTCACAAGATCGTCATGCCGCCGCTCATCGCGGGCGAACACCTGTGGATCGACACGGACAAGATGGCCCGCAACGGCCAGGTCAACAGCTCCCTCGATACCCAGGTCTACCTGCGGATGGCGGGCAAGAAGTTCATGTACCCGTTCCCGGGCGGCCTGAAGAAGACGCAGATCCCCGTCTCTGTCACCGGCGCGCCCATCGGCGCCGGCATCCGGCTGCGCTGCCCACTCGAATGGCCACGACCCTGGGGGCTCGAATGACAGCAACCACCACAACGATCGATTTCGATGCCGAGTTCGCGAAGATCCGCGAGCGGCTCGAACGCGAGGACGAGCGCCGCGTCACCCGCCCGACCATCCGGCTGTGGGATGGGGACTGGAACTACCGCGGCGACGTCTGGCGTGAGATCTCGGCGAAGTTCCAGCTGCTGGAGAACGAGACCGGTATCGGCACAATCGAACTCCCGGCGACCTATTACCTCGCACGGTGGCTCACCGATCACAAGAACCGGCCGACCGCCAACGTCCACATCACCGTCGACCACCTGGGAACCCGCTGGAGCGGGTTCCTCGATGAGGTCGAGCTCGACAAGGACGACGACGGCCAGCGTGTCGTGCGTGCAACGTTCAAACACGATTTTGAGCACCTCAAGCACATCCTGGTGTACTGCAACCCCTTTGCCTGCCCCCCTGCCTTCGGGTAGGGGGGCAGGCAAAGACCTGAATTCTTACCGCCAGAGGTCCAGTTCCCGCGCACCTGGATCCTGTTCGGGCCCGCGATCTGGGCCCTCAAGCTGACCCTGTTCGTCAACCTGTTCCGCCTCCAGGCCGGGCTGCCCTGGGAGCTGCCGGCCGACCCTATGAACGGGGCGGGCTGGCTGGACCTGGACCAGTCGAACTGGCAGCAGGTCGTCGCGCCGACCGCCATCGGCGAGGACACCAGCCAGAACGCGATCATCCACTCGCGCTTCAAATACATGTACGACGTGCAGAAGTCGGTTGCGGCTGACGCACAGATCACGTGGCTGCCGCGGCGCTATCTCGAGGGCGACCCGCCGCCCTGGCCCGGCGCGAACCTGCGGCCCGGCACGCTGGTCTGGGACCTGGTCGATTCGTCGAACTGGGATATCGAAACATCGTTCGGCGGAGACGTTTTCAACGGCCTCGACCGGGCCCGCACGATCATCAACTCGGACGGGTTCAACGCCGGCGAGGAAACGATTCTCGACCCGACGTTCCCGCCCGAGTACAGCCAGCCCGGCTACAAGGGCACCATCTCGCGCGCGCCCGGCATCGTCTTGCGCGACGGCGACCGCACCGGCATCAAGTCGTCCAAGTTCAAATGGCGGGGGGCCACCGACGTCGGATTCGTCGCGGGCGGCCACTCCGCTTACGGCGTGAACGAGGCCATATCCGCTGCGGTGAACATGGCCGGGGACTTGGTCGCGGCCGCGCTGTTCATCCCGCCGATCGGCGGCGCGGTCGACGCCATCCTCAAGCCGCTCTACACCGACACGCTGTTCGCGTACATGAAGCACCACGACCGCGACCGTGCTGCACGGGCGGGCTGGAGCCACCTGCACGAAACCCTCTGTGACGGCGCAGATCGCGGCTATACCCTGTCGGCCCTGCTCGCGCTGAGGGCCGGCTGGTGGCGGACGAGGGAGCAGACGACCCACCAGATCACGGTGGTCGACGGATACGAGGGTCTGCGGATCGGCCAGAACGGTCACGGCAACGCGTACTTGGGCACCCGCATCGGGACCACAACCAAGGACCACGGCCAGGCCGGCGTCATCTACGTCGACCGGATCACCGAGATCACGATCTCGTGGGACCGCAACAGCACACCCCTGTTCGCCCTCGTGGTCGGCCACCGCGAAGAAGAAGACCCCATCGTGAAAGGCCTGGAAATGATCAAAGAAGTCGCAGCACTCGCGCGAGAGCTGGGCATGCTGTGAGCAAGATCTGGCGGCTCGAGGACATCGACCCCGACGACCCGGAAGAGCGGTTCTTGCCTGCGCTGCAGGCGATCCCGATCGGCGGCGGGCAGCCGATGATCCTGGTCGAACCGATCGCGCGCGCGATCTCGCGGCACCTCACCGAGGTCGGCTGCCCACCCATCGACCCGACCGCGGCGACCAAGAAGTACGTGCGCCCCTACCGCGGCGAGCAGACCCCGCTCAACGGTGCAGCGCAATGGGTTCCGCTCGACACCCCCGAGGCCGATCCGATCATGATTCAGGACCCTGCCCAGATGACGATGCGTGAGCGTGAGGCTCAGGTCGAGCGGCTGCGGTTTCTCGGCTACCGGATCAACGAACCCGAGGAACCACGGCCACGCGCGTCCGAGGTCGACGCCATCGACACCCCGCCGCGGTTCGACCCCGCCGCCCACTCGGTGACCGAGGTCTGCGCGTACCTGCGCGGCCTCGACGACGACCCGGTCGAGGCCGCGCGCGTGGTCTATGCCGAGCGTCACGGCAAGGCGCGCAACGGAATCCTGAAGCGCTTCCCCAGAAAGGAGAGCTGACGCCATGTCTGAACATGTTCTGCAGCACCAGTATTCGACCCAGGAGACCGGCTACTGGTGTGCTCCGGGCTCGACCCAGATCGTCCTGACCGTGCGCGGCATCGACGTGCCCGAACAGGAGCTGGCCGACGAGCTCGGCACCGACACCGACGGAACCGACTGGATCGGCCAGGTGACCGCGGTACTCGCCCGGCGCACCGGCCAGCCCTACGTGACCGTGGAAATTCCGAACGATCCGCCCTCGGCGGCGCAGGTTGATCGGCTCTGGGATGACATCGTGGGTTCGATTGATGGCGGCAACGGCGTGGTGGTGAATATCGTTGCGCCGCCTGGCAATCAGCCCCCGGGCTACCCGTCGAATCAGACGATCTACCACTACATCGCGGCCGTGGGTTACGACGATCACACCCGCGCGGTCTACATCGCAGACCCAGCCAATTTCGGTGGTATCGAGCATTACTGGCTGTCGGTCGGCATGCTGGCGAGCCTGATCGCACCGAAGGGCTACGCCGCCGCACCGACCGCCGGCGGCCACGGCGACGCCGAGATCTGGCGCGACAACCTGGTGCAGCTGCTCGGCCCCGGCGGTGCGCGATGACGTTGTGGGGCATCGACATTTCCGGCTGGCAGGCCGGTATCGACCTGGATCAGGTGGCGCGCGAGGGATTCTCGGCCGTGATCGCGAAGGCCACCGAGGGCGCGGACTACACCAGCCCGGCCTACGCCGCCCAGAAGGCGGGCGCACGACGGGCTGGCCTGCGGTTCATGGCCTATCACTATGTCCGCGAGAATGCCTCGGCCGAAGCGCAGGTGGACAACTACGTGCGCGCTGAGCCGGATCGCGCCGTGCACGTGATGCTCGACCACGAGGACCGATCCGGAGACGTCACGGTGCTGCGTGCCGTGCACGCCGAGTTCATCCGGCGCGGCTACCGCGTCGCGGTGGTCTACCTGCCGCGCTGGTACTGGCGCGACTACATCAGCAGCCCGAACCTGTCCGGCCTCCCGCCGCTGATGGCCTCGAGCTACGGCGACGACCAGCCCGGCTACGCCTCGGCTCTCTATCCCGGCGACACCGCTCCGGGATGGAACCCCTACGGCGGCAACACCCCCGCCGTTCTCCAGTTCACCCAACGCGCCCGCGTCGCCGGTCTGCAGATCGATGCGTGGGCATTCCGCGGCACTGCCGCACAACTCGATGCGCTGTTCAGCGCGGAAAGCGAGACCCCAATGAGTGAGGCACAGGACGTCCAGAAGCAGCTGCGCGGCCCCGACCTGAACGGGTGGGACCAGCTGGGCGGCAAAACCCTTGTGGACGCGGTGGCGGAAATCCGCGACCAGGTGGGCGGCCCGGATCACCAGTGGGGCGGCTGGCCCCAGCTCGGCGGGCGGACCGTCGTGAACGCGCTGGCCGCCATCGGCGAGCACCTCGGCATCGCGGGATTCACCACCCAGGGCGGCAAGTGATGGGACAGCACAGCGCCCCCGAGAACGCGAGCCAGGTCCGCTACCCGTGGCGGACCCTGGCGCGCACCACCTTTCAGCTCATCGTCGGCCTGGCCGCCGCGATGCCGTTCATCGTCGCCTCGTCCGGGCTGCCGACCACGGCGGCGGGTATCGGTACCGCGCTGGCGATCTCGGCCGCGATCACCCGAATCATGTCCGTGCCCGCGGTCAACCTGGCGCTCGCCATGTGGGTGCCGTGGCTGGCGGCCGAGCCGCGCGACAATGGCCGGCCTGCCGACGCGGACCAGGCACTCACCGGGCAGACCTTCAACATCACCGCCGACCCCGCGGGCATGGCCGCGGCCATCAAGCGGGCGAAGCAGCTCGAGCAGATGCGCTGGCGAGGCGGTGGCCTGTGAGCCCCGAACTGATCACCGCGGCGTGCACCGGCGCCGTAGCCATCCTGGGCGCGATCTTCACCTACCTCGACCGCCGCCGCGCTCACCGGGTCGAGGTGCAGGGTCGGCAGATCGCCGATCTCACCAACCGTGTGGGGCACCTGGAGGCCGAGCTGGAGCGCTCCAAGAGCCTGTTCCGTGAAGCTGTCCGGTTCATCCGCGTACAGGCCCGCCATATCGCCGAGTCCGCCATTGCCTACCGCCTCGGCACGACCGCCCCGCCGGCGCCTGAGATTCCCGAACGGCTGCGCGAGGAGGTCTAGGCGTGACCACTCCCGGCATACCCGCACCCGACGGCGCGTTCGTGGTGGGCGGCAAATACGGATCCGACCTCAACAAGGAGACCACCCAGCAGCAGCTGGCCGCAGGCACCATCGCCGCCTACACCCGCGCCCAGAACGCTGTGGGTTCCCAAGTGCGGGAACCGATTGTGCTGGCGAAGGGTGCTGCCGATGTTGCGTTGACCCAAGCACAGGCCGCGGCGAATGACGCCGCCAACGCCGTCGAGAAAGCTGATATCGCCTACGCGCTAGCGACCGAATGGAGCCTGGAATTCGTGGCGGCGTCGGCCGAAGTGCTGCTGGGCGCCAACGAGCTTCTCGTGGGGCCGATGCTGAACGTGCGCGCTGGGCGACTCGCGATCATGACCGACGTGCACATCGCTTTCCTGGAGCAGCACGGCGGCCTCACCGTGGAAACCCGCAAGTGGAACGACATGAACACGGCCTACACCGTCGCGCACACCGGAGTAATCGACCCGAATGTCACGCGGCGAAATTTCTCGGCCCTCACCGTCAACGTCCTCGACGAAGAACGGTTCTTTCCCTACATCACCTCGATCACGGGCACGGTTCCGCCGACCGTCCTGCAGATATGCGTGGCCGGGGTCTACATCGATGCCTGAAAGGGGCAGCGCGTGAAGTCATTCGAGGTGCTCGCCGATGGCGAAACCTACGCCGCAACAGTATTCATCCAGCCGAACCGAGAAGCCCTGTGGGCAGCGGCATTCGGCGTCACCCAGCTGGACGGGCTGTTCGACATGACTCCGGCCGAGCAGGCGATACCCGTTGTGGACGCGGCGATCTCGCGATTCAACACCGATCCCGACGCGCTGCGTCCGCTGGTCTCCGCCGATGACCCCGTGGGGTTGCGTGGCAACCGGGCGGTGCTGTTGCAGCTGCGTGCCCGGCTGGCGAAGTCCGGCGGGACGATCTCCGGTGCCGTCGATGAGTCCCCCGAGAGCAGCGCGTGAGCTTCCTGCTGCGCCGCACAAATCGGGCGTGGGCGGGCTGGCGCGACCTGGATGCCCTGCACTCGCGCCCGAATGAGAACCCGATCCAGCCACCGTGGAAGCGCACGAACACCGGCCGTACGGTGTGGCTCGAGGGCAACGTCCTGAAAATCCAGGACGCCTTCGAAACGATCATGCAGCTCGGCGGCGTGAGCTACGAAATGCAGCCGTTCACCCAGAACTGGGGCTGTGAATTCGATTTGAACTGTGACGGCGCTGTGCTCGTCCAGCAGCAGTTCTGGGCAGCGTGCATCTCGCCGACGTGGACATCCGTCGCGTTTACCGACCTGGCGAACAGGCCGATGATCGCGATTCACCGCAACGTCGGACAACTCGGGAACACGCTGAAAGTGATGGTGTACCACGACCTCAACACCATCGAGACCCTGGCCGAGACCGGCGAGCTATCGGGACTGATGAACCGGACATGGTGCCGGATGACGATTCTGGTGGACCGCGACCGCCTCGTGCGCGCGTACATCAATGGCACCCCCCTCCTGCAGCAATGGCTGCCAACCGCCTACGCTTCGGGACCGGGTAAGCGGGCGATGAACTTCCTGAACCAGTGCACGGCCTGGTCGGAGATGAAGAATTTCGTGCTGTTCGATCAACAGTCCGACTTCCAAAGCGTCGCACCATGGTCCAGCGTCTACTACGACGACTTCAACCGCCCCGACGGCGCGCCCGGCAACGGGTGGACGCAGCAGGGCAGCAACGCGTCCATCGTCGGCAACAGCTGGTCGGTCACCGGCGGCTCGGACTCCAGCAACGGACTGCTCCGCGATACCGGCGTGACGTCCGGGATCCAGCGCGTCGAGGCGATCGTCGGCGGCAACCTCGGGCCCAGCGGCGGAGCGGACGCGAGCCTGATCCTGCGCGCGACACCGGATGGCAGCGAGGGACTCTCGGCGAACTTCTTCTCCGGCACGATCTACCTCTCACGCTTCACCGGCGGACTCGCGACCCCGACGTTCACGGACTACATGTCAACCTCTGAAGTCACCGTCCCTAACGGTGCGAAGGCCGCGTTCGCCTGCACGAATCAGGCGGCGTGGATTGAAGTGAACGGCCAGATCGTCCTCATGGCCGATGTGAACAACAAGGTCACTACCTCGAATTCGTGGGGCGGCCTGCGGGTTTCGCGGCGAAGCGGAAGCAACTCCCACTCCTGGAATGACGTCCGGCTGCTCACACGCGTGTGACCGCCACGTGCACAGCAGTTTTCACGCATTCCCATCGACCCCGCCCCGAAGGGAGGGACGCACATGGCAAACATCGGCGACAAGCTGCCATCCGACACCGTGTGGCTCACTGGCGGCCGCGACTTCGAATGCTACTTCGAGCACCTCGACGCCAACCGGCAGCCGATCAACTTTCCAGCCGGCTCGCTGTTCTTCGAGCTCGACACCGTGCCTACGAAGACGCTGTGGACATTCACGATCACCGGCTCGCAGGCCAGCCTGAAAGTCGAGTCGACCGCCTCTGACCTGATCGACGCCGGAACCATTTGGCAGCTGGTGTTTCTCCCGCAAGGAGAGACCGCTGGCGGGCGACCGTTGGCCCTGGGCCGGATTGCGAGGCAAGGCGAATGATCCTGCGCGGCTCATCTCCGAACGGCACGACCATCGAAACCGCAGCGCGGCCCGGCGGAATCATCCTGTCCACGCCCGGGCCCGCCGGGCCCGCGGGCCCGGCCGGACCGCAAGGCGACACCGGGCCCGCGTCCACCGTCCCCGGCCCGAAGGGCGACACCGGTGACGTCGGCCTGACCGGACCGAAGGGTGACCCCGGCGACGGCCTGCAACTCGACGGCCAGGTCTCCACCTACGCCGAGCTGCCCGCGTCGGCTCCCGACGGCGCGGTCTGGCTCGCGGCCGGCAAGCTGTACCGTCGCGCGGCGGGCGCATGGCCAGCGGAAGCGGCCGGCACTCCCATCGAAGGCCCGCAGGGAGTGCAGGGAATCCAAGGCCCCCAAGGGGTTCAGGGACCCGTCGGCGAGCAGGGCGTGCAAGGTGTGCCCGGCGCGGTCGGCGGCACCGGCCCGAAAGGCGACCAGGGGATCCAGGGGCCGGCCGGCCCGAAGGGCGATACCGGCCCGGCCGGATCGTCGGCCTGGGGCGACATCACGGGCAAGCCGTCGACCTTCCCGCCCGACACGCACACGCACCCGGCCACCGACATCGCCGACTCATCCGCCGTCGGGCGCGCAGTGGTCAAGGCTGTGGACGGCCCCGCTGCCCGCACGGCGATCGGCGCTGTCGGTACCTCTCGCCAGATCGCCACCGGCACCGGACTTTCCGGCGGCGGCGACCTGACCGCGGACCGCACCCTCGCCGTCGCGTTCGGTGCCACCTCGATGACCGCATGCCGCGGCGACGACACCCGCCTCTCCGATCCCCGCACACCGACCGCAGCCGGGCAGGTCTACGACTTCACCATCAAATCGCACTCCGGCCCCCGCGCGACCGGTGCGGGCAACGTGATCCCCGAAGGCGTCCGCATCGAACGCAACATCTCGATCCAGGCGATCACCATCCGCGGCGAGACCGCAGGCACCGGCAACCTCGTGGTCGAGCTGCGCCGCAACGGATCGAACACGGGCATGCCCGCCGCATCCACGATCGCAGCGGCCAACCACGCCGCCGATACGACCGTCACCGCAGGCGGACCATGGGCGGTCGCGGCCGGTGACCGCATCATCCCCTACATCACCACACCCGACAGCCCAGCAGGCACCGGCCTGCAGGTGAGCTTCAAGGCGGTCACCACATGATGTTCGTAGTGGCCGGCCGCGCCGGGACGACCGTCACCGACGACTTCAACCGCGCCGACGCCTCCAGCCTCGGCGCGAACTACGTCGCGCTCGGCAACTCCGGCACCGGACTCTCGATCGCGAGCGGGCGAGCCCAAGCCCCGAACGCCCCGATGAACCAGACGATCCTCTGGGCGAACCGGCATACGGTGCAGCCGATCACCGACGACGTCGACGTGAGCGCGGTCCTCATCACGCCCACCGTGAATGCGGACATCGCCAACCTCTACGTCGGCCTCATGGCCCGCTGCAACTCCGCGGGCACGATGTGGACGGAGGTGCTGCTGTCATCGACGAAGCTGTGGATCCTCACCCGCGCCGGCGTGGCCGGTTCCTCGACCTATCGGGGCACACCCGGCTCGACAGGCGTGACGATATCCTCGCCGACCAGCGTGCGATTCACCGCTGTGGGCACCCTGTACTCGGTGTACATCAACGGCGGCACAACGGCGATCGCGACATGGAACGACACCGGCGCTGCTGTGCCGATCAACTCGACCACCCGCTACTTCGGAATCCTCGGCTCCTCAGCCGACGCGTTCGGCAGCCCCACCCGCGGCTACGGCATCGACAGCTGGACCGGTCGCGATATCTGAAACCTGAAGTACAGCAAAGCGCCCCGGCTACGGTCGGGGCGCTTCGCTGCATTCAGGGCTGAGGAGTCGGTGCTCCTCGATGTTACGAGCTGGCAGCCACAACCACGCCAATGAGGATCGCGAGGCCTACGCCGATGAGAAACAAGACGAGGAACGCGGAGAGGACGCCGCGGTATACCGCTGTCGCGATCTGCTCGCGAGGCACCTGCACGACGTAGACAGGCTGAACATGTGGAGGCAGCGAGACCGGCTGCCCGTTGACGGTCAACGCGGACGTATCAACATTGAATGGCTGACGGTTCCGCGGCTGGTCGAACGGATTACTCGAAACGAGCTCCGGTCCAGCACGGTGGAACTCGGGACCCGGCCCAGTCAGCGTGCCTGGGGGAATTTCCGCGTGCCGTCCGTGTCTGGGTTCGTTGATCATGTTGCCCTCCGCTTAGCTCGACCCGGCGCTACCCGTGGACGGGCGGGTGCCCGGGCGCGGCTTGTCGAACTGGACATAGAAGCGATCGCCATGGATCAGGTAGCAGCGCGCGGAATACCCCATGTCGCGATACATCTTCGCCGTGTCCTCGCATGCCTTGCGGCCGATGATCGTCGGCGTCTCACCAGCATTCGCCGGCCCCACGCCCACACCCATGGCCACCACAGCGATGCCGGCCAAGAGGCCAGCCCGTACACAATGCTTCATACCCAGTGTCTTTCGTGTCGCATGATTTCGAATGACCTCCCCTCGCGGCACTGCCACGCCGCGATGCTTCCAGCTGGGAGCGCCGCCCCGATCCTCCCCGGCGCGACGCTCAATGTCAGCAACCCGTCAGAAAACCGGCACGAACGGTCATAGCACCGAAACTGAACCACCCCAACCGTTTCCCGGTTGGGGTGTATTTGTCGTTTGCGCGTCGCGTCGAGGTCACTCACGCGCCAACGGACAGTCGCGCGCTCGCGGTGATCTCGTTCGCCGCCTGCGCCAGCGCGACGATTGCGGGATGCTCCGGCGGTCCAGCAATCACACCGAGTTCTTCGGCGATGTCCTGGATCCTGCAGCACAGTTCGCGGGCCTTTGTCCGGTCCAGGCCCTGTGTCTCGGTCACAATCCTCCTCCGGGTTTTTCAGCTAGAACGACTCACCAACGAAGACGAACGCCCCGGCCCTACCTCGGCCGGGGCGCTCTACTGGCTTCTAGGTCAGGGGATGTTCACAATGAATCGATGCGCCGTGACCTCATCGTCCGGCGCGTACGAGCGTGGCTCCACCTCGTGGTGGTCGAACTCAACCAGGATCCGCCGCTCCCCTCCATGCGCCGGATCACGGGCGACAGTGATGTGCTTGACCTTCACGGCGCGAGTGAGCGTCCTACCCTTGTCGGTGATCGTATCGATCTCCAGCAGCGGCGCCGGATCAGTCTCACGCTCCGTCAATCGGTTGATCGGACCGCGCCAGATGCGAATCTCGTTGGGACTGAAGCTCGGAAATACCATCTATATCTCACTCCTCCCGGTCTAGTGCGGGCTCGTATCGGCTAACTGGACCCCGCACTACCCGTCGACGGGCGTGACCCCGGTTTCGCCCGCGTTCGCCGGGCCCGCCCCGAGGCCCACGACCGCCACAGCGATTCCGCCTAACACCACAGCTCGCGCAATATGCTTCATACCCAGTGTCTTTCGTGTTCGCATGATTCGGAATGACCTCCCCTCGCGGCACTGAAACGCCGCGATACTTCCAGCTGGGAGCGTCGCCCCGATCCTTCCCGGTTCAGCGCTCCGTGTCAGCAACCCGTCAGACAACAGGCACGAATCGTCAGATATATCCATACCGATCCAGATACTGGCGCGCGGCAAGCACTCTCGGGCAGGGCGGTGTGCATGTGGCGTGAATTTTCATGATCCCCTCGGCGCGTCTCCGGTCGATGTCATCGATCCGGTTCTGTTCGCACCAGTCGTCTACCCACTGGTGGTTGGTCTTGACAGCGTGGATGTTCGGCATGTCCTCACCTCCGTGGAAGGCACATGGCGCCAATAGTTATCGCGATGAGTGCAGCGATGAGCAGGCCGATCGGCATTGTCAGCATCGGAACCCCGTTGCGCGAGTGGAGGTGGCCGGCCGACGGGAGGACGGTTGCAAAGCATCCCGCCGGGGGCCACCTGTGGCCGTTGGCCACGAAACCCACCGTATGCAGCAATGATGCGAACAACAGGTACGAACGTACCCCATGCCCTACGCTGAAAAAGTGGTAACCGCGTGGAGAGGTGAACCATCATGAACAGTCCAGACGGCGTCTTGAAGATCGGGCAGCGAATCCGGTCGCACCGCGAGCGGGCAGGCATGGCACGCCCTCTACTGGCCGCACAGATAGGGCGCTCGCCCGAGTGGCTGAAAGCCCTGGAGAACGGCAAGATTCAGCGCACGCCGAGTCTCGACATGCTGCTACGCATCGCCCGCGCACTGGGCCTCGACGACCTCGCGATGCTCACCGGCGACGATCACGCGGTGCCCGTGGCCACATTCTCCGGCGAGCGGCACAATGCCCTGACCGCAGTCCAGGCCGCGCTGACCGATTACCGGCTCATGCCCGGCGCTCGCTCGGTCAGCGACGCCCATCTCGCCGAGCGTCTCCGGAAGGCGTGGCGCATCCGGCATTCCAGCCCAGACCACCGGTCGCAGTTGGGCGCGCTACTGCCCGGCTTGATCCGTGATGCACAGTCCGCCGCCCGCACAGGCGAGGACCGACGCGCTGGGCGCCGCACGCTGGCGGGGGTCTACCAGCTCGCCGACTTCTATGTCGCCTATCAGCCTGCGCCCGAACTGGTGTGGCTGGTCGCCGACCGTGCCATGAACGAAGGCTATGAAGCCGACGATCCGTACGTGATCGCGTGCAGCGCGTGGGCCATGGTTCAATCGCTGCGCGACTGCGGGCGTTGGGAGGAGGCAATCGGGCTGGCCCGCAACGCCATCGACCAGATGTCCCCGTACCTCGGCCGCGAGGAAACGCCCGACGATTGGCATGGCGTCGCTGGGGCGCTGGAATTCGAGATCGCCTACGTCTACGCCCGGCGCGGCCGGTACGGCGAGGCGTGGGCGCACTGGGAGACCGCCGATCAGGTTGCACAGCAGCTCGGCCCGACCTATCGGCATGTGCAGACCAGTTTCAGCCAGCCCGTCATGGCCGCACACGCAACGACGCTCGGAGTCGAGCTCCGCCGCGCGGGCGAGGCACTGCAGGCGGCCCGCTCCATCGACGTGAACCAGATCGTTTCCGTGCCTCGGCGCGGCCGGCACCAGATCGAGGTGGCGCGCGCCTACGCCCAGCGCGGCGAGAACGCTGGCGCACTGGCGATGCTCACCGCCGCCGAGCGCACCGCGCCCGAGACGATCCGCTACAACGGCTTCGCGCGGGACATGATCCTCACCCTCGTGGCGTCGCCCCCGGCAGCGATGCGCGCCGAGGTTCGGGAGCTTGCTGGGAAGGTCGGAATCCGGGCCTAGGCTCGATCCTTGCCCGTCATGGGCGCGCCGCGCTGGCCTGAGGATCCCAGCACGACGCGCGTCCCAGTATCCCACCTGTGCGCTGACGCGACGCGGAGGGTTGCGCCATTACGGCTTACCGTCGGTTGGAGCGTCCTCGGTCAATAGACAAGTCGGCGTCGTCTCGCGAGCGTGCTCCCACAGCATGCCGACAATCTGGTCGCCACTCCACACGTCCGGATTGTCCGCCGCCTCCCAGGCCCGGTCCGGGTCGGTCACCGTCGGCACCGTCACGGGCACGGTGAGTCCCAGCTCGGCTGCCTTGACGGTCACGGCCGCGGTGAACGTTTCGGCGTACCGCTCGTAGCGGCGTGCCCACTTCGCGGTGAGTGCGTCTGTCGCGATGTCGAATCTGGTGTCGGCGGCGTCCCGATCGGCGTCGTCGGCCTGCGCCCACTCGGCTTCGAGCGCCGCGTACTCGCCGTCGTAGGTGGCACCCTCGGCGATGAGCGGCACCCACCGCATGAACACCTGCGGGTGCCGGGCTTTCGCCAGGAACTCCCCTGGGCTCATCCCGCATGACTCGGCGCGATCAGCCACGAGCCGATCTCGCTCAGCCGGTTCGGGCTCGTAGGGTTCGGAGTAGCCGGACTGGTCGATGAGGTCGGCGATATTAAGGGGCACCACAACCGGCGCGGTCCGGTAGGGCGCGAGCCGCTGGGCGTCTGTCATCTCCCCGCCCGCGAGGTTGCGGATGTGGTCGGCTTCCCAGCTGCCGGAGCGGCCCGCGGTGAGGCGGTCGACACCGCCGACGTTCGCGGCCACGGTGGTGAGCGCCGAGGCGAGGAAAGCGCCGAAGTCCAGCGGTCCGTGTTCGGTCTCGTGAAGCACGGCGGCCTGGAGCGCGGCCACGGCGGTGCTGTGATGTGCGTCCCACTGGGACTGGGCTGTCGGTTGTTTCGATGTTGTCATCGTCGAGCCTCCACGGGGGCAACGGAATCAGCGATCGGCCCGCCCGAATTACTGTACGGCGGTACCGAATTGGCTTCTGATCTGCGAAAACGGATCGAGAGCCATTGGCTACAGGTTTGGCTACAGTGGCCCGATCAATCCTTGATACGAAAAGGGCCCCTGCGCTGGTCAGGGGCCCTTTTACGAAAGAGCGGGTGACGGGAATCGAACCCGCACCATCAGCTTGGAAGGCTGAGG
>NZ_JBHZCS010000071.1:0-51260 GCF_042755705.1 Nocardia sp. NPDC059154
ACGGGATCGCAGAAACTCGACCAGAGTGTCGTGGACCGGCCGGGCCGAATCGACCCGCACGCCCAGCGCGGCAGCGACGATGGGAGCCACCAGCGTCGGATCACGCACGTCGGCCAGATCGATCGCCCACACCCCATCGGCGAAATCGCGTCGAACAGCCGAGGCCGCCTGCAGCGCCAGCCGGGTCTTGCCCACGCCGCCCATCCCGGCCAGCGTCACCAGCCTCGACACGGTCAGCAGGTGCTTGAGCTCGGTCAGCTCGGCACGCCTGTTGACGAAGCTGGTCAACTCGGGCAGCACTTTGCCGCCGCGTCCTACGGTTTGCGACGAGGCCGGCTGACGGTTCTGCGGCTCGTGGTCGCGGGCGGCGGCGGGGTCGCTGCGCGGGGCCATCTCACCAGCCGGGTAGCCACAGCGTTGCTGTACCTGCCGGATGGCCTCGCCGAGTTCCGCTGCGGAGGGCCGCTGCTCGGGATCGCGGTGCATCGCCGATTCCACGACGGTGCACACCTCGGCGGGGAAGCCGCTATCGCGCAGGTCCGACACCGGCCCCCGGCTGATCCGCACAAACTGGGCCACCAGTTGCTCGCCGCTGCGCCGCTCGTAGGCAGCATGCCCGGTCAGCGCGCAGAACAAGGTGGCACCGAGCCCGTAGACATCGGCGGCGGGAGTCGGAGCGTGGCCCTCGAGCACCTCCGGCGCGGTGAACGCCGGCGATGCCGTCACAATGTCGGCAGCCGTTTCGAACCCGCCTGGGATGCGCGCGATTCCGAAGTCGGTCAGGGCAGGCGCACCGTAATCGGTGAACAGAATATTGCCCGGCTTCACATCGCGATGCACGATGCCCAGCCGATGCGCGCTCTCGAGCGCCCCGGCGATCCCGGCCCCGATCCGCAGCACGTCATCCACCGGAAGCGGACCGTGCCGCCGGATCCGCGCATCCAGCGGGTCCGAGGGGTAATACGGCATGACCAGATAGGGCCGCCCGCCGCTGGTGACACCGGCCTCCAGCACGGTGGCGATATTGGGATGCCCGGTCAGCCGGCCCATCGCCCGCTGCTCCCGCACGAACCGCGCCCGGTTCTCCTCGTCCAATTCCCCGGTCAGGACCTTCACCGCAACCGTGCGATTCAACCCCACCTGCCGACAGCGATAAACCGCACCGAAACCGCCGCAACCGATCTCTTCGGCGTCCTCGAAGCCGACCGCACGCAACTCCTCCGCTACCGCCATGCTCACGTCACGGCGGGTACGGTTCGCGGCGTCGTCGATCATCGGCCGCGCGCGATCCTCTCGGTACGGCTGTGAGCACCGGACATGATCAACTCACCTTTCGACGGTGCTTCAGCCTATCGCCCATGACGATACGCATATCCGTTGTTTTTTCGGCGATTACTACCGGAACCCCCAACAAGCGACAACCCCGGCGGGCTGTATCCGCCGGGGTTGTCGCTTGTTGGGGGTATGTCGTCCCGATCTCCACGGCGTTCCGGCCTCCCGTTCCTGCACTCCGCCGGGGGATCCGGGCCCGCGTCCCGGGTTCCATGTGTTCCGACCTTTTGTCCCGCAACGGGTTACGGTCGTCGGCGACTCCACTGAATGATGTTGGAATGAGTGGTCGGCCCTTGTGGGCCTGCTGAATCGAGGGGGAGCAGCAACCTTGCCGGAATCCGAGCCACTGCCGAACTCGCGGGATCGGCTGCCCGAGCCGCCGGCCCCGGAAACCGATGGCCCCGAAGCGGACTCGGGCAGCTCATGGGATTCGTGGCTTCCTGGTCGCGCTGCCACCGCCTACGACGGCACACATCAAAGAGATGCTCATCGGGATCGGCAGCATGACACCGAATCCCGACGGCAATTACCCCTGCTGAAGCACAGATCCGACCACAAGCTGTCTCGGGTCCTCCACCTGCCGCGCCGGGCACCGGACAGCACACCCCACCAGTCCGAACATGCCAGTGCCGCCACGTAAGGGACCCCGGTACAGGCCGTGAATCCGAGCTTCTATGAATATCGGGGCGGCGCGCCGGGGGCAGGCAAGCTGTGGATCAGTAATCGAAGGCCGGATCCGCGAGCAGCGTGATGACGAACGCGATGCCCTTTTCGTGGATCTGGTCCCCACACCCCTTCCCGCCCCCACTGGACGGGTCGGGAATGCGTGGCGTAGGCTGAATGAACATTCATTCGGAGGTGTGAGAGATGAGCTGGACTGCAACCGATATCCCTGACCAGCATGGCCGCACGGCCGTGGTCACCGGCGCCAACGGCGGGCTCGGGCTGGTGATTGCCCGGGAACTCGCGGCGAAGGGTGCGCATGTCGTGATGGCCGTGCGCAATCAGGACAAGGCCGCTGCCGCGGTCGAAGAGATCCGGGCAAGTGTGCCAGAGGCGTCACTGGAGCTGGTCGCGCTGGACCTGTCCTCGCAGGCCTCGGTGAAGGAGGCCGCGGGGCGGATCCTGGCCGCACACGAGCGTCTCGATCTTCTGGTCAACAATGCAGGCGTCATGGCGATCGCCGAGGCGCGGACGGTCGACGGTTTCGAGATGCAGTTCGCCGTCGACCACCTGGGCCACTGGACGCTCACCGCGCTGCTGCTGCCCGCGCTGCTGCGCACGCCCGGATCCCGGATCGTGACGGTGACCAGCACCGCGCACCACTGGGGCCGTCACGTCGACGTGGCCAACCCACATCTGGAGGGTCGTTACGGACCCTGGCGCGCCTACGGCCAGGCCAAGCTCGCGAACTTCCACTTCGGACTCGGACTGCAGCGCGAGCTGGAGAAGGCCGGCGCGCACACGGTGAGCCTGATCGCACACCCGGGCCTGTCCGACACCAACCTGCAGGCGACCAGCGTGGAGGGCTCGGGCGGCGGTGTCTCCCAGCGACTCGCCCACGCCATCACCCGGGGCACCGGCATGTCCGCCGACAATGGAGCCCTGTCGCAACTACGCGCGGCAACCGACCCGGCCGCCGAGGGCGGCGAGTTCTACGGCCCGCTGTTCGTCAACAGCGGAGCACCGGTCCGCAAACCGATCCTGCGCAGGATCGGGATGGACCGCGCGATCGCGAAGCTCTGGGAGGTCTCCGAGCGCGAAACCGGCGTCGCGATCGACGTGCGCGCTCAGGCCGGCGCGTGATGACAGCACCGATGGACCGGGCGGCAGCCGTGCGCGCCGCCCTGCGCAGCCTGGTGGCACGCAACGGTTTCCACGGTGCGTCCATGAACGCCGTCGCCCGCGAGGCAGGGGTGGCCACCGGGACCGCGTACACCCACTACTCCTCCAAGGACGAGCTGGTGCTGGCCGCCTACGCCGAGACCAAGGCCGCGCTCGGCCACGCGGCCACGGCGGGCCTGCCCCCGCACCCCACCGCCGAACAGCGCTTCCACACCCTGTGGCTGTCCTGCCACCGGTATCTCGCGGCGAACCCGGAACACGCACGGTTCCTGCTGCAGGTGGAGCACTCCCCCTACCGCACCCCTGCCCACGAGGCCACCCTCGCCGACGATGACAACCTGCTCCTGGCCCAGGCAGTCGTGCCCGATATCGCCGCACGACTGCTACCGCTGCCACTCGACGTGCTCTACGAGCTCGGCTTCGGCCCGGCCATCCGCCTGGCCGCCAGCGGCATCGAGCTGACCGAGGCGCAACTCGACGACATTGCCCGCGCCTGCTGGCGGGCTATCACCCGGCCCGAGTGACCGCCCTGATGCCCTCGAGCAGGGCAGGGGAGAACGTGCGTAGCCCGGCGGTCTGCACGAGGGCGCCGTTCTCCTCCTTGGGGTCCCGGTAGTAGTCGCGCGAGAAACAACCGCGAAAAATAACAACGATGGCTTGACCAGCAGCGATGGTTTCCGGGCAGGTGGCTTCGCTGATCCGGCGTCACAGATGGCGGTCGATATCCATGCGCTGGTGCAGAATCCGCACGCTGTCGGTGTGCTGGCGCAAGGTGGTCGCGCTCGGACCGAACCTAAGCGGTCGGCGGTGCGGCCGACGAACCGTCAGCTGGACGAGAGTCGGCTACGAGCCCAGCCGCGGCGGCCACCAGCTCGTCGAGCGCCTGGTGGGTGAGTTCGGCCAACGTCGCCTGGTGGGTGAGTTCGGCCCACTGGCCGAAGGCACGGTAGAAGGCGCCGATGCCCAGTTCGGCGGCGAGCCCCGCGGTCGGCTCGCGCACGCCGCGCTCCGCGAGGGCGGCGGTTGTGGCCTGCACGAGTATCGCGCGCTTGAAGGCAGCGCGTTCCAGCAGTTCGGCGTTGGCGGCAATGACCTGGTGCAGTTGGGCTCCCATGGCGCGGTTGGTGTCGGTGAACAGGGCCGCCAGCCTCTTCAGGCCCGTGTGGATCGCCTCCATCGGGGTCGCCCCGACCGGCGCCGCGACGATGGCCTCGGCCAGCACCCGGACATGCGTCTCCTGGCCGGCGAACAGCACCTCCCGCTTGTCCGGGAAGTGCCGGAAGAACGTCATCTTGGTCAGGCCGACCCGATCGGCGATCTGCTGGACAGTGGTGGCGTCGTAACCCTGCTCCACGAACAGGTCGAGCGCGGCACGCGCCAGCCGTTCCCTTGCATTGGGTTCCCATCGAGCCATGCAGACAGACTAAGCGATGTTACTTAGTAACGTCGCTCGAGCTATGGTGATGTTACCAAGTAACATCAATGGCCTCGCCCGACCGGGTGAGGCGTACCGAGGAGTACTGCTATGCGTGTATTTGTCACCGGTGCCAATGGCCACATCGGCTCGGCCGTGGTGCCCGAGCTCGTCCAGGCTGGACACGACGTCGTCGGGTTGGTCCGCTCCGAGGCCTCAGCCGCCGCTGTCGAGGCCATGGGCGCCCGGACACACCGCGGCGACCTCTCCGACCTGGCCGGTCTGCGCGAGGCAGCAGCCGAGGCCGACGCGGTTGTCCACCTGGCCTTCGATCACGCGGCCATGGCCGCAGGCGACTTCGCAGGAGCCGTGGCCACCGACCTCGCTGTAGCCCAAACGCTGGGCGAGGCCCTGGCCGGCACTGGCAAGGCGCTGATTGGCGTCGGCCTGACCCGCACCGGCGACCCGAAGCGGGACGCGGCCATAGATGCCAACCCGCGCTCCACTGTGGCCCGCGCCGTCGCCGGCTTCACCGAGCAGGGCGTGCGCAGCATGCTGGTCGCGATCCCGCCGGTCACCCACAGCTCACGCGACCGGATCGGCTTCGTTCCGACCCTGATCAAGATCGCCCGGTCCACCGGCGTGTCCGGCTATGTCGGCGACGGCGCCAACCACTGGCCCGCCGGGCACACCCTCGACATCGGCCGCCTGTTCCGACTCGCTCTGGACAAGGCCCCGACCGGAGCTCAGCTCTATGCCGCGACCGAAGAAGGCATCACGGTGCGCGAAATCGCGGAGGTCATCGGCCGGCACCTGAACATCCCTGCCGCGAGCATCCCCGCCGACCAGGCCGCTGTGCACTTCCAGGGCTTCCCGTTCATCGGCCTCGACATCACCATGAACAATGCCGAGACCCGCAAGCTGCTCGGCTGGGAGCCCACCCACCCCGGCCTGATCGCCGACCTCGAAGACGGCCACTACTTCACCACCCGCTGAGCAGCGAGCCGCCGCCTTCCACGCCAACCGGGGCGGTCCTCACACATCATTGGCGCAGCACCAGGGCCCAGGGCGGCGCGGTGGTCTTCCACGATGAAGCAAGCGCGTGGGTACAGCTCGTCGAAGGTGATGACTGCGACGCCCGTCACGGGGTTCCATCACCCGTCAGTCCGCTCACGAACGCTGGTCGAAGATCACCCGCTGATCGTTATTGGATATGGGTAAAGCCCCGGAGCTCGTGGGCTCTGGGGCTTTCGCCAGTACGACTAGAGCAGGTACTCACCGGTGAAGATGCTGACGCCGGCCGCGGCGGTCGGTCGGCTGCCGAGCAGGTGGAGGTCGGCGTAGCTGTTCTTGCCGATCCGGAGCATGTGCAGGAGGACAATCTGGTTGAAGACGATGTTCTCGACCTCGGACCAGGGGGTTGAGTCCGCGGCGACGGTGAGACTGCAATCGGGTCGATTCCGCCCAGCCACACCGATCTTGAGGGCGCGGCGACACTCGGGCTTGCCGCAAGTGTATGGCGAGGTCCTCGTTGGATCGGCGTGGCCAATGTAGCTGAAGCCGCCGTGGTTTCGATCCGTTCAGCCATTCGTATCCGTACTGGGTGACGTTGCTGACCAGCATCGCCGAGTCGTGGTTGGGCCAGACATCGGCGAGCCATGGGATGGGACTGGGCTCGGTCGCCGAATTTCCTTGGCGCCGAGGAAGACAGGCGTCGTGGCGGCGGGCGGCCGAAGCGGTGAGGATCCGCTATGTTGTTGATCGAACAGTGCCGGTGCAGGTAGAGGCGCTCTGGTCATACCGAGTCGATCGGAAGGGTTGCCATGGTCATCGTGGGGCTTGTACTCGCTGCTGTAGCGGCGGTTGTGCACATGTTCATTTTTTATCTCGAGTCGATCGGCTGGACGGGCGGGCTTGCTCGCAAGACCTTCGGGATGAGCCGGGAACAGGCGGAGGCGCAGCGCGAACTCGCCTTCAATCAGGGGTTCTACAACCTGTTTCTAGCTCTTGCGGTGTTCGTCGGGATCATCGTCTATGCCGCGGGGCAGCATGCAGTCGGTGCAACGCTGGTATTCACCGGGGCCGGGTCGATGGTCGCGGCGAGTTCGGTACTGGTGCTGTCGAATCCGGGTCGGGCCGCCGCGGCGGCGAAGCAGGGTGTGATTCCGGCACTGGGGGTGATCGCCCTGGCGTTCGGACTAATTGTCTGACTGACGGCCGATCGAGCAGTGCGCCGATCCAACACGGCACGCGAAAGTGGTAGAGGAAATCCCTGATTGCGCACCACAAAGAAGCGCTGGTGACCGGTGGTCAGCCTTCCGCGACGATCAGATCGGCCAGATTGGACATCGACGCTCGCATGCCCTGGCGGGTACCGGGTTGCACGACGCGATGCAACAGCCGCCCGAAGAGGGCGGGATCTATCCGATATCGGACCGCATATGTCATTTCCGTTCCGCCGTCGACCGGACGGAATTCGAAGATATTGGTCATCTCTCGGAGTGGTTCGAATCCGACGCCGGTATCGACGCGGCGTCGCAGCGGTTCGATTTCGCGGACCGTCCAGAGGGATCGGGTGGTCAGTGGGCCGAGGGTGCGGTTGCGCTCGGAGTAGGTTTTGCCGAGTTCGGCGGTGCCGTGGTGGTCGGTCACTTCCAGTACTGCGGCCACCCATTCGGCGTAGCGGCCGGTGTCGGAGACGACCTCCCACACCCGTTCGACCGGGGCGGGGATCACCGCGCGTTCGGAGATTTCGAAATGCCCTGTCATGGATGCCCTTTCATCAGATCTGTACGAGGACGGCGCGGGCTGTGTCGCGGCCGGAGCGCACTGCGCCGTCCATGAATCCGTTCCAGTGGTCGGCGTGCTCGGCGCCCGCCCAGTGCACCAGGCCGTACGGGGTGTCTCGCCAGGCGCCCAGACTCGACAGCACGCCGGTGCCGGGAACCGAGGTCGGCCCGCCACGGGTCCATTCCTCTGTGGTCCAGTCCATTTCGAAATAGTCGACCGGCCGCAGCGCGTCCTTGCCCGCGATCTTCGCGAACTGCCGCAGCACCGCGCCACGGCGTTCCCTCGGTGGCCGTTGCGCCCATTTACGCCACTGCGCGCCGCCGACAAAACCCATCAGCACACCCGGGCCGCCTTCTGGCGGGGTGTTGTCGAACATGGAACAGACGGGGGAATCGGCGCGGAACACGCCCTGGCCGTTGAGTCCGTCGGCGCGCCAGAACGGTTCCGGGTACACCGCTTCGCATTTCATCAAGGTGCCGAAGGCAGAGCGGGAGAACAGCGCGTCCTGTTGCGGCGGCAGGAGCGGACGCCACGCGATGCGCGCCGCGAGAGCGGGCGGCACGGCCACGATCACCCGTGCCGCGCGGTACACGCCGGAGTCGGCGGTCACACGCACGCCGTGCGCATCCTGCTCGATCAGCCGCACCGGGGAATCCAGCACCACCCGGCCGTCCAGTTGCTCGGCCATGAGCTCCGAAATACGTTGGGAGCCACCGATGAAACGGGATTCCTGGGCTCCGCCAGTGACCCCGATGCCGCGGTCGATGGTGCCCGGCGTGGTCTCGTTGCCGAAACCGGCTATGTACCAAAGGCTGAACAGCAACGAGGCGTCGGCGGCGGACCCGCCGTAGGCGGAACCGAGGAAGAGGTTCACCAGGTCCAGCGCGCCGTCGGTGAGCGTGGTGCCGCGCAGCCAGCTCTCGAAGGTCATGCCGTCCCACTTGTGCGCCTGTTCCGCGCGCCAGGGTGCGTCGACCGGGATGGTGCGGGCCAGAGCGTTGATCCGGTGCATGGCGACACCCAGGTCCGGCAGCGCCAGCACGTCCGGCGGGATGTCCCCGGTGAAACGACGCGCGGAATCACCGCGCACGTACACGCTGGCGCCTTCGGTGTAGGCGGGGAAGGTCTGCACGTCGAGGTCGCGGGCGAGCCCGAGGATGTGATCCTGCGTGGGGCCGACGAACTGGCCGCCCGCCTCGACCACCCGGCCGTCCCCGAGGTCGTGGTTCAGGGTACGACCGCCGACGCGCGAACGAGCCTCCAGGACAGTGACATTCAGTCCCGCGGTGACCAGTTCGCGGGCGGCGGACAGGCCCGCCAGCCCCGCGCCCACGACGATGACGTCCGTCTTCTCACTCACAGCGTGGCGGTCCCTTCCGCATAGGTGTCGGCGGCGGCCAGATCGAAGTCACCGTGATCGCTGCCCAGCCCCTGCGCCACGAGCGCGGCTGCCGCGCAACCCAATACGGCGGAGGCGCGCAGATCGCGGCCCAGGGCGATACCGCGCAGGAAACCGGCCGAGAAGGCGTCCCCGCACCCGGTGGTATCCACGACGTCGGTGGCGAAGGCCGGAACCGCGAACGTCTCAGTGGCGGTGACCACCAGCGCGCCCTGCGCGCCGCGGGTCGCGACGACGCAGCCGACGCCGCGGTCCACCAATTCGCGGCAGCCCTGCTCGAGGGTGGCGGCACCGGTGCAGCCGAGCACCTGATCGTCGTTGGGCAGCAGATAGTCCAGATGCGGCAGCGCCGGGGCGATCCAGACCAGCACGCCCGGATCGCCCGAGGCGAGCAGATCGGCCGATGTGACGACACCCGCGGCGCGGGCGGGTTCGAGGATCTGTGCCGCTGCCTCCCCGCCGATCAGTTCGGGTCCGCCCAGATGCAGGTGGGTGGCGCCGGCGATCTCCTCGTGCGGAGCGTCGGCCGGCCCGTAGGTCAGGTTGGCCCCGGGCACGTGGAAGGCGGGACGACTGCCGTCCGGCCGGATGGGCAGCACCGACGCGGAGGTCTGAACGTCCTTGCGCCGCAACAGCAGTGAGGTTTCGATGCCGCGTGCGCCGAGCATGGCGAGTAGCAGATCCCCGATCGGGTCGGTGCCGATGGCGCCCGCGCAGCGCACGGCCGCACCGAGTTTCGCCAACGTGAGCGCTGTCCCGCCGGCGGTACCCGCGGGACTGAACCGGATCTGCTCGACCAGGGTCGCGCCCTGCCCGTCGGGGATCGCCTGCACCGGCCGCACCTGCACGTCGAACACGTGCGCTCCCAGGCAAATGATCGATTGGCTCACTACGTGTCCTGTTCTTCCAAACGATGTCTGGTGCCGTAGCCGCGGCGTAGCGCGGCCTCGACGACGGCCAGCTGCTGTCCTTCGCTGAGCGTGCGCACCGGGCCCGAAACCGTTGCCTTGCGGTAGATCTCGCACAGCCACTCCAGCAGCAGCGTGTTCTCCACCGCGTCGTCCAGGCTGGAGCCGAGGGCGACCGCACCATGGTTGGCCATCAGCGCGGCGCGCTTGCCGTCCAGCGCGGCGAGCACGTGGGCAGCCAGTTCAGGGGTGCCGAAGGTGGCGAACGGAGCCACCCGGATCGCACCGCCGAGCAGCAACTGCTGATAGTGCACGCACGGGATCTCGTCCACGATCAACGACAGCGCGGTGGACTCGACCGCGTGGGTGTGCACCACCGCGTCCGTGTCGAACCGCGCGTACACGCCCAGATGCAGCTCCAGTTCCGAGGTCGGCGCGAACTCACCCGCGATCACTCGCCCGGCCGGATCCACGACGGTGACGTCCTCGGGTCCGGCGTACGCGAGCCGGACTCCGGTCGCGGTCACGGCCACGTGTCCGTCCACTTGGAGACTCACATTGCCAGCGGTGCCGATCAGCAACCCGGCCGCGGCCAACTTCCGGGCCGCTGCGGCCACCGCCGCGCGGGCTTCGTCGAATTCCCTGTGTGACATGGGATCACCGCACCTCTCTCGGTCGGCCGCCGACCGCGGTCGGGCGGCGGATCGCGTTTCTTGTCAACGCCATTCGAACACTCGACCGGAGAGCCCTTCGGGAGATCGATGGACGGTGTTCATGGCGCAGGCGCCGCAGGGCGGGTGTGGCGACGAGCAGCACGACGGCGGGGATCGCGAACGCGTAGCCGAGGGCGGGACCTGCCGCTACCAGTCCGAGTGCCACCGCACCCGCGACGGCTCCGGCATAGTTGAACAGGTTGACCCGGGCGATCACTTCGTCGCTGCGTTCGGGCCGTAGGTCGCCCGCCGCCCCGAACGCGATCGGCACCAGGATTCCGGTGCACACACCCGCGGCGGCGAACCCGGCAACCGCTCCGACGAGGGTGGGGACGGCTGCGACGACACCACATCCGGACACCCCGACCGCCGTGGCCGCGGTGGCGAGCCGCGTGCGGCCGAAGCGCCGTACCGCCGGATCCACGGCGAGCCGAGCCAGGAACACCGCCGCCTGATAGGCGGCATACCCCAGCGGCGCGGCCGCGCTCGCGACATGCAGACCGTCCGCCAGATACACGGTGCCCCAAGCGGAAACCGCCGAATCGACGGTGAACGCCGCGAGCACCAGCAACCCGATGAACCAGATTCCGCTGCGCGGCAACGGGTCTCGCCGCGTGCTGTCGTCGTGGGGCCGATGGGCGGCCCGCGCCCGATCGAACAACCGGATGCCGGCGAATGCGACGGCCAGCTGCCCGGCCGCGGTCAGCAGGAGCGGAAGCAGCGACGAGGTAGTCGCGAGACAAGCCGAGACCAGCAACGCGCCGCCCACCGCCGCCGCGGTGTACGCGGCGTACAACCGCCCCAACAGTGAAGTATTGCTGCGATTTTGCGCGAGCACACCTTGCATGTTGGATGCGGCGTCGACCATACCGAGGCCGATTCCGTACGCAGCCAAGGCAAAGACGAAGACATCGAAGTCGGTGAGCCAAGCGATCGCCACCAGCGCAACCGCTTCCAGGACCAGCCCCGAGCACAGCGCCTGCCGGCTTCCCCAACGCACCGCCACCAGGTCGGCCAGCGCCGAACCCGCCGCTGCCGCGACGCACACACCCAGCAGCAACAACGACACCGTCGTCTCACCGATGCGCAGCCTCGTCTCGAGTTGCGGAAGAACTGTGACGAGTGCCGCGTAACCGAGCCCTTGAGCAGCGTAAGCGCATGCCAGACTGATGAATTCGGCGCGGTTCTTCACGGTGACTCCCAATTTGCGCTAGCCATGTGCGGAGAGCGGCGGAGTACGTGCGGACCGCCGGTCGACGGTCCCGCACGTACTCCGGTCAGAGCTGACAGCTCCCCAGTCAGGGCAGAGCGGGCAGCGGTGCGCTGATTTCACCCGCCGCGTTCAGGGTGGCGTACGCCTGACCGAGCGCGGCCAGACCGGCGGGAACACCGACGACGACACCGCCGATGATCGGGCCGATCGCGGCACCGATCGCCAGCCCGGGGATGCATCCGCCGATCGCGCCGACAACAGCTCCGACTGCACAGCCCGCGGCCAGCCCGATCACGCCGCCTGCCATGGTGCCCGCCGTGGCGGCGAGCATGAATTCGTTTCCGGCCTGATTCAACGCATTGTTGATGTCGGCTTGGGCGTCGATGGGCGTCGCGGACTGGATGGGCGAAGCCGCATTGTCGGCGGCGTGAACGAGAGCGGCGGGCGCGGCCTGGACGGGAGCCAGATCCGAGGCCACCGCGGGCGCGGCATTGGCGGTTGCGGCTTCCGCGCCGAGCGCGACCAAGGCCGCAGTGGCGACCGCCAGAGTCATCCGGGTACTTGCACTGTTCCGCATGGTGGATCCTTCGTTGATTCTTGGTCGCGTTCGCGAAGGGATTCGACGCCGCTCGGCTGCACTGCTCGATGTCGGCAAGGTGACCAGCGGCTGGGCAGAAATCTAAGACCGGGTGAACGCCGTCGCACGCGGCGGCCGCACGCTGACCGCACACGCCCCCACAATGGCCGATATTCCCCCTTCAGCCCGCGAGCCGCCGCTCGGCACTGGGCGGTCGTCCCGTCCAGCGGATGTAGGCGCGCCGGAAGTCCCTGATATCGCTGTATCCGACCTCACGCGCGACGACCGCGACCGGCAGGCTGGATCCCCGAAGCAGAAGGATCGCGTGACGCTGTCTCACCCGGTCTCTTATGGCGCTGAAACTCTGCTCGGCCACGGCCAACTGACGGCGCAGGGTGCGTTCGGACATATGCAGATGACCGGCGACGTCGGCCGCCGATAGCGGATGACGCAGGTCCCGTTCGAGAACGGCCTCGACCGCGGCCACCACATCGGACTCCTCACGGCCGATACCCAGCAATCGGCGGCAGGCGTCGACCGCGAGCGTCCGGGTGGGTTCGTGGTGGGTCGAGAAGGCGATATCGAGTGCCCTCGCGGGAAGGAAGGCGCGATTGGCGTCGGCGCCGAATTCCACCCGGCAGCGCAGGAAACGCGCGTACTCCGAGGCATATGGCGGGGGCGGGTAGGTCAGCTCCACCCGGGACGGTGACCAGTCCCCACCAACGACCGTGCGCGCGAACACCATCAGAGTGGACAGGGCTTCTTCGACGAGGAACCGGCGCAGCTCGGGCTCGGGCCGACGTTCCCGGAACCGCAACGCGACCTCGTCATCGAAGTACTCGAGATCCACGTCGACGAGGCTGCCCGAGGCCAGATGCAGATCGAGCGCTACCGACACCGCGTCGCCGACCGTGGCACAGGAGCGCATAGCGACCCCGAGCATCCCCATCGACAGCAGCATGTCCCGGCCGCCCACCAGCATGCCGAGCGGCTTGTCGGGCATGTCCCGCACGGCCCGTCGCAGCACCGCCGCCGCCTGGCGAAACGACACCTTGACCGTATCGGCAGCCAGCAGGTGCGCGACATCGAGCCCGGTACCGACGAACCACGCGTCGACCTCGACTCCTACACGTCGGCCGATCTCCACGGCCCCGCTCAAGATGGTGGGCGGGATGATCGGCAGATCGATTCGTTCGTTCATGCGGCCCGATCCCCGGACGGCACCAACCTCAAGCTGGTCACATGCCCAAGAGTAGGCAACACCGCGGTTTACCCGCCGATTTCCCGTATGAAAATCTTGTAAATGCCACGCAACTGGACAAGTGACCATGTAGCTTCATGCCCCAAGTTCTGAAGCACTCGATATTGGAGTCCTCGTGGTGGCAGAGAATTCGAAATCCCTTCCCGCTCGGATCGGCGCGAAGATCCGCACACCACCCGCGACTTGGCTGACACGGGCGCTGATCGTACTGGTACTCGTCGTACCGACGCTGTTCTCGGCCGTCTACATGTGGATCATGTGGGACCCCGAGCTGTACTTGAAGCACGTTCCGGTGGCCATCGCCAATGACGACACTGGAGGCGTCTCCGACGGCCGGACCCAGAACATCGGTGCGGACATCCTCGACAATCTCACCGGCAGCGGCGAACTGGAATTCCATCGGGTCAGCAGCGCCGAAGCTGATCGTGGACTGCGGGAGAACCGCTACGCCTTCTCCGTCGTCATCCCCGGGGACTTCACCCGCAATGTCCTGACCGTCACCGACCCGCAGCCCAAGCAGGCACGAATCACGGTGCTGTACAACGACTTCAACGGCACACTCGGCCCCGCCGTCGCGAACAGCGTGGTGACCGAGGCGCAGCGCGAGATCACGAAGACCATCGGCCGCGAGTACGCCGGGCAGATACTCGTAGGCATCAACAGCCTCGGTTCCGGACTCGGCGACGCCGCCCAGGGTGCGACGCAGCTGGCGGAGGGTGTCGGTCAGCTCGCCGACGGTTCCGGCCAGTTGAAGGTTGGCCTGGACAGTGCCGCTACCGGCTCCGCGCAACTCGCCACGGGCGCCGGCGATCTGCGCACCGGAGCGACCCAACTCGCCACGGGAGCCGGGCAATTGGTCACTGGCACAGACCAATTGGGGTCGGGAGCCGTGCAGATCCGCGACGGGGTGAACCAGATCGTCGATCCCCTGTTGGCGCTGGTCAAGCCCGCGGGCGCTCTCGCAGACAATCTCCGGCCGCTACTGGAGCGATTGCGGGCCGATCCGGCGACCGCCGACACCGCCGCCCAGTTGACCAGCCTGCTCGACCAGCTGAGCAGCACCAATCCGGATTCGCTCGCCGGTCAGCTGAACCAACTGCATGACGGCACAGCCGAATTGGCTCGCCAGCTGACCGATCCGAAGGCCGACTACCGCGCCGGAGTCCTCGCCCTCGCCGACGGCGGCGGTCAATTGCGCGACGGCGCTGGACAACTCGCCACCGGGGCCAACGAGCTGGCCACCGGGCTGCGGCAACTCGACGAAGGCGGCCGTCAGCTCCAGGACGGCGTGACCCAGCTCGGCGACGGCGCGAACCAGCTCAACGGTGGACTTCGCGACGGCGCGGCCGCGGCTCCGCACATCGCGAACACCGACGGCTCCGCGAACATGGTCGCCGAGCCTGTCGTCATGGATATCCGCAATCAGGAACCGAGCCAGATCGTGCGCAACGGCGACCGGAGCCACAAGGAGATCGCGGGTGGCGCGGGCCCGGTCATCGTGGTGATGGGCGCTTTCCTTGCCGCCGTCGTGCTGTGGATGCTGTTGCGCCCGTTGCGAGGTCGGGAGTCCGGATCGCCGTGGCGTCGCGCTGCCGGTCCAGTGTTGCGCGGCAGCGGGATCGGCCTGGTCTGCGGTATCGCCCTCACGGCCGCGGCGGCGGTCTACGCGAGCTCGGTCGGCTGGGCACCACACCAGTGGCCGGCCATGGCGGCGGTCGTGGTCCTGGTCGGAATCGCCGCCGCCCTGACGACCCAACTGTTCGTCGTCCTGTTCGGGCAGACGCCCGGCTCGATCGCCGCATTCGCGTTCTTCATGTTCCAGACGTTCGCCTTCGGCGGCGTATTCCCCTCCGGCACAACACCTTCCGCCTTCAAACCGTTCGAGGTCATCGCGCCGATGACCTACGCGCGCCGCGCCGTCGTCCGCGCGGACATCGCCCTCTACGACCAGATGTTCTGGGTCTCGATTCTCATGCTGCTGATGATGATCGCGGGATCGGTCGCCCTCATGATCAGCGTGCGGTACGCCCGAAACCGGATGACCGACCAGCCATCCGCCCACCCGGTACAACTGGTCCCGCAACCGACTTAGGAAGCCTTGACGGGACCACGGAACCGGCGGGTTCGAGTCCCCGATAGCGCACCTCTTTCGGGGTTCGGGACCCATTGATGTGCGCTAGCGTGCGAGGGCTTCCCCGATTGGCATCCGGTGGCTGACAGGCAGAGACCGCAGACCGCCACCACTGGTTACGAAAGCTTCTCGCCCTGGCCAGCACTCAACGCAGATCCCCGTAGGCACCATATGGGTGCCTACGGGGATCTAATACTGTGGAGTACATGACAATAGAACGGTTCGAGGTCCAGAGACAGATCAGCGCTTCACCCTCGGAAATCTTCACGCTGCTGTGCTCCCCCGAAGGGCATGTAGCCATCGACAGTTCGGGCATGCTGCAATCGGCGGAGGGAAAGCCCGTCACCGGCGTCGGCGACGAGTTCATCGTGCACATGGACCGCGAGTCGCTCAATGACATCCCGATGGGCAAGTACGACGTGACAGTGATCATCACGGAATTCGAGCAGGACAGGCAGCTCGAATGGACAGTCTCGGGCATCATTCAACCCCCGATCGAGCACCTGTACGGCTATCGCCTGGAGCCCAGCGACATCGGCACACTGGTCAGCTCGTACTATGACTGGAGCAAGATCGCGCCCCGCTACCGCGAGGCGGCCGCCTTCCCGATCATCCCCGAGTCGGCACTCCGAGCCACCCTCGGCATCCTCGCCCGCACTGTACAGAGATCGTCCCTCGCGGCCAAGTGATGCTTGATCTACTTCCACGGCGATTCGGAATACGCACTGCGACTGGGCGATTCGCTACCAGTCGACGGCGATAGGTCGCACGGCCCCAACGAGCCGGTCCGGCCACCGATCCGCTTCCTGGCCATCACGGCCTGCTCCAACAATCACATCGTGAGCTGATCCGATCGAGGCACCGATCGCGCCAAATCGCACCGCGTTCACGTTGACGTCCCCGGCGTCTCGGCAGACAAGGTCACGGTCGTCTCGTTCGCTGACAAGGACAACGATCTACAGACTGGAGAAGCGAACTCAACCGCCGATGTCGAACTCGGGCTCTATTCGATCACTGCTCTCACCGGTCGGCGACCAGACTGACCGACGGCGACCGCGCATCGCACACCGCGGATCAGAAACAGACCACACCGCCATGGATTGAAATCGACTGCCACGACATAATTCTCGAATGACTTGGGCAGTTCTGATCGCACTCGTCGCGTTGGTAGCTTCCAACGCGTGGAGCCTGATCAGTCTCCGACGAGCCACCTCCGACAAAGCGGACACGAAAAGTGAACGACTGCGTGCTGCGGTCGCTGAGGTTGCCCATTACGTGAACGCATGGACAACCACGTCGACGAGGTACACCTATCTGCTTTCTCGTGAACCGATCCCTGGTGGGTCCGGTCCCAGTTCGGAGGCGGTAGCAGAGCTTCGCGAGCTAGCAACACGACAGCTCGGCGCGCTCAGCGACCTGAACCGCACCTTGCTGGCAACCCGCCTGCTGGTCGCAGAAACCGCCCCTGAGTACGGACCTGAACGACGAGGGTCGGTACTCAACTCCACAACCAGCGGCGAACAACCAATGCTACGGCCGATCAATACACCAGCTCACCTTATCGAATTGGGTCGCCATGTCGATCTCACGGTGCAACTGCTCGACGTGATCGACCGAGCGGTCGAGCAGAACGCGACACAGATGACCCGCACTGCATTTGCTGTCGAGTTCGCGGAGCATCGCGGCAAGATCCGGGCTGCAGCGGATGAACTCGTAAAAAGTCAGCTACCCACCACTCAGAGAGCGCCTCTCGGTCGCACGCGACGCTGAATCTCTCGGCGAGGGGTCCTCTCCACCAGCCTCGCGGAGACTCCTTCATGAGTCGGACCGGATCACGCACACCATTCGGCCCACCCTTCAGGGTGGGCCGAATGATATTGCCCTGTCAGGGCTGCGCGGGGTCATATGGTCAGTGCCTTGTAGGTGGTGGCGATCCCGTCGACGATGCTGGTGTTCGCCCGCCACTGCGGGTGTTCGGCGGCACTGCGGGAATCCGTTGCGCCGTAACGTCATTCACCCAGCCGTGGTGGTGCCGGCTACCGCAACGTGCAGCCACCGGCGGTCCCGACACTGACGCGGCCTGTCACGCCGCGGGCTGCCCTGCGCCGACACGCATCTGCACCGTTTGGATCACATGGGCGCACAACGCACCCGACTCGTCTGTGATCTGGACACTCACCACCACCGCGGAACGGCTGACGCGCATCGGTGTGGCGACTGCATGCGCCACTGCGTGGACTGGGCGCAGGAAATGCGTCGTCGAGTCAGTCGTCGCGGGCAGCGCCCCCGGCACGGAGTTGAGGGCGGCGCACACTGCGGCTGCGGCGTCGGCCAACCCCATCAGCGCACCGCCGTGCAGTCCGCCGCCCGTTGTCGACAATTCGGCGACGTGGGTCAGGTGGGCGGCGACTGCTGAGGGTGTGAGTTCGGTGAACTCCACTCCGAGAGTGCGGACGAATGGAGCGAGTCGGTAGACGTCTTCGGCAGTAAAAGTCATGGGTACCTCTCTTGTAGAGAGATCACTCTACAGCGAGTTCTAGAGTGTAGTCTCTACAAGGTGGTGAGATTCGTACACGACACCGCGGTGATCCTCGACACTGCTGCGCGGCTACTGGCCACGGAGGGTCCCGCCGGCGTCACGATGTCCGCAGTGATCCGGGAATCCGGTGCACCGAGCGGGTCGGTCTACCATCGGTTCGCCGATCGGCCGTCGTTGCTGGCCGCTCTGTGGAACAGAGCCGTCGGACATCTACATCGGAACGCGTACGCCCTATTCGACAGGGACGATCCGGTCGAGGCGGCCACCGCGATCGCGGGCCACGTCGTGCGGTGGTGCCGCAACAACCCACTCGACGCACAGGTCCTGCTCGCGGGTATCCACCAGTTCGCGCCTCAGAGCTGGCCTGCCATCGCACGCGAGGAGCGCGCTGCTGAAACAGCGCGGTGGGATGCCGCTGTCCGCGGATTGGTCCACTCATTACGCACTGAAACCGGATTGTCCACGGCGACAATCATTCTCGCCGTAATCGACCTACCTTATGCGGCGGTGCGGCGATATCTCACGGCCGACCGGCCGATACCTACCGAACTCGACACCCAAGTACCCGCTATGGTCCGCACTCTCCTGAACAGCAGCCATAGCGAGCAGCCCGAATTTCACGGGACCAGCGCAGGTTGACGACGTCTTCGCGACGCACAGCCTCCTCGGCCCCGTTGATCTCGTGTCGATCACCATCGCGGCCGCCGGCGAAACCTATTCGGATATCAGCAGTCTCGCCTCGCGACTGATGACCCCCCAGCAGCCCGGCAACGCGCTGGGCCTCGGCGTGCTCGATACCGTCGCGATGCACCGGCAGACGGTCCCGCTCGTCGCCGGTGTATCGCGAGGTTTCGCGCTTCAGCTTGCCTACCTGATAAGTACCGGAATCCTCACCGTTGCAGCGCTTCTCGCCGTTACGGTCTCCGCAGCAGCACGGGCACAGCGGAACTGAGTGGACCGCGGTCAGGAGATTGCCTGACGGGCCTCCTGACCGAACGATCCGAAAGGCAGGGAACCGGCCGGGAGTTCGAGCTCGCCGGATTCCAGCCGTCTGCGCAGGTATCCGAAGATCTGGGCGGTCTGCGCGAACAGATGCTCACCGGCACGCAGCGGGGCACGCTGCGGGCGGTCTGGTGAAATGAACTGCGGCAGTGGCTGCACCACCGTGTCGTAGTCGACGTTGAAGAACAGCGGGAAGGAGTAGCGCTCCTCCTTCACCTTGCGGACGCGATGTGTGGTGGCGACGAATTCGCCGGCGGTCCACAGTTCGAGCATGTCGCCGATGTTGATGACGAAGGTGTCGGGAAGCGGCGGGACGTCGATCCACTGTCCCGCGCCGTTGAGCACCTCGAGGCCGGGCGCGGTGGGTTTGAGCAGGGTGAAGCATTCGAAGTCGCTGTGCGCGCCGATGCCGACCGCGTCATCGGCGGATGGATCGTACGGGTAGTGGATCAGGCGCAGCTGGCTCGGAGTCTTGGTGGCGTAGCGCAGGAAGGTGTCGGGGTCCTCGTCGAGCGCGATGGCGAAGGCCCACAGCAACTGCCGCCCGATATCGATGACGGCCTGGTAGTAGGCAGTCACCGTGGTGTCGAAGCCCGGGAGCTCGGGCCAGACGTTGGGGCCGAGCATGGGGTTGCCCGCCAAGTAGTCAGGATCGTCGGCCGGCAGGTCCAACGCGGTGTCGAAGGCTTCCTTGAGGTCGGGTTTCACCTTGGCGGCACCCTCCTCGCCGGTCGGCACGTAGCCACGGTGGCAGCGGGAGAGCCCGATGTAGGACCGCATCTTCTCCTCGAGCGGGAGCTCGAAGAACGCCTCGGTGGCGGCGAGCAGTTCGTCGAAGAGTTTCGGGTCGATGCCCGTTCCGCTGATGTAGAAGAATCCGACTTCCCGTGCGGCCTTGCCGATTTCGGCGGCGACGGCGTGGCGATCGGACAGCTCATCGGAACGAAGTCCTGAGATGTCGATCACCGGGACCGAGGTGAACGAAGTCACTTTGCTCATGCGGTCACGTTTCCTTCCGTGTAGCTGATCCGCCAGTCATGTTCGGGTGCGGCCCAGAGGGATTGCAGGAATTGCCCTTCCCGATAGGGCAGGGATGAATCGGTGATCAGCCATTCCCCGTCGGCGATGGTGCCGAGCGAAAGCTCCACGGCCCCGGCGGGATCGCGGTGTGCCCAGCCGAACAGGTCGCCTACCCGGAGCACGAGGGCGCTGCCTCCGGCTGGAGATTCGAGATCCATGGCCCAGCAGGGTCCGGGGGCGGCGGCCCGTATCCAGTGCTCGAAATAGTCGGCGTGCACCCCGGCTTCGACGAGCACGCCGTCGGCGTAGCTCATCGCACCCTCGTCGGGATGCGGTCCCGGCGGCTGTAATTCGACTCGCCGCTGCCAGTGGAAGATGTCCGCGCGTTGGGTGAGCGTGCCCGCGAATCCGTCCTGAGTGTCCAGCCACGCCCAGTGGCCGGCGGTCAGATCGGCGGCGCTGCGGACGCCGGAGAAGTCCGGTCGCGGCGTCGCCCGGCGCAGGTCCACGAACCGGGTGATCCCTTGCAGCCAGCGCACATCCGTCGTGGTGTCATACACGCCGCAGGGATCCACGAGCAGAGTGCGCTGCCACAGTCCCGCGCAATCGGTCATCGACACCCTCGACTGCGACTCCCCCGCCGTCATCCGCCGAACCGTTCGTGGAAGTGCGTGGTCCAGCGCGGCCAGGCGTGCGGATCATGGCCGGGGATCAGCGGATAGCCCAGGTCGGCGGCGAGCTTCTTCAGCTTGCGGATCGGCTCGATGGTGTCCTGGGCCTCGACCCCGACGAAACCGCCGATAGCCAGTTCGTGCTCGATGTTCTCGGTGAGATCAGCGGCGTCGAAGGCGAATACGAACCCGCCGCCGCCCACCGACCGATCCAGCTCCACCACGAAACTCTGGTGACCGGGGGTATGACCGTAGGTCGGCACGGCGGTGATGCCGGGTGCGATTTCGGCCTCGCCGTCGGCGAGCCGCCAGTCGATACGTGGATCGTCATAGTCGATGCGGGCCATCGCATGGTGTTCGGGCTCGGGGTGATTGGACATGCCGTATTCGAGTTCGCGGCGCTGCGCGTGCACCGGCACCTTGCCGGCGAACAGTTTCAGCCCGCCCGCGTGATCGTGGTGCAGGTGGCTGACCGCGACCGCGTGGATGTCGTCGATGTCGATGCCGATGTCGTGCAGCGACTCCTCGATCGGCTCCCCCGGTCCGGGCAGCACCGGAATGTATTCGACGCTGGGATAGAAGCGTCGATATAGCGCGGGGTCCCGGATCAGGGCGGTGTTGAATCCGGTGTCGAGCAGCACCCAGCCGCCGTCGGTCTGCAGCAGCACGCCCGGGGTGGGTTCGCGCAGTCGCTCGTGCGCCGGGGTTCCGTGCACCGAAATGGCTTTGGGCAGATCCTCCCAGCCGAGGGTCAGCAGGACGATGCGGCGTACCGATCCACTCATGGCTCAGCCCACCGACAGTGCGGCCAGCCGCAGCGAGTACGGCTCGGTCACCATGTGCGCCTCGGTGACGCCCTTCAGCCATGGCTGCGCGGCCACGAAGTCGTCGACGTCGGCGATATTGAGCCAGCACCCGGTCCCGGACGCCTGGGCGGCGGCCTGCGAGAAGACGTCGTCGGAGCCGCTACCGCGGCCCGCCGAGAGCGAGGAGTTGAGCGCGGGATCCGAGCAGTTGAGGAAGTTCAGCCCGCCGTCGCGGTCGAAGTTGATGTGCCCCCACGTGTACGGCGAGGGCGCGTCCGGCCAGCCCACCATCAGCAGCATTTCAGGCGCGTCGTCCGCGCTGGTCCCCGGCCAGCCGAAGATCTGGGAGGTGGGGTAGCCCTGAACCTTCGCCGTGATGCCCACGGTGGCCAGTTGGGTCTGCACCAGGTTGCCGACCAGCTGGTTGTCGGGACTGCTGGAGTCGTAGCCGATGGTGACCGTCTTCTGGTCGGCGGGCAGGCCCGAGACGATCTTCGCCAGCGCCGAAGTGTCGTGCGTGATCGTCTGTTTCGCGTATTGGGCCGCCATCATATTCGGCGGGTACACCTGCGCGCCGACCTTGCCGCGACCGGAGTACGCCTGCTGCACGATCTGATTCACGTCGATCGCCTGCAGCAGTGCCGAACGGGCGGCCTGATTGGTGAACATGCCCTTGTGCGGGTTCACGTAGAAGTAGTTCGACATCATCGTGGGCAGTGAGTAGGTCGCGAACTTGCTGTTGCCGATGTAGGACGACACCGCCGACGAGGGCAGGTCGTGCAGCACGGCGGCCAGCTGGCCGTTGTTGAATTGCAGCTGCTGGGAGGAGGTGTCGGTGACGACCGGAAGATCCACCGTGGTGAAGTACGGCTTCGCGCCCCAGTAATCGTCGAAAGCGCCCAGGCCGTAATGGGATCCGACCTTGGCGTCGGTGAGCATGTACGGTCCGGTGCCCAGATCGTGGGTGGTCAGATAGGTCTGGTCGGCGTCGGATCCGGCGTTGCTCGCCAGCCCGGTCGGGCTGAGCATGCGCGGCCCGTATGGCGACGCGAGGTAGTCCAGGAACACCGAGTTCGGGGCCTTGAGGGTAATGGTGGCGGCGTAATCGCCCTGGGTAGTGACGGATTCGATGTCGGAGACCATGTAGGCCGGACCCTGATTCACCGCGAGCCGCCGATCGAACGATGCCTTGATCGCCGCCGAGGTGAAGGGCGTGCCGTCATGGAATTTCACGCCCTGGCGCAGCGTGAAGGTAAAGACTTTGTTGTCTGGCGAGGCGGTCCACGAGGTTGCCAGCAGCGGTTGCAGCTGCGCCTTCTCGGTGCCGGGCGCAAATTGCAGCAGGCCCTCGTAGATGTTGGTGGTCAGCAGCAGCCCCTGCCCGGCGTAGTAAACGTCCGGGTCCGGCGGCTGGCCCGGATCCTGCAGGAACGATAGGTGCAACACCTTGTCCGTCGGTGCGGCATTGGGGGTCTGGCTGCCCGAGCTCCCGCAGGCGGTGAGGGTGAGAAGCGCGGTGGCGGCGAAAGCTGTTGCGGTGAGCAGGCATCGGGCGGGGCGGATCATGGAGGTTCCTTCGGTGAAGATATGAGGGCAGGTCAGGGTCAGACGGCGGCGACGCGCGGATCGGCGGCCGCCTGCAGCAGGTCAACGACGGTGTTGATGACGACGTAAGTGGCACCCAGCAGCAGGGTGACCCCCGCGATGGCAGGGAAGTCGGCGACCGGAATGCTCTGCGCGATGTACTGCCCGATGCCCGGCCAGCCGAACACCTGCTCGACCACCAGCACACCCGAGAACATCAGTCCCACTTGCAATCCCGTCATCGACAGCGCCGCACCGACACAGTTGCGCAGCACGTGCCGCAACAGGATGCGGGCTGGGCCGAGCCCCTTCGACTTGGCGGTGCGGGCATAGTCGCTGTCCACGTCGGTGAGCAGGCTCGAGCGCAGCACTCGGCCGATGGCCACCGCCGGGCCGAGCGCGATCACCACTGCGGGCAGCAGCAGATGGTTCAGTGCGTCGCCCACGACGTCGAACCGTCCGGCCAGCAGCCCGTCCACGGTGAGCAATCCCGTTGGGCCCGTGGGCGCTCCACCGATCGCGGAACGGCCGTTGGCGGGCACCCAACCGAGCCGCTGGTAGAACACGATCAGACCGAGGATGCTGAGCAGGAACATCGGGGTCGAGGCCCCGGCGAACAGCACCGCGCGCAGGATGCCGGAGCCCGGCCAGCGCAGGGTGGTGGCGAAAGCCAGCAGGGTCGCCAGCAGCAGCGCGATCACCAGGCCGAACAGCGCCAACTCCAGTGTAGCGGGCACGAAACTCGACAGATCGGTGCTGACCGGCCGGCGGGTGCGATAGGAGGTGCCGAAGTCGCCGTGCGCGGCCGCGGTCAGATAGTGCCAGAACTGCACCGGCAGTGGACGATCCAGGCCGAGCTCGTGCCGCCGCGCAGCGATCGCTGTCTGCGAGGCCGAGCCGCCCAGCTGGGCGTGCACCGGATCCAGCGGCGAAATGCGTTGCAGGACGAACAGGACCGCGGTCAAGGCGATGAGGATGGCGACCATCGAGGCCAGCCGGGAGATCACGAAACCGCGCACGCTACCGCTCCTTCTTCATCAGGTTGCGCAAGCAGTCACCGGCGACGGTGCCGACCAGCGCCAGCACCGTGACCCCCAGCCCCGGCATCACCGGAACCCACCACTGCTGCAAGAAATAGCTGAGGTTGCGGGCGGCGTCCGCGCCGAGTTCGGGTGCAGGCGCGGGCTGTCCGAGACCGAGGAACGACAGGGAACTCAGCGTGAGAATCAGCGTGCCGAGGTCCAGGCTGGCCGCTACCAGCGCACCGGGCACCGCGCCCGGCAGCAGGTGCCGGACCGCCAACCGGATCGGCCCCACCCCCGACAGCTTGGCCGCCTCGACGTGTGGTCGCACGGCCAGCGCTGCGACCTCACCACGCACCAGCCGCGCGTAGAACGGCCACCAGACGATGGCCACCGCCAACAGGGTGTGGGTGAAGCCCGGCCCGAGCGCGGCCACTACGGCAATGGCCAGCACTGGTCCGGGCAGCGCCAGGAACCCGTCGGTGATCCGCATGAGGACCGCATCGATCCAGCGCCCGGCAGCGCCCGCGATCACCCCGACCAGGCCGCCCACCAGCAGTCCGCTCGCCACCACCGCGAGGGCGGCGAACCAGCTGGCCCGCATGCCGAAGAGCACTCGGCTGAGCAGGTCGCGGCCGATATTGTCGGTGCCGAGCAGGAATCCTCCCTGCCCCGGCGGGCGCAGCGGCATGCCCACCGGCACCAGCGGATCATGCGGCGCGAGCAGCGGCACCGCGAGCGCGACCAGGGTCACCACCGCGAGCAGCGACACCCCGAGCCAGTTCAGCGCATTCGGAAACGTCCTCGGTACCACCGTGATTCGGGCGGCGCGCAGCCGGGTGAGCGCGGGTAGTGCGACGGTCATCTCAGCTCACCTTCATTTCGATACAGGCCACCTGGTGGGTGCCGCCGGGCATGCCCTCGAGCCTCAGGTCGAGCTGGTCGTCGCGGCAGGTAGGCACGGCGATCGGGCAGCGCGGATGGAAGGCGCAGCCCGGTGGCGGCGAGAGCGGGCTGGCGGGTTCGCCGCGCGGTGCCACCGGGTCCTGGCCAGGCTCCGGGGCCGAGGCGATGAGAGCCCGCGTGTAGGGATGCACCGGATTGCCGAGAATCTCTTCGGCAGTGCCGATTTCGACGATGCGCCCCAGGTACATGACGGCGATCCGGTCGGCCACCACCCGGGCGACCGCGAGATCGTGGGTGACGAAGACGACGGCCATGTCCAGGCTGCGCCGCAGCTCACCGATCAGGTTGATCACCGAGGCGGCGAGGGAGACGTCGAGCGCGCTG
The DNA here is from genome assembly GCF_042755705.1 of Nocardia sp. NPDC059154. NCBI lineage: Bacteria > Bacillati > Actinomycetota > Actinomycetes > Mycobacteriales > Nocardiaceae > Nocardia > Nocardia sp. NPDC059154. The sequence continues at coordinate 25,518 of NZ_JBHZCS010000071.1, forward strand.
GTCGGTTCGTCGCACAGCAGGATGGACGGTGGCATCACGGTGGCACGGGCCAGCGAAACCCGTTGCCGCTGACCGCCCGACAGCTGTTCGGCCCGGGCCCGCGCCACCTCCGGCATCAGCCCGACGCGTTGCAGCGACGCGGTGACGGTCCGCTCCCGTTCGGCCCGGGAGAGTCCCGAGTGCAGCAGTCGTTCGGATATCAACTCGCCCACCGACATCCACGGGGTCAGTGACGCGCCCGCGTCCTGGAACACCATCTGCGGCCGCTGACCGTCGGACAGCGCGACCGTGCCGCGCGAGGCGCGCTCGAGTCCCGCGATCACCCGGAGCAGCGTGGACTTACCGCATCCGCTCTCACCGACCAGCGCCACGGATTCACCCCGCTCGACGCTCAGCGATACCCGGCGCAACGCGTGCAAGGTGGTGCGGCGTCGAATCCCGCCGACCGCAAAGGTTTTCGTGACATCGCGCACGGCGACGACCGGGGCGGGGCGCACCTCGTCAGGCACAGACTTCGCATCGATGAGGCTGTCGTGCGCACGACCGGGGTCCGGCTCGAGCTCGACCGTGGCGGCCGGCTCGGACGATTCCACCACATCGCCGTTTGTGCGTGTCGAAACGTCCTCCACCACAACGTCTATCGGCACGATGCAAGCGGACATGCGATTGTCCGAAACGGACACCGGGTCCGGCGGCCGCGTGTCGCAGGCCGCGGTGGTGTGCGCGCACCGGGGAGCGAAGGCACACCCCGCAAGCGGAGCGGCGGGGCTGGGCACTTCACCCGGCAGCGAGGCCAGCCGTTGCGTGAGTGGCGTTTTCAGCGTCAGACGAGAACGCAGCAGCCCGCGGGTGTACGGGTGGGCGGGTGTCTCGAGCACGTCGGCGGTCGGCCCGGTCTCCGCGATCCGGCCCGCGTAGAGCACCGCCAGCCGATCCGAGATCTGGGCCGCGACACCCAGATCATGGGTGATCAACAGGATTCCGCAGCCCAGCTCATCGCGAATCCCCCGCAGCAGCGCCAGCACCTGCGCCTGCACGGTGACATCCAGCGCGGTGGTCGGCTCGTCGGCCACGATCAGTTCCGGCCGCCCCGCGATCGCCATGGCGATCATGACCCGCTGACGCAAGCCGCCGGACAGCTCGTGCGGATAGCTGCGCATCCGCCGCTTCGGCTCGGGAATCCCCACCGCCGCCAGCAATCGCTCGGCTTCGCCAGCCGACCCGGCGGCCTCGATCACCTGCCTGCCGATCCGCATAGTCGGATTCAGGGACGTCATCGGATCCTGGAACACCGCACCGAGATCCAGCCGCCGCACCCGGGCCCGATCCCGCTCGGCACCGTGGGCCATATCGGTCCCGGCGACGGTCACCGTGCCGTTCAGCCGCGCGCTGGCGGGCAACAGCCCCAGCATGGAGAAGCCGAGAACACTCTTCCCGGAACCGGATTCACCGACCAGTCCGAGAATCTCGCCCCGCTGTATCGCGAGGGACACTCCGCGCAGCGCGTACAGGTCGCGACCGTCGCGCCGGAAGGTCACCCGGAGGTCGCGTACGGTAGCCACGTCGGTCACCGTCGTATCCAGCAATGCAGTGCTCATGAACGCTCCTACCGAATTAACCTGTCGCCCGATAGTTTTTCGGGCTCATCAGGCTTTTCGATGACGCGTGCGTATCACTTGTGCTGCCGCCGGTAACTTCTGGATTGCCGCCTGTTTCTGTCGAGTGACAGAAAACCCTGGCCGTCAGCCGTCAGTGCAGGTAGGGCATGGTTGGAACCAGGCGCATTGTTCTCACCCACCGTGACGTGTACGTAGCTGGATTCTCAACGTCTCCGCGAGTTTCGAGGATGGGACGTAGATCCGGATCTCATGCGCCGCAACGGTTTTCCAGGAGAATTGCCACCGGGGGCGCATCGCCGCCGAGGATGTCCGGCATGCCTCCACCGCCTTGGATCGAGACAACCTCGAATCGGACTGAAGCCGACCGATTCCAGGTGCCGGATCTAACTCCGACATCCGGAATCGGTTCGTGCCGGGGTCAGTTCAGTCGTTCGGCCAGCAGCGGCGCGAGGGTGCGCAGCACCTCGAGGTAGTCCCCGCTGACGACCTGCGGCGCGACATGGTTCGCGCCGGCGTGCACGTGTTCGGCGAGCCGGTCGGCGATCTGGGCGGCGTTGCCGTGCGCGACGACCGCGTCCACGAACCGGTCGCTGCCGGGCTGGGTCAGGTCGGTCTCGTCGAAACCGAAGCGGCGCAGGTTGTTCACGTAGTTGACCAGGCCCAGATAGAACCCGGCCTTCTCGCGGCCGGCGACCCGGGCCCGCGCGGTGTCCTCGTCGAGGACCACCTTGTGCTCGGTGACCAGCAGCTTGTCGGGGCCGAGGATGCCGCGCAGCTCGGCGGTGTGTTCGGGCACGGTCAGATACGGCAGGGCGCCGGCGGTGCGGTCGCGCGCGAGTTTCGCCACTCGCGGGCCCAGTGCGGCCAGTGCGCGGCCCTGCTGCGGGACGCCGCGGGCGTCGAGGATGTCGAGGTAGTTCACCAGGGCGTCATAGGGTTTGGTCCAGGTGCCGGTGTGCTCGGGGTGGCCGACGCCGATGCCGAGCAGGAACCGGCCGGGGAATTTCTCCTCGAGCCGCAGATAGGTGTCCGCGGCCGCCTCGGGGGCGGAGCCCCACACGTTGACGATGCTGGTGCCCACGACGATCGATTCCGATCCCGCGAGCAGTTCCTCGTAACCGTCCCAGTCGGCCGGCGGCGATCCGCCCAGCCAGACCGCGCCGTAGCCGAGATGTTCGAGTTCACGCACCCCTTCGGGGGTGAACTGCATGTAGCGCTGCCACACACCAAACTTGCCAAGGTGGTCGAATGCCATATTCATGAGCAAGAGAATCCTTTCGGGGGCTGCAGGGGCGGGTTGTGCTGGTCGGCCGGGTTGCAGTCGGTTGCACACGCTCGCGGGTTGCCAAGGGAGACTGGATCAGCACCGGCAAGTGTCTGCATCGGGCACCGGTGGCACGCGCTACTCAACCCAGATTGTCGCTAGCGCAAACCCGCTGAACCCACCGGTACCCTCACACTCTGCTGAAAGCTCGCCCTAGCGAGTCACAAGAATCTCATGGGATCAGCACAGGTTTGACGACGTCTCCGCGACGCATAGCCTCCTCAGCGTCGTTGATCTCGGCCAGCGGGAATGTGCGGATGAGCTCATCGAACGGGAACTCTCCGGCCTGCCAAAGCTCTATCAGCCGTGGAATGAGCTGCTGTGGAACAGCGTCGCCCTCGACGATGCCCTTGAGGGTCCGGCCGACGGCCAGCAGCGTCGGATCGATTATCAGGTCGCCCCGCAAGGCTCCGATCAAGCCGCAGACACCGCCCGGATGCAGCGCATCGATCGCGATCCGAATCACAGTCGGCACGCCAGTCGTGTCGACGGCGTAATCCGCGCCCTGGGTGGCCTGCCGCAGCAGGTCTCCGAGATCAACAGCGCCGCCGTCGAAAGTATGGGTCGCACCGTATTTCGCGGCAAGTTCAAGTCGACCCGGATTGAGATCAACCGCGACGATGGTTTCGGCCCGGGCAGCCTTGGCTGCCAGAATCGCCGCCAGACCTACCGCGCCGGCACCGAAGACAATAATGCTGGAACCCGGCTCGACCCTCAACGACTCGAGCACTGCGCCCGCGCCGGTCTGGAACCCACAGCCCAGCGGCCCGAGCAGGTGCAGCGGCAAACCCTTGTCCACCTTGACTGCGTTGCGAGCCGTGACCACAGTAACCGCCGCAAATGTGGACTGGCCGAACCACCGGGCCGAGACATCTTCGCCCGCAGCATCTTTCGCATTGGTCCCACCATCTACACGGCGGCCCGACAGATTGCGCGGAAAGAAAGTAGCGCAGTAAGCCGGACGCCCCGATTCACAACTCCTGCAACTGCCACACGAATCGAACGAAATCACGACATGGTCACCAACCTCGAGTTCGGTTACCCCGTCCCCGACCGCTACGACTGCGCCCGAACCCTCGTGTCCGCACACGAGCGGCAGCGGGAGTCCCTCCGCCACTCGTGGCAACAGGTCGGTATGGCACAGTCCGACCCCCGCGATACGAACGACTACTTCGCCCGGCCCCGGTTCGTCGAGAGTAATCGCCTCGATCGTGAACGGCCCCTTGGGCTCTCGGAGCACAGCAGCGGTGGTCTGGATCATTACGTCTCCACGTTGGTTAGGAATTCGACATTGTGCTCACCGAGTTCGGGCGGCGCCCCGACCTCGGCATTGGTGAAGCTCGAACAGCGCGCCGGGGTACGGATCAGTCTCAGTTCGCCCTCGCCCACGGTCATAGTGAGCTCGTTCTCCGCAAACAGCGGGCTGGTGACCACCTGTTTCCAGCTATAGGCCAGGGTGGCCATCAGCCCGGCGGCGTGTAGCAGTCCGACCCATTCGGCAGCGGTCCGCGGCGACAGCAAGTTCTCGATCTCGGTCTTCAAGTCCTCGAAGTTCATCGACCGCAGCCGCTGATCGGCGAAACGCACGAGTTGAGCTCCAGCTGTGAAAACCCTTACCCCCGAAGGGATCACAGCTCGACCACCGACCACACAACCCAGCCGCCAACTCCACCGGACAGCGCAGGGCAGAAATCAAGGTGACAGATCCTCGACCCGGCCGCCGCACCGACGGACCCGGAATGCCGTTCGGCGGTCCGATGCCCGCCCGGGAAGGTAGCCTCGAAAATTCATTCACCGAACCATGTGACAGTTCGGGATTGAAAGGACGAAAAGCGCTCTGAACTACAAGAATTCGACTTGCCAGGGAGAATTGACCGCGGGTCCGGTGCACGGTAGGCCTCGCACATGCGACCGATCGATTTCACCCTCGTTTGAAGGCACTACCCTGGTGTGAGCATCAGTACAGCTCAGTACTCGACCCGGCGGAAATGACCTACCAGCGCGGTTCCAGCAAGTTCGGCCAGTCTCGACCAGGTGGGGTTGATGGTGTAGCGGGTGGCGCGCATCGACAGGTCGAGCCAACCCTTCTTGCTGGTAGCAATGAGATGGGCTGCGGACGTGAAGTTGCTGATGACAATGGACTTTTCGACGTTTTCGTAGCCCAGGAGGTTTCCGAAGTTGCCGCGGCCGGAGACGAACTCGCGTCCTTCCTCGTTGCCGCCCCAGGTGAGATAGGGGCTCAACCAGATCACGGGGGGCATGGTGTTCACCCCGATCGCGCCGTAGTTCATCTGTGTCACGGCGTCGTCGATGATCGAGGCATGAGCTTTCTTGGTGTCCTCGTCGACGAGGATGGTGGCGGCGAGAGTTCCGAGCAGGCGATCATTGCAGAACTGGACCGCCGCGGGCGTGAAGACGTCAGCGCGCGCCTCGACGTCAAGGGCGACTTCGGAAATCACCTGGCAGAAGGCTTCGTTGCGGATTCCGAACTCATCGGTGCCGGCGTCCTCGACCAGTAGCGTCCGTGAGGCCGGGGCCTCGTCCACAGGCTGAATGAGCGTGGCGTCCGGATATTTCGCGCGGAACCTGTCGAACGTCTCGTTGACTCCGGGGTAGTAGGTGGTGGCTGCGGGCGTGCCTTCGCGCAGCGCATGCGCGACCGCGTCCAGAAATTCCTGCCGCTGCGGCCAGTGCCTGCTTGTCACCAAGGTCTGGACTCGCCCGCAGATAGCACCACCATTGATCTTGGCTATCGTGGCGATTTGGAGGGCCTGATGCCTGATCTCCTTCTCAGTCCACGGACGATCGCCGGGAATGACGATGCAGGGATTGTTACCGCCGGCCTCGGAGACAAGTTCGGTGCCGGTCGCTTCGATGATCGCCTTCGCCGTCTTCGTCCCGCCGGTGAAGTAGATCTTCGTCAGACGCGGGTCCTCCGTGAGCGCACGGCCGTCTTCGGACTCGCAGAAGGAGAGTGCCCGGATCGCGACAAGAGGCTCCAGGACCTTCTCCCAGACGCGATCGGCACCAACGTTGAGGGGATGGGGCTTGTGGACCACGGCATAGCCATCGAAGAAGAGAGCACGGATCACCTCAAAGGCGGAGGCGTAGTTTCCCGCACCGAGCACAGCGATAATACCCGCCGGCTTGTCGTAGGGACCTGACCTGCGCGGCTGCCCCTTGACTCGCAGAATATCCGTGCGGTCGCCGTTGAGGAGACGGTCCTTGCCACGGGGCGAGACGTCGATGTCGAACCGGTCGTCTCCGACCGGTGAAATGCCGAGGGGCTCAAGGGACTCGCCGCGGACCAATCCCTCGTACAGCTCGATAGCGCCCGTAACACTGGATGCGACCGGCACAATCGTGCTCTGCACACTGGTGCCCTCGTGGAATGCGTTGGCGGCCTCGCCCCGAACGATGCCCTTCGCTTCGCAGTCTGCGTCCACCAGCTCCTCGAAGTAACGTTCGATGTTGGCCTGAATCTCCTTGAGCAACTTCAACCGTTCCTCAGGAGGTGTCGCGCTCCAGCGTCCCGCGTCAACCCAGCCCACGGCTTCAACAGCCTTCATACTCGTTCTCCTCTACTGGATGTGTCATGGCCGGCGCATCAAGGCGCCCTGGGCCGGACCAGCGATAGCAGACCGCCGGTTCCTTAACTATAACGGACTGCCGGTCCGCACGCAAGAGACTGACGGTCTGTATCATGTGTTCATGGCGACCTTCCAACGCGCAAGGAGCGAGGAGCAACGTTCGGAGAGGAAGCTCAGCATCCTGCTGACTGCCGCTGCGATGCTGCGCGAGATGCCGGTGTCCGAACTGAGCCTCAATGAGCTGAGCCGCCGTGTCGGGCTCGCGAAATCGAACGTTTTGCGGTACTTCGAGTCACGCGAGGCTGTCCTGCTCGAACTGCTCCAACAAGCCGCTCGGGACTTCCTGGTGGGGGTCGGTGATCAGCTTGCTTCGCTGGTCGACGCCGAGGATCCCCTCGATACCAGAGTCGAAGCTGCGGCCTCTGCAATTTCCGCATCCTTCGGTGCCCAACCGATGCTGTGCGAGCTACTCAGCGCGGAGGCCGGGGTGCTGGACCACAACATCTCCATCGAGGTCGCCACCCGATCCAAAGAGGGTGCTCGCGACGCTTTGCTCGATTTCGCCGAAATGCTGCGGCAACTCTTCCCTGAACTGAGCCGACAACGCTCCGAACAGGCTGCCATGCTGATCATCGTGCTGATCGGCGGTCTGTGGACCCACACGAATCCTGCTGCCCCAGTACGCGCGGTATACGACTCCGATCCCAGCTTCGCGTTCATGAACTCGGACTTCACCGATGCCCTGTCCCAATCACTCCTTGTCCTTCTCACTGGCATGCTCGCCCTCAGTTGACATGCGGCTTCGTGGGCCCCGCAGCCAGCCTCCCCACCTGCGGTGGCGCCAGGCGCCGCCAACCTGTTGATCGTCGAATTCGATTCCGCGCTGGTCAATGCACATTCGAACGAACGCGTACCAGAGGCGCAGGCAATCCCGTTGCGACCAATGGCCTTATCAGCTTCTACTACGAACTACGTTGGCGTGGAGCGTGATTCAAACGTCGTTTCGAACCCACGCTCACGCCCCCGCCTGCTCGGGTCTCGCGATCCACTGAAGCAGGTTGGCGCACACTGGATGCCACTCGGGGACCGGATGATCAACCTCAACGCATGAGGCCCGGCGCTGAACTCAAACGAGAAGGCTCTACCGACCTGATTGCTGATGCGCTGCAACGAGTTCAGTGATGCCGAACAGGTCGAACATCGCTGCGATTTGCGGTGCCACCTCTTGGCGGCCGCCGGTAGCGAAATGGATGAGATTGAGGCTGAGGAAGGTGGAAAACGCTGCGACAGTGAGCTCCTGGCGCGGCGACCACGGCGCGTAGAACTCCTGAAGCGAGTCGACGAGGACCTGGACGTGCCCCTGCAGGGCCGGCGTACGGATCGCGTTGACGAGAAGATCGTAGGTGACGATGGCGACGTCGGCGACGCTGCCGTCCTCGGCGCGAGTCGAGGCGACGCATGCGTCGACCAGGCTTATGCGACCTGCGACTGCCGCTTCGCGTTGATCTTGCAGGCGCTGAAGGTAGATTTCGAGGGCCCGCTCGAGCGCCGCGTCGATCAGATCCGCGGCGGCCGGGAAGTGGTATGTGATTGCCGCCAAGGAGACCTCGGCCTCCACGGCAACCTTCCGTTGCGTCGCCGTAGTGAGACCGCCCCGGGCAATCAACCGTATGGCGGCATCGAGGATTTCCTGGCGGGTTTGCGCTCCGTCCGAACGGGGCTTGCGACGTGGCATGGGCACAGTCTCCTCTCTCCGCGACTCGATCAAAACTGTTGCGCTGCACGATCGTACAGTCTGTACTATCGTACAGACTAAGCCGATGGAGCGCGGCGCAATGGAGCGAAGCGGTCCCGGCCGACACCATGAATAGAGAGACAGACATGACTGAGAATGCGGGCCTCCTACTCGACGACGACGCAAGCTTCGCTTCGTTGGGCATCGAGCGCGATAAGCCGGGCACCTGGGAGAATGGGCGCCGATCTCGCGAGCAGCTGACACCAGGCGAATGGGAGTGGTGGTACATGGACGCCCACTTCACCAACGGTTACATGGCCGTGAGCAGCCTGCACATCGCGGCGGACGAGCACGGCGTGAACCGACCGTTCATCACACTCAACATCGCCAACGGCGGCCAGAAGGTCGTGGACCAGATCATCCAGTTCCCGGCCGAGGCCATGTCCGCCGCGGTCGACCACGCCGACATGACGCTGTCGAACAGCTACTTCCGGAGCCTGGACGGACTCGACCGTTTCCGGGTGTTCGTCGACCCGGCCGAGAACGGCGGCAACGGCCTCGATATCGAGCTCGTGCGCACGGTGCCGTCGTATCGACCCGGTACCGGACGGTGGGACTTCAACGGCACCCACTTCTCTTGGCTGTGCGCCGTACCCGGCGCGACCGCTCGGGGCACACTCACTGTCGACGGCACGCAGATTCCGGTTGAAGGCAACGGCTACCACGACCACAACTGGGGCGACGTCCCGATGGACCACCTGCTCGGCGACTGGCTGTGGGGCCGGGCGGAGATCGACGGCACCACCGTGGTCTCCGCCTCGGTCCGGTTCCGCGAGATCGCCGGCGGTCGGGAAACACCGCTGCTGTACATCGCCAGGGGCGAAGAGGTACTCGTCGATGCCATCAACAACCAGCTCACCTGCCTCGAAGGCGCGAAGATCGCGCACCCGGACACGGGCAAGCGGATTTCCAGCGACTGCGTTTACATCGTTGACGAGGGCCCGCAAGCCGGCGGCACGGTGCGATTCAACGGGAACAAGACCGTCGTCGCCTCCTATCCCTTCACGAACTCCTCCATCGACTGGCAGACCTGGTACACCCGATACGCGGCCACGGTGACTGTAGACGTCAACGACACCGACGGTGCCCGGCTCCAGGCTTCCGACCGCGGCACCCTCGAAGTCATGGACTTCTTCGGCCGCCCCACCGAACGCCACTGAACCTCGCCAGCGTGGGGCGGGAGCCCGGAAAGCTCCCGTCCGGCGCTCGGCGCCGATGAAGCCCGAGCATCAACTCCCCGTATACCTCGAACCGCATCTCTCGTACCCGAAACCGTCGTGTCGGTACTACTGCAGGGTAGCCGCAGGATGAAAGTGGTACAGCCGGGCGAACTTTCGACCGAAATGTCACCGCCATGCGCCTTGACGACTGCGGCGACGATCGACAGCCCCAGCCAGTGCTTTCCATCATCGATCACCCGATACGAACGACGACCTAGCATGTCCGGCGCCCGGAGCAATCCATGCCAATGGCTCCCTGTTGTGGATAGCGACTGTGCCGCAACGGATTTGATGGTCAACATCTTGTCCGGATCGAAGATCTCGGACCAGGGCGCCGACCTCAGGTCGAAATGCGCATACCGCCCATCTTCACAGCGCGCACTTAACTTACGCCAAGGTCCGCCCCATGATGCGACGCAACGATTCTCGCGTTGACCCGGAAACGTAGCACGACATGCGGATTCGCATACCGAAAACAGGTGGACTGCAGATGACTCTTTCGAGGTTCGCGTGGATCGCAGCAGCAGGCGCGGTCACCATCGCTGTGCTCGGTATCGGCGCTGGCGCGGCGAGCGCGAATCCCGGCCCGGCCCCGTCGGGCAGCTCGGCTCCCACCCAGCAGCTTCCGCCGCCGCCCGGCAACCAGCCTGGGCAGCCGGGGTCGGGTGGCTCGGGACAACCGCCGCAGACACCTCAGCCGAACGGTCAGCCGCCGCAGGGCCCGCCTGCCAACTGAGACCTGCCGGCACGACACCCGTAATCCGGTGTCGTGTCGGCGGTTTCGAACACAGAGGCGCGAGTGTGAATCCGGCCGGAGCTTGGACGGTATGGCAAATTTCAGCTTAAATCGAACGGACGGCACACTTGAAGTTACCTATTCAAGTTGACTCTTCCCGCATATTCAAGTTCAACCCAGGTATTCGTGTGCGAATATTGGCGATCGCCCTGATCCCCAGTATCGCGCTGCTGGCAGGAGGCACCGCCGCTGTCGGATATCCCGTGGCACATGCGCTGCGCGACAAAGGCTGGGCGGACGAGGTCGTCCGATCGGTCCCGGTCGTCGTAGATGTGAGTGCAGCGCTCGGGCAAGAGTTCGGTCTCACGTTGCTACGTGTGGGCGGTAAGTCAGTATCGCCGACTGATCTGACAAGAACGCGCGGCCTGGTGGACAAGCAGATGCCGGCGGTCATAGACAGCCTCAAAAGCCTGAGCCGAATACATTCCAGTGTGCTCGATGAAGCGGCACCGGCACTCAGCGACGGAGTACAGCGGCTCACCGTTCTGCGCGCCGAGGTCGATGCCGGGAAGTCATCGATCGACGAAGTCTACAGTCTGTACGCCAGAATGGACGGTTTGAGTGCGGCGCTGATCGAACAGCTGGCCCGAGCCGCGCCCGGCGTCGACGATGCAATCGCCGAGTTGAACTCCGCAGGGCTCTATCGTGCGCGTGGCGCTCTTAGCATGGTGCATTCACTCGCGGCTGCAGCAATAGATAACAATGGTCTCGCTCCTGGTTATTGGCGCGAGTTCGCTCGCCAAACAGATCGATACCACGGCACAGTCGCAAACCTCGGCCCGACGCTGCCACCCGAGGGACAGCGGATGCTGGCGGATATGATCTCCAGCCAGAGCTGGCAACAACTCACCGGGATCGAAGAGGCCATCATCGCCCATGGCCCGAGCCCGTCCGACGACGAAGCCGTCAGCAGTCAGACTGCAGGTCACCGAACTTCGGCATCCCTTGCAGTAGACCCAGCGGTCTGGGCTGCTGCCAGCGCGGACGTCAAAGCCCGGCTGTTGCAGCTATGGCGCACCAGCTTCGCTGCGATTCATCAGTTGGCCAGTGCCACCGCCAGCCACACCCTGCGAAACTCGATCTGGGAAGGCGCGGTCGGACTACTGATAGCCGCCCTCGTTGCGCTGACGTCAATCGCGTTGTCAAACCAGGTCAGTCGGCGTCTGAAGCGACTGCGTCACGAAACACTCGCGATGTCGGACGTGCAACTCCCGAGGATCATGACGATGATCCGCGCGAACGCGGCCGCGGATGTGCAGTCCGAGGTCACACCACTCGATTTCGGAAGCGACGAGATTGGGCAGGTGGCAGACGCGTTCAACCGCTCGCAAGGCGCAGCGGTGTCAGCCGCTATCACGGAGGCGAAGACCAGGGAGGCCGTCAATGCCGTCTTCCTGAACATCGCCCATCGCAGCCAGCTCATCATGCATCGGCAGTTGGAGATCCTCGACACCGCGGAGTCACGCCAAGAGGATCCCGCCTTGTTGGACGTGTTCTTCCAGCTGGATCATCTCGCGACCCGGGAACGCCGAAACGCCGAGAATCTCATTATTCTCGGTGGAGAGCGGCCCGGGCGGCGCTGGAGGAATCCGGTGCCACTGGAGGAAATTGTCCGCAGCGCGATCGCCGAGACACAGGACTACCGCCGCGTTCGAGCCACTCGGATGCCGGAAGTGCGAGTGATCGGAACCGTCGTCGCCGACCTGATTCACCTCCTCGCCGAGCTTATCGACAATGCCACGGCCTTCTCCCCAGCAGAGTCTCGCGTGGAGACCTCCGCCAGCGCCGTTGGTAAGGGAGCAGTGGTCGAGATCGTCGACCAGGGTCTGGGAATGACGTCCGCGGATCTGGAGCGGGCCAACGACATGTTGAGCGATCCTCCGGACTTCGGCGTACTCCAGCTGTCCAGCGACTCGCGAGTAGGGCTTCTGGTGGTGGCCCTATTGGCCGCACGCAACGAGATCAAGGTCCGCCTTGCGGAATCGGATTACGGTGGCGTGCGCGTAGTCGTGCTTATCCCGCAGTCGCTTCTCGATACCGAGGACAGCGAACCGGATAGCGCCAACGTCACCACCGCGCCTCAAATCCCTCGGCACCGGGCCGTCGAGCCACCCGTCCCGGCAGCGCTGACGTCGCCGCCGCCGACGGCGGCCGAGCTGTCACCAGCCCGCTCTGCCCTGCCACAGATCGACTGGAAGGCTCCGGACCTACCGGAAAACGACCGGAACGCCGGAGGCTATGCGACCGCTCCCGACTTCAACAGCAGTCCACCGATAGCCGATGGTCGTCCGGCCCTGCCGAAGCGCCGAAAGCAGGAAAATTTGGCGCCAGAACTAGCACGCGCCGCGGTACCGGATCCATCGCCCGAGCCTGCGCCCCAGTTCGACCGCTCACCGGAAAGAGCGCGAGACCTTATGCGTGCCATCGAAAACGGCACTCGGCAGGGTCGGCGCGCCCATAGCGTGGTCGACCTACACAGCACCGACGAACTATAAGGAAGAACAGCGTGACATCGTCCTCCCCCACCGAACTCGATTGGCTGCTCGACGATTTGGTGCAGCGTCTCCCGGGGGTTCGGCATGCAGTAGTGCTATCGACCGACGGGTTGCTGATTGGGCGCTCCACACAGATACCGAGAAACGATGCGGAACACTTCTGTGCGATGTCATCGACGCTGTTCGGGCTGGCGCGCAGTTCGGGCGCTCGTTTCGGTGGCGGCGGCGTGCGCCAGGCGGTAGTGGAGCTGGACGAGGCCATTATCTTCGTAACCGCCGGAGGCCCCAACGCTTGCATGGCGCTGATGGCGGACGACTCGGCCAATATGGGAATGGTCGCCTACGAAATGAACCATACGATCAAACGTGTCGGCACCTATCTGTCCGCGATGCCCCGACCGGGCAGCCTATTCAGCGTCGACACTCAATCATGACGCCGCGACATGAGCACTGGTTCGAGGACGTGGACGGCCCCCTGGTTAGGCCGTACGCGGTAACCCAGGGGCGAACCGGCGGCCTGCGCGGCGACCTCGACATGATCACGCAGATCGCTACGGCACGCTTCGATCGCGCCGTTGAACTGCTGGATCCGGACAGTCGACGAATATTGCGACTGTGTGCGAGCCCGATATCGATCGCCGAAGTCGCCGCCCAACTGAACCGCCCTTTAATGGTGACAAAGATCCTCGTCAGCGATCTGATCACCAACGAGTTCCTAATCCATAGGTCCCCGGATACATCTACCTCCGGTGCGGCCGACACCCACCTACTCCAGACGGTGCTCAATGGCATTCGAAGACTCTAAAGTCCCTAGCTCTGTTGAGCTCACTACACGGTCGGTAAAGATTTTGATTGCGGGCGGTTTCGGAGTCGGAAAATCTACGATGGTGGCCGCGATCAGTGAGGTCACACCTCTACGAACAGAAGAGCTGATTACTGAGCTCAGTAGACCTGTCGATGACTTGACGGGTCTGGACACCAAGACGACCACCACCGTGGCACTCGACTTCGGTCGCATCACTCTCGACAACGACCTGGTTCTCTATCTGTTCGGCACGCCGGGTCAGGACCGCTTCTGGTTTCTGTGGGACGAACTGTCCCGTGGCGCACTCGGCACCGTGGTACTAGCAGACCCGCGGCGACTTCAGGCATCGTTTCCGTCCATCGACTACTTCGAGCGACTGGGGATTCCCTTTGTCGTCGGTGTCAACTGTTTCGACGGCGCTCCAACGTACACGACGGAGGAAGTCCGTGAGGCTCTCGACCTTCCCCACTCAGTTCCGGTCCTACTATGCGACGCACGCAGTCGCCATTCGACCAAGAACGTCCTGTTGATACTCGTGCAATACCTTCTCACCATCGCGGGCACCCCGCCGATCCATCACGCCGACATCTGATTGAACGCGATGGTTGGTTGATGTCCGAACGCGGCCGGTCTGGGAGGAATGAAAACTCCCCGAGGCCGCGTTCGGCCAGAACATGCGCGGAGCAGTCCTGCCTCTGAGTTCTCGAAGCCAATGCCGCAACGAACGTTTAGACCCAACACCCTACGGCTGCCGGCGCGGCTCCGGATCGCTTCTCGAATCCTCGCCAGACCCCACGCCGAGTATTTCGGGTCACTGCCGCTGTTCGACGGGTTGGTGTTAACCGGGCTGCATCGGCGCCGAGCGGGTCGCGGTGAGCGGTTGCCCTTGTCGACTATTCCTGAGTCGCGTACCGAGTCCAGGCAGGCGTCTGTCATCCGTCGATGGCTGGGATCGTCCCATACTGTCCGACCGGTGCTGGCGGCGGACATCGCCTGCTGGTTGCGGCCGGCCGATACTGGTGGCGAGCGACCTAGGATCGGGGCATGTGATGGATGACGAGTTCTACGACCGGGTCGATCAGATCACGATGGCCGAATCCATTGCCGTCGGACATATTCCAGCCATCGCGGTACTGGAGTTCGCGCTTGGAGTCGTGCTCGACGACGGTGATCCAGACGATTCCGAACGACCTCTACCGTGCGTGTCGATAGCGCTGCAGCTCGGCGCAGAAACCGTGGAGCGCGCGATCGTCGATGCCGCGACCACGCTGCTGCCAGCCGTCACCAGCGAAGGTTTGCGACCGTGTGCGCTCGCGGTGGACGTCGCAGGGCCGATCATCAATGGCGAGCAAATCGCGTGCGTGCTGATCATGAATATGCGAGGACTCATCGAAGGGTTGCCTTCGGCCTCGAAACGGGCTACAGGCGCCTCCCGAACGAACGCGAAGCCATTCCCACAGAATTCGTCGAAGGCCTACGCGCCGCGCTCCCGATGTTGCAAGAGTATGGGCAGGGTCGGTTCTGATCTGTCCATCGCGGCAACCTCTGAGGCGTAAGGCTTCGCATCGTCACGCCGATGGCTACTGTGCCCGATCGTGGCCGACTGCCGATGAGGTCTTTATCGGCCCCCCGTTCCATCCGCCGCCCGTATCGCTGGCCGTGTTCGGAAAACGACCAGGAACGCCTGGGGTGGCATAGGTCGGCCGGGCGTGGCCTAACCTGCGGGAAAAGTCAGTTGTGCCTGGGGGCCGCGATGGCGGCTGGTGAGCGGTCGAATCGCAGTCCGCGCCAGGACGGGTGGCGCGGGCCGGTGGCGGTGCGTTCGCGGTATGCGACATCGCCGACCAGATGCGGCCGGATGGCGCACCATACGCCGAACGCTACCCGCAAAAGATACCGAACGGTCGCATCATCGTGGTGCTCCGGAATCCCGTACCGCTGGTGGAATTGGTCGTACTGTCCGTGCCGGGAACTACCGTCTGCCGATCGAGCCGATTCTGGTCATGTGGGTGTGGGTGGCTCGGCGGCGGGGTGCATGACGGCGTGCCACCATGATTCGAGCCGACTCGGCTCCGGCCAGCGCACCACCGGCTCATCGTCATCGGAACCTCTGGTGATGGCGGGTGCGGTCGTATGCCGCTTTCCCGGCCGGTGAGCGGGCCTGTCACCGCGTGGTTCGCGTGGGGTTGCTGTCATGGCGCACCTCCGAATCCCTGGCCCGGCGCCCGGTCTCACCGGGCGGGCTGGATTCACAACTCGCGGCGGCGGTGTACGCCGAGGTCGACCGCGCGCGAGGAATGCCACGAAGGCCCAGGGGCAATGCCGAGGGGTCTGCGCCACCACGGAGGGGGCCGACCTGCGCCATAGTAGGCATTCAAGGTCAACAGCAGGCCACGTTCGAGCCGATTCCCGGGGGTCTACACCGAGATCGAACCCAGCGGGCGCAGCCTGGCGCACCCGGTGTGGACCACGTACCGATCGGGCGGGTCTCGCCCCAGCGTCGCGGTAGTGCACGTGGGGCGCGACCCTGGTGTCGGCTCAGCGGTCGGGGCTTGTGTGCACTGCGCCGACACACAGCGCATACCAACAGGCCGGCCTTCTCAACCGGTCGCTGCCCAATCGTGGCCGACTGATGATGAGGTCGTTACGGCCCGTGGGGTCCAGAGTCGCGCTGGTGGTGCAGGGTCAGCAGCAGGTGATCAAATTGCGAGCGCGTCGCCGGTGATATCTGGATGGTGGCGATTTCGCCGATCAGTTGAGCCGCCAGATCACGCACGCGGATGTTGGTTTCCTGTGACCGCCAGACCAGTACCCGGAACGCTTGCTCGGCGCTGATGCCGTAGACGAGCATCAGCGCTCCTTTGGCCTGCTCGATCGCCACCCGATGTTCGAGTATCTGCGGCAGCAGGTCGTCGAGGATTGCGTGGGTCTGTGCGGCGTCGCGGTCGGTCAGGTCGATGTAGTAGCCCTCGGTGCCGACCACGGCGCCGGTGTCGTCGGTGATCGAGTCCGACACCACCACGACGTAGTGCTCGGTGCCGTGGGTGTCGATGATGCGGTGGCGGCTGGAGAACGGGGCGTGGTCGCGCACCGAGGTGACCAGTGCCGCTTCCACTCGGTCGCGGTCATCGGGATGTTTGTGCGACAGAAGCAGTTCCGTGGTCGGGGTCACTTCGCCGGGAGCATAGCCGTGCATGCGGGCCACCTCGTCGGACCACTCCCAGTGTTGGTCGGCGAACTGGAACCGGAACCAGCCCGCTTGCAGTGCGTTGCCGGCGCCGACCACCTTCTCCACCGAGGCCACCGCCTCATCGGCACCGTCGTCGTCCTCGGTCATGTCCTCAGTGTCGCACCCGCCGGCCTGGCGGGAGCCATGGCGGCACCCCGTCGCGGTCCGGGGCCACCAGTTCACCGTCGAGGGTCATCTCCCGCCCCGCCGCCAGCGACAGCAGGGCGTGAGAGATCTCAGGGAAGGCCGCGCTGAGGGAGTTGCCGTTACGGCCGACCATGTGGCACGCAGAGTTGGAAATCCATGCCAGACAACGGATTCCGTCGTACTTCCATTCGTAGGCGTACCGGGTGTCGTCGTCGGCGGGAGCCGGGCCGTTCTCTTGACTAACGCCTGTGGACCAACAAGGGCGATGTCTATGGGTCCACGGAAGTCCGCGGCCGTCGAAGCGATTTTGGATGGTGTGCCGTCGATGGCGGTTCGGTTCACCCCTGGGACAGGGCGAAGGCCAGCATCGCGGTAGAGGTGAAGTCGGTCGAGGGTTCCACGGTCTGCCAGGCGCCCACGTCGTCGAGGAAGCGGGCCTTACCCCCGTCGAAGTCGGTCCAGGCCGTACCAGGATTCGAGGAACAGCGCTTCATCGTCGGGAAGGTATTGAGTTCGTCGAGCTTTTCTGCGGCATTCGGCCCGTTGACCACAGCGCCTCGCAGGATCTCGCCCGTGCCGTCGAGGCTGCCACCCAGGTTGGCCACTTGGTGTTCCGGGCAGTGCGGGTAGACCTCGCCTGCGCCGATCATGAAGGTGCTGCCCCAAGAGTTGGCGCCCATTGCCCAGCCACGCTGTTGCGCGCCGAACTCGTCGTAGCGGTGGTCGCCGGTGACCTTCCCATACAGCTGTGCGGTGGCGACCAGGCCGAAAGCGTGTGGTACCGAGTCGAAGTCGGTGTAAACCGCACCTGCCGCGAACGGGTCCTCGGTGGCCCGGCTCACCCCGTCGTCCAACTGCCGGCGCAGGTCACCTTGCAGCTCTGCGGCGTTCTCGCTGTCCGCCTTCACGACAGTAAGCAGGTCCGCGTGGGCGAGTGCGCTGACGTCGGCGACGCCGAGAGTGCCCTTGGTGTCGGAGTCGATGTACTGCTTCGCCCAGCGGGTGCCCTGTTGCTGCCAGTCGCCGGCTCGTGCGTCGCCTAATGCCTTGGCGGCCAGGCTCATTTCGGTGGCCCCGAACTCCATGTCGTCTTGCCAGGAGTCCTCGGGGTAGAAGTTGTGGGGGAACGCAGTGATCAGTTCGCCCTCGGGTGAGGTGTCGGCCCGGGTGTAGATGGCAGCGGCCTTGTCCAGCCAGGACTTGGCAGCGGAGGGATCGCTGTTGGCGCTGTTCTGCGCGGCGAGCGCGAAGACCGCTGCCATACGGCCGGCCAGGTTAGGACTGATCGGCGCGCCGGGCTCGTTGGCCCGGAAGACCGGCCGGTTCTTGATCAGGTAGTCAGGGTCACCTGGTTGCACGTCCAGTTCGTCATCGGTCTCGGGCAGCCGCCACACGTCGTGGTCGGTACGGATCCGGTCGTTGCCGGCACCGATACCGACTTGGGCGTAGAGAGTGCCACCCTTGCCGTCCCACATCTTGTCCAGCCAGGCCAAGCCTTGCTCGACCTCCTCGGCCAGGCCCGCGGTGTGCGGAGCAGCACGTAGGGCCAGCAGCAGATCGGCGGTGCTGTAGGCGGTGGTGTGGGTGAACTTGAGGAAGTCACCAGCGTCGGACCAGCCGCCCGAGACATCGACTGGACCACCCACCGGGGTCAGCTTCTCGTCGAGCAGTTCGGTGCCGTCCTCGTTGTACCGAGGGGTGGCGTAGACCGTTGCGTGGCGGTCGGTCAGATGTGAGGGCTTGCGGTGCAGGACATTGGGCAGGACATCCGCACCGTCGCGCTGAGTTTGGAAGAAGCGCACGTTGTTCTCCACGAGCGGGGTGAGCAAATCCTTGGCGGGCGCAATGCGGAACTGTGGGGAGCGCCCGGAGACCGTGCCAGTGAGCTCGAGTCGGTAGCTGCCCGGGGTATCGACAGCCGACAGGTCCACGGTGTGGACGGCCGGATACTTGCTGTTCCAGGTGCCGGTACGCCCGCCGACCTGGCCGGTGGCCACGATGGTGCCCCGGTCGTCCACCAACCGGTAGCCGGCTTGGCTCAGTTCCGTTTCCGAACCCATGACGAACGCCTGTTTTGCCTGCCCGACGATGTAGCCGACCTGATCGACCCGGATCGCGGGTGGGCCGGCGTGGGCGGCCGCATCGGTGGGCAGGGCGCATGCTGCCACTGCGAGGGTGACAACGAGTGCGGTGGAATGCAGGCTCCACGCGAGGCGAAGTGAAACGGCGGACATGGGCTCCACCCTGCCTGGTACTACATGAGATTAAGGTGAGGGGCCCTGGACGAGGGCGGCCGATCCTACCCAGACGCGGCTCGTGCGCTCTGGCAGCAACAGCTCCACCAATGCCCCGCCTCCGGGAGCCAGGGAAAGCCGGGCGGTGCCACCGTGCAGCTCGGCCACCCAGCACACGATGGCAAGACCGGTACCGGTGCTCGCACTGCCGGTGACATGCCGCTCGAGCCAGTAGCCCAGAATCCCCGGCCACAACCTCGGCGGTAGTCGTCAAGCAGATGTACTTGGCGCTCCTGATTCGGAACTGAACAAACAGGCCGAGGATCGCACCGTTGAGTTCGCACGGTTGCGTCGCAGTAGTGTCGCACCGCTTCGTGCACGCCATGGCTGTTTAGAGTCGTTCGCTATGAAATGGAATCGGCGTAAGCGGGTGGCCATGGACGGTGCTGCGGTGGTCCGGATCAGCGAGGCCGCGCAGCGGGACCCGGAGGGTTCGACCACGTGCAGCGGATTCGCCGAACGGGCCCTGGCAATGCCGGCGGTCCCGGCGTGGATCCACTGGGTCTATGACCGCAACCCCGAGATCGCGCGCTTCTACTTTCAGCTGCACTATCCCCTCGACGACGGTTACGGCGATGAGGAGCGGATCCTGAAGCGGGCCCATCAGGCCGAACAAGCCGCACGGTGCGTGGAACGGGCCCGCCGCTTCCACACCGACAGGCCCGTGGTGAGCGCGTATTTTCCCGAGCTGCCCGACGACGAGGACTTCCACGCCGCCTGCGACGCAGGGCGCGAATGGGACGGGCACTGGTATTCCCGCGACCCGCTGCAAGCCTGGCCCGAGGTCCACGGCCTCCGATAAACCCGTCCCGGGTCTCGGTGTCGGTGCTCGAGGTCCTCGCCATATCTGGGCATCGACCTGATACCGGAGCCCCGAGCCTCCCGAGCGCGCTGGCCGATGATTGGCATGGTTTCGGCGAAGACGACGAACGTCAGGTCTGTATCAACCTGTTGCAGTGGTACTTACGTGCGGCAAAACAAGCACGAATAGAGCGGCAGAATGCGTCACACAGGGCCAGCATTTGCCGCCCCGAACGAGGGCGCCGGTGGCCGGTCAGAATTCACATCGATGGGACCGCTGACCGACCCGGTCCTCTGGTGGGGTCAGAGGAGCTTCAGCAGGTGCAGGTCGTCGACGTACTTGTGGACGAGGGCGGGGGAAAGGTGGGGGATGTCGGCGTCGGGGCCGAGATCGGCCTGCTGCACGGCGATGCGGAAGAGGTCGGCGGGGAGGACGGAGCCTCGGGTGGGTTCGGCGGGGGTGCGGTAGGCGTCCAGCAGCGGGAGGACGGATTGCTGGCGTTGCTGCTGGGGTAGGGCCAGCAGGGCGCTCTCGAAGCGGGACAGCCATTCGCCGTAGTCGTCGAAGCGCTGGATGGGGTGGCCCTCGTCGATGAGCCAGTCGACGAACTGGTCCAGGGATATGCCGTCGTCGTAGGGGTTCAGGACGTCGAAGCTCTGATAGCCGCTGGTGGCGCGGCCGCCGAGGGTGACGATCGCTTCGGCGGTGAAGTCTGCGGGCAGGCCGTCGTAGTGCGCCCGCTGCCGATGGCCGCCGGAGTCGGTGCGGTAGAACGACTTCGGCGCCATGCCGGTCACCAGGATGCTGAGGAGCAGCCGGGTGAACATGTCGGTCACGTTGAGCTGCCCGGCGTAATAGCTGTGCGCGAGGATCATGTCGGAGCGGAACACCGCCACCGGCAGCCCGAACCGCTCCTGCGCGTCCCGTAGCAACACCTCGCCGGCCCACTTGCTGTTGCCGTAGCCGTTGGCGTAGCTGTTGTCGAGTACCCGCTCCGGGCTCATCTCGCGGATGTCGCCGTCCTCGGCGAACCTTCCGGGCGGCACCTGGCCGGCCACCGCCACCGAGGACAGGTACGTAACCGGCTTGCGCCTGCCGGTCAGGGCCAGCCGGATCACCTCCGCGGTGCCGACGACGTTGGGGCCGAACAGCTGGTCGTAGGGCAGCACGTGGTTCACCAGCGCGGCCGGATGCACGACCATGTCGGCGGTGTCCGCCAGCCGCTGCCAATCCTTTTCCGTCAGACCGAGATTCGGGTAACCGATATCGCCGGGTAGCACCTGCAGCCGGCGTTCGGCCAGCTCCTGGTAGTGCCGCAACAGCGCCTGATCGCCCGAGTCGAACACCGCGTCCAGCCGCCCGCGCGCCGCGTCCGCGTCCTTGCCGCGGATGATGCAGATCAGGGCGCCGTCGACGGCGTCCAGCCGCTCCAGCCAGCGCAGGCACAGGAACCGGCCCAGGTATCCGTTGGCGCCGGTGAGCAGCACGGTCCGCGGCGTCGTGGCCGCCGCCGGCAGCGCGGGCACGGCCTCGAGAGTGCCGGCGTCGATGAACTTCTCCAGTGTGAGGTCGGCGGCGCGGATCCGATCGCCGGTGCCGTGCACCGAGACCGCGGTCGCGCGCCGCCCCGCGGTAACCCGCTCCTCCTCGATGTATCCGGCCAGCTGTTGCAGATCGACCGCGGGACTGACGATCACGCCGACGGGCACCTGTATCCCGAAGATCTCCTGCAGCAGGTTGGACAGCGACAGTGCCGACAGCGAATCGCCGCCGAGATCGCCGAAGTGCGAGTCGGGCCGGATATCGGCGTCGGCGCAGCCCAGTAGCGCCCGCACCGCCCGGTGCACGATCTCCGGCACCGGTCGGTCACCGATCCCGCTTCGCAACGCGGTCAATTCGTCGGTCTGCTGCCGCTCCAGCTCCCGGTAGAGCTCCTCCAGCCGCTCCCCGTAGCGTTGCTTCAGCTTGGGCCGCAACAGTTTTCCGACGCCGGACAGTAGCCCTTCGGCGCGGGTGAACGGGTGCGTCTCGATGATGATGTCGCGCGGTATCTCGTAGGAGGCCAGCCCGGCATTCTGCGCGATCTTCTGCAGCGACTGCAGGACGGCGGCCTTCAGATCGTCCGGATGCGCATGCAGCGCCTCGTCGGTGGGCACCACCACCGCGAGCACGTAGGCGCGCTCGCTGGAGCCGTACACGTAGATCTGCCGGACCAGCGCGCTGATCGCGTATACGGCCTCCAGCTGGGACACGGCGACGAATTCGCCCTGCGAGAGCTTCAGCACGTTGTTCCGCCGGTCCACATACACCAGTTCGTCGGGGCTGATCTCGGCCATGATGTCGCCGGTGCGGTAGAAGCCATCGGCGTCGAACATCTCCGCGCTGAGCTCGGGCCGCTTGTAGTACCCGGGGAACATCGTCTTCGTCTTCACCAGCAACTCGCCGCGCGGATGCGGCCGGTCGTCGTGGTGGTAGCCGAGTTCGGGCACGTCGGCGAGCTTGTAGTCCAGCACCTGGGGTCGGTGAATGTGGTTGTCCCGCATGATGCCTCCGGCCTCGGTGGAACCGTACCCGTCGTGCAGCGGCAGTTCGAACACGGACTCGATGAAGGCCCGCGTCTCCGCGGACAGCGGCGCGGTCCCGCAACTCATCGCCAGCACGCGGCCACCGAACTGCCGCTCCCGCAGGTCGATTCGCACCTCACGCTCGGCGGTGGTGCGGTCGGCGCCGTCCGCGACGCGCTGTTCCACCTCGCTGACGAACTCCTGGAACACCAGATCGCACACCCGCGGCACGAAGGACACCTCGGTGGGCCGCACCAGCGCGAAATCGTCGAACAGGGTGGACATGTGGCTGCCGGCGGTGAAATACGCGGTGCCACCACGCATCAGCGTGCTGACCACCTGCATCCGCCCCGCCAGGTGGCTCTGTGGCATGTAGTTGAGCTCGATCGCGGGCAGCGAAATGCCATCGGCTCCGTAGCGGGTACGCCACATCGCGGCCAGCATCTCCTCGGTATACATCGCGCCCTTCGGGGTGCCGGTGCTGCCGGAGGTATAGATGAGCATGGACAGCGGATTGTCGCCGGCGGCGGGCACGAACAACGGAGCGGGAGACAGGCTGCTGCCTCGGTCGAGCACGGTGTTCAGCTCGGCCACCACGATGGAACTGTCGGCCTGCGCCAGGCGGTGACGGGCGCCCTCCATGGCGGCACGGTCGCTGTCGTCCTCGGGGTGGTAGTCGAAGACCAGCAGTTGCTGCGGGGCGGCGGTCCCGGCGAGCACCGCGTCCACGGCCCCGTCGAGCATCTCCAGGCTGCTGGCGAGCACCCGCGGGGAGGTCTCGGCGAGGATCGCCGCCCACTGCGCGGGCGTCGCGCTCACCTGCAGTGGCACCGATACCGCGCCCTGCCGGGTGCAGGCGAAGTCGACCGTGATGTAGTCGGGGCTGGTGAACCCGAGGATCGCGACGAAGTCACCGGCACGCACCGGATGCTGCGGGTCTCGGTGCCATGCGGCGGCCAGCGCGCCCACCCGCGACCACAATTCTCGGTAGGTCATGGTGTCGAAGCGCGGCAACAGCCGACGGACCCGGCGCCCGGCGGCGTCGGTGCCGAGTTCGGTACCGCGCATGCCCAAGGCCGGCCTGTCGGCATACCCGGCCGCGACGGTGTCGATCATCTGGGCCAGTCGCAGGCCGGGCCGCGCGGCGGCGGCGATGACCTCCTCCGACGGCATGGCATCGCGCACCTGCTGGTCGGTGAAGACCTGGTCGATGCGGTGCTGCTGTTCGGTTTCCCACGTATGCGTCGCCATGGCCGGTCTCCCTGGGTCGTTCGACGGACTACAACTAGAAAACCTCTGGCAAATTTGAAGTGTAGTTCCGTGTCTCCGGCGCGCGCCACGATCACGGTGGACTGGGTGAATACGCGGCGACATCGCGGGCTCGTGGTAACCGACGCAATCGCGGGTACGTGGCGACGCCGCACTCGGTCGTCACCGCCCGCCACCTGGGCATCGCGAGCATCAAGGCGCGGTTCGCCGACGTACTCTGCGGGTCAGTTACGCAAGGCTCCGTGCTTACGAGGGCACCCCGGACCGGACGAGACCCAACGATCTCCCACTGAATCCGCCGCCCGCCAGCGTCTTTCGAAATTGCGTTCAGCTGCGAATAGTTGACCGTTGGCGGCCAAATCTATAGGCGTACAAGTCTTTTCGATGGCTCTTGACAGCAGTCCGCGATGTCGAGTCGTGGCACTTTGTTCCAATCCCTGGGCCGTTTCCCGTGGGTTCAGCCGGACTGAAGCTACTTCGTCGGGAACCCGCCGCTTTCGGTCATAAAAGCCTGTTTGCCGCGGCGGGTCTTTAGCTTGCAGTCCGTTCAATGGTGGTCAATCCGGTCGGGTAGGTGTTTCGCGAATGCGATCCGCAGCAGCTACTCCGTATGCTTCGCCCGAGGAGGTCGACATGTCCGAAGACACACCGGCAATTCCGTCCTGGGTGCCCCGAGACACATACCCCTTCGAGCACCGCTATCTCGACCTGGCCGGCGCTCGCGTCCATTACGTCGACGAAGGCATCGGTCCACCCCTGCTACTTCTGCACGGTAACCCCACCTGGTCGTTTCTCTACCGTGAGTTGATCACCAATCTCAGCGGCCAATTTCGCTGCATCGCTTTGGATTACCCCGGGTTCGGCCTCTCACGTCCGGGCCCTGAATACGGTTTCACGCCCGCCGAGCACGCGAGGGTCGTCGAGCGATTCGTCACCGAGCTCGACCTGTCGGGCGTGACGCTCATGGTGCAGGATTGGGGCGGACCGATCGGGTTCGCGGTCGCGACGCGGCATCCGGATCGGTTCGCCGCGTTCGTGATCGGCAATACCTGGGCCTGGCCGAAATCGGATCTGGGAACGCAGGTGTTCTCCCGGACGCTGGGCGGTCCGATCGGCAGCTACCTGATTCTGCGTCGAAACTTCTTCGTCGAGAGGCTCATACCGCTCGGTGTCCGGCGCCGGAAGCTATCGGAGTCGGTGATGGACGCCTACCGCGGGCCGTTCCCGACGTCCGAGTCGAGGCGTCCGATGCACGTCTTCCCTCGCGAAATCCTCGGCAGCCGACCGTTTCTCGCCGAGATCGAGCGAGGGCTGCCCGCCCTGGGTGACAAGCCCGCGTTGCTGGTGTGGCCGACAAAGGATGTGGCGTTCCGCGAACCGGAGCGTCGCCGCTGGGAGCGGGTCTTTCCCCAGCATCGCACCGTCATCCTGGAGGGCGCGGGCCACTACATCCAGGAAGACGCGCCCGAGCAGATCATCGCCGCGATCCGGGAATGGGCGCCGCAACGCGACGGCGAAGGTTGAACTAGAACCGGATGGTCGGCGGCGTTGCGGGTGGCGCCGTCCACCAATCCGGCTGACGCGACCGCCAGCACGAACCCGGCCAGCCCACGCCTCCTCGCAAGGACTCCCGAACATCGGGGTCCCGGACTCGCGCGAAAAACAACGACAGTGGCTTGACCAGCACCGATGCGGACGTGCAGGCTGAGTGCATGCGGGCCCGCGACGTCGTGGTCGGGCAAACCTATGCGGTGCTGATTCCACACCGGATTTCGCCGGGGCGCCGTCTCGACC
>NZ_JBHZCS010000072.1:0-19314 GCF_042755705.1 Nocardia sp. NPDC059154
CTTCAGAGCCACCGGATCGGGTTCCGTGCCGTCCGCGGCGACCACGTAGGCGGCGAGCATGCCGCCGCGCCCGTCGTCGCGGACCACCGCGACCGCGCGCGCGACCGTGGGCTCCGCGGTCAGCGCCGCCTCGACATCGCCCAGTTCGATGCGCAGGCCGCGCAGTTTGACCTGGGTGTCGGTGCGTCCCAGGTATTCCAGGTTCCCGTCGCGTCGCCGCACCAGGTCGCCGGTGCGGTACATGCGCCGGCCGGCCGGGCCGTGCGGGTCGGCCACGAACCGGGCTGCGGTCAGGTCGTAGCGGTCGAAATAGCCACGCGCCAAGCCGATTCCCGCGAGGTACAGTTCGCCGACCACACCGTCCGGAACCGGGCGCAGCCGGTCGTCGAGGACGAGGGCCCGCATGCCGGGTGCGGCCCGGCCGATGGTGATCGGCGCACCGGGATGCACGGGCGCGCCGGCAGCCGTCACCGTGGCCTCGGTCGGCCCGTAGTCGTTGAAGTGGTTGCGGCCCTCGGCCGCCCACGCGGCGACCAGTTCCGGCGGGCAGGATTCGCCACCGGTGACGATCAGGCGCAGATCGTCCAGTCCGGACGGATCCACGGTCGACAGCGCCGAGGGCGTGAGCGCGATGTGCGAAACCCGTTCGCGTGACAGCAGTTCGCCCAGCTCGGGTCCGGCGAAGACGGTGGGGGGCGCGATCACCAACGTGGCGGCCGCGCCCACCGCCATCAGCAGTTCCACGACGGAGGCGTCGAAACTCGGCGACGCCACGTGCAGGACCCGGGATTCCGAGGTGAGTGCGTCCCGGTCCCGCTGTGCGGCAGCGAGATTCGCCAGACCCGCGTGGGAGACCACAACCCCCTTGGGTGCGCCCGTCGATCCCGAGGTGAAGATGACGTACGCCGGATGGGCTGTGTTCCTGCTGATTTCATGAACCGCGAGCGGATACTCCTCCGCCTCGCGGTCGTCCAGGCACCACCATTCCACCGTGCCCGGAAGTCGGTCCCACTGCGAGCGCACGGTGAGACCGAGACATACCCCCGAAACGTCGATGATCCGGGCGATCCGATCCGGCGGATAGGCCGGATCCACCGGGACGAAGGCCGCCCCGGCCCGCGCGACGGCCCAGACCGCCAGCACCGATTCGATGGACCGCGGAATGCCCACGGCCACCAGTGTTTCCGATCCGGCGCCGGCCGCGGTCAGCCGCCGCGCCAGCTGCTCGGCCCGGGCGTCGAGCTCACGGTAGGTGAGCCGGCGGTCCCCGCAGATGACGGCGAGGCCGTCCGGGTTCGCCGCGACCGCGTCGGCCATGAGGTCGGCCAGCATGCGCGGGGACGCGACGGGTTCGGCGGCCGCGTGCAACCGCTCGTGCTCCGCCGCGGTGAGCAGGTCGAGATCACCGACCGGGCGCGCGGGTTCGGCCGTGATCTCGGCCAGCACCCGCACCAGTCGGCCGGTGAAGTCCGCCATGGTCGACGCATTGAAGAGGTCGGTGGCGTAGCAGCACCGCAGTTCCATGCCGTCGGCGTCGCCGATGACCGTGAGACTCAGGTCGAAACGGCTGTTGGTCTGCGGCAATTCGAGCGGGGACACGGTCAGCCCGGGCAGCTGGAGCTCCGGCATGGCCAGGTTCTGGAACACCAGCATGACCTGGACGAGCGGGTGCCGGGACTCCGACCGGGCCGGGGCCAGCACCTCCACGAGCCGCTCGAACGGCACGTCCGCGTGCTCGAAGGCTGCGAGATCGGTATCCCGCACCCGATCGAGCAGCGCGGCGAAACCCTCCTCCGGGCGAATACCGGTGCGCAATACCAGCGTGTTCACGAACATGCCGACCAGGTCGTCGAGTTCGCGCACGCCGCGCCCCGCGACCGGGGTGCCGACCACCACGTCCGCGGAGCCGCTGAGGCGGGACAGCAGCACGGCCAGTGCGGCGTGCACCACCATGAACGGGGTCGCCCGATGCGCGCGGGCGCAGCGGTCGATCGCGGCGGTCAGGTCCCGGTCCACGCGGGCGGTGCATTCGGCCGCCCGATGCGAGGCACAGGCCGGACGCGGCCGATCCGTCGGCAGCTCCAGATGATCCGGCACCCCGGCGAGGGTGTCCGACCAGTACCCGAGCTGCCGGGCCGCCAGCGAGTCCGTGTCCGCCTCGGAGCCGAGCCGATCCCGCTGCCACAGTGTGTAATCCGCGTACTGGACCGGCAGCGGCTCCCACGCCGGCGCCTGCCCGGCGGCCCGCACCGCATAGGCGGCGGCCACATCGCGGGTCAGCGGGGCCATCGAGAAACCGTCCGTCGCAATGTGATGCGCGACCAGCACGACCACGTGCTCTTCGAACTGGCCGTCCGTCATGGCGCGCGGGCCGTAACTTGCTGCGGCCTGGCTGATTTCGTGGTCGTCGACGACAAACACCCGGACCCGGAGCGGGACCGCCGCGGTGACGTCGAACCCACGGCCGATGGTGTCCGCGACGACCTCGGGTAGCCGGTCGAGGGACACCGGCACCGGGTCGAGGTCGAGCGGGACGTCCTCGGCGGGGAGCACCCGCTGCATGCCGACGCCGTCGATATCGGGATAGACCGTGCGCAGCGTCTCGTGGCGGGCCAGCACATCCCGCAGCGCGGCGCGCAGGGCGTCCTGGTCCAGGTGGCCCGAAAGACGCAGCGCCACCGGCACGTTGTAGGCCGGGGAGGCCGGGTCGTAGCGGTTGACGAACCACATGCGCTGCTGGGCCGGGGAGAGCGGGACCAGGTCGGGGCGCTCGGTCCGGGTGAGAGCGGGTGCGGCGGTATCGATCTCGGCGGCAGACAGCCGCACGGCCAGGTCGGCGACCACCGGGGCCTCGAAGAGCAGGCGGACCGGAACGGTGCGGCCCAGGTGCGCGGTGAGACGGGCGGCGACGCGGGTCGCGATGAGCGAATCGCCGCCGAGCGCGAAGAAGTCGTCGCGAGCACCGACGCGATCCAGCCCCAGTACCTCGGCGTAGGTCTCGGCGATGGCCACCTCGGCACCCGCCGGGACGACGTATTCGGCCTGTACCAGCTGGGGTTCGGGCAGGGCGCGCAGGTCCACCTTGCCGCTCGCCGTCAGCGGCAACTCCGGCAGCACCTGCAGGACGGCGGGCATCAGGTAGCGCGGCAGCCGGCCGGAAGCCCAGGCCAGCAGCTCCGGCACCGAGGCCGGATCCGACAGTGCGACATACGAGCACAGCGTCATCGCGCCGGCGGGGTTGCGCCGGGCGACGGTCACCGCGGCCTCGATGCCCGGATGCGTCAGCAGGACGGCGTCGACCTCACCCGGCTCCACCCGGATGCCGCGGATCTTCACCTGGAAGTCGCTGCGACCGGCGTACTCGAAACCGTCCGCGGTGCAGCGCATCAGGTCGCCGGTGCGGTACATGCGCTGCCCGGCGGTGAACGGGTCGGCGACGAACCGGCTCGCGGAAAGCGCTGCACGACCGGCATAGCCACGCGCCAGCCCCGAACCGCGCACATACAGTTCGCCGACCGCGCCCAGCGGTACCGGACGCAGCCAGGCGTCCAGCACGAGCAGGGTCGTCCCCGGCACCGGGTCGCCGAGCTGGGTCGAGGTGCCGGCCGTCATCGGGTCGCCGAAGCTCGCGGCGATGGTGGTCTCCGCCGGGCCATAGGAATTCACGAACGCGCGACCCTGACCCAGACGTGTCACCAGCGCGGGCGGGCAGGGTTCGCCACCCATGACGACCGTCCGCACACCGTGCAGGTCTGCGGCATCGAGGGTCGCGAGCACGCTCGGCGTACAGGTCAGGTGGGTGGCAGCGCCCGCGCGGATGGCGGCCGCCAGCTCCGCACCCGCACTCGCCTCCGGCGGTGCGACGACCAGCGTCGCGCCGGCGGCGAACGCGGACATCCAGACCAGCATGGCCGCGTCGAAAGCCGGGTTGAGGCAGTGCATCACGCGCGAATCGCGATCGATGCCACCGCGTTCCGCCATGGCCGCCGCCATATTGGCCAGCCCGGTGTGCGAGACCACGACACCCTTCGGCGTGCCCGTGGACCCCGAGGTGAACACCACGTAGGCCGCATGCTCCGGGCGCAGGAGCGCGAGCCGGTCGGCATCGGTGACCGGCTCGGCGGACATCGCCGCGCACTCCGCGACCAACGCGTCGCTGTCCAGCCGCAGCCATGCCACGTCGCCGGGCAGATCCATCACGTGATCCGAGGTGATCCCCAGTACCGCACCGCATTCCGAGGCGATGGCGCTCGTCCGCGCCGCCGGCTGCGTGACATCCACCGGCACGAACGCCGCCCCGGTCTTCGCAACGGCCCACACGGCGACCATCGACATCACCGATCGCGGCAGAGCTACCAGCACCGCCCGCTCGGGCCCGGCACCGGCTTCGATCAGCCTACGAGCCAATCGATTCGACGCGGCCGCCAGCTCGGCGTAGGTCAGCTCGGCAGCGCTGTCGGCCGTTGAGGCGGCGCCGACGATCGCGGTTGTGTCCGGGTATCCGTTGGCGGACAGGAGATCCGGGAGGAGCAGTACCTCGCGGGAGTCGGCCCCGGGTCGGACCGAGACCAGCGCGTCGAGGTCCGTGCCGCGCAGCCCGGCGGCGCGGCGGCGCGAGTCGCCGGTGAGGTCGGTCAGCAGGCGGGACAGCGCCGCTGCCAGCGCATCGGCCTCGGAGGCGTCGAAATAGCGTGGGGAGCGGGTCAGTTCGAGGCGGAGGCCGTTGTTGGCGTAGGCGGCCAGCGAGAGGGGGTAGTGGGTGCCGTCCTGGGCGCGCAGGGACGTGACGGTGAGGTCGGCCTGGCGGGTGGCGGCGGTGAGGGTCGCGGCGTCCACCGGGTAGGACTCGAAGACGGTGGCGGTGTCGAAGAGCGGGCCCAGGCCGGTGGCGGCCTGGATCTCGTCGAGGCCCAGGTGCTGGTGGTCGGCCAGGGCGGCCTGCTCGCGCTGCACGCGGGTGAGCAGGTCGGCGATCGATTCGGCCGGGTTCAGGGCGATCCGGACCGGGACGGTGTTGACCAGCATGCCGACCATGCGCTCGGCGCCGGCCAGTTCCGGCGGGCGGCCGGACACGGTGGCGCCGAAGACGATGTCGGAGCCGCCGGTCTGCTCGGCCAGCAGCAGCGCCCAGGCCACCTGCACGAGGGTGTTGACGGTGACCTGGCAGGCCGCGGCCGTGCGGCGCAGGGCATCCGGCAGACCATCGGGCAGGGGCATCTCGTGGGCGACCGGGGCGGTCGCGGCGTCGGCGCGCGGCGCGGTCGGGGCGATCAGGGTCGGGCCGTCGAGGCCGGACAGGGACTGCGCCCAGGCTTCCCGGGCCAGGTCGTCGTCGCGGGCGGCCAGCCACTCCAGGTGCGTGCGGAAGGGGGCCGGGGTCGCGAATCCGGTGTCGTCGCCGGAGGTTTCGTAGAGGGCGATGAGTTCCGCGAACAGCATCGGCATGGACCAGCCGTCGAGGATCAGGTGGTGGTTGGTGATGACCAGCCGGAAGCGCCGCTCCCCCGCCGCGATGCACAGGAATCGGATCAGGGGCGGGTGGTCGACCGAGAACGGCTCACGCAGTTCGGCCGCCGCGATCTCGTCGAGTTCCGCCGGCGTGGCACCGATCGCCTCCCGATAGGCGCACGGCACCGCAACCTCGGCCGGAATCACCTGCACCGCACCGGTATCCGAGGCCAGGAAGCCGGCGCGCAGCACATCGTGGCGGCGGACCAGCGCCTCGGCGGCGGCCGTCAGCCGGTCGCGATCGAGGTCGGCCTCGACATCGATGATCGCCTGCACCGAGTAGCCGTCCGGGCCGCCCGCGGCCAGTTGCGCCTGGAACAGCAGGCCGCGCTGCAGCGGCGTCAGCGGCCAGGCATCGGTCAGACGGCCGAAAGCCCGCTCCCACGACTCGATCTCCGGCTGCGCGACGGTCAGCAGCGGCAGATCGGCAGGGGTGAGGCCACCGGCGTCGGGCCGCCGTACCAGCTCGGCGATCTCACCGACCGCCGAAAGCCATTCCCGCGCCAGCGCTTCCACGTCCCCGGCCGCGACCGCATGACCGGCGAACTGCCACACCGCCCGGATCCGCTGCCCACGCTCCGACTCCAGCGTGACCGCGTCCACCGAGATGACCGCCGCCAGCGGCATATCCGGATCCGCGTGCCCGCCCAGGCGGTCCCCCATCGCGACCGGCAGCCAATCGCCCACGGCGAACTCGGGAATCTGCCCGAGGTAGTTGAATCCGATCTGCGGATCCGGCAGTGCCGCGAGCTCCCGGGCCGTCCGCGCGTTCAGGTAGCGCAGCAGCCCGTAGCCGAAGCCGCCGCGCGGCACGGCCCGCAGCTGTTCCTTGACCGTCTTCAACGCGCTGTCCACGCTGGCCGCGCCCGAATCTCCGTCCACGGCAATGGGTCCCAGGCGCACCGGCACCTGCGTGGTGAACCAGCCGACCGTCCGCGACAGGTCCGCCCCGGGCACCGCGGCCTCGTCGCGGCCGTGCCGCTCGACCGTGACCACGGTCCCGGCGGCGACCGCATCCTGCCCGTCCCGCCAACGCGCCAGCGCCAGCGCGAGGGCCGCCAGCAGCGCGTCCTCGACGCCGCAGCGGTAGGTGCCGGCGAGCCGGGCGATGAGCGCCGCCGACACCTCGCCCGGCACCTCGATATCGATCCGCCGGGCGGTCCGATGGGTGTCCACCGCCACGTCCAGCCGGCGCCGCCCGATCAGGGCATCCGGGGCCAGCACGTCACGCCAGTACCCGAGTTCGGCGACCGGCCAGGGTGATTCGACGGCGGCCGAGTCATCGGCCGGCGCGCCCGGGATGTCCGGTGACGCCATCGCCTCCAGTGCGTACGCCCAGGTGCGCATCGAGGTCCCGGTCTCCCGCAGCTCGGGTTTCGTCCCCGCCGCGGCCTGCGTCCAGGCGGACATCAAGTCGGGCAGCAGGATTCGCCACGAGACCGCGTCACAGGCCAGGTGGTGCACCGCGATCGCCAACCGGCCCGGCCGCGCCGGACCGGCGTCCAGCCAGTTCAGTGCGATCATCACACCCGCACGCGGATCCAACCGACCGGCGGCATCCGTCAGCGCTCGGTCGACCGCCGCCCCGGACACGTCGGCCGCCGTCCACTCGAAGTGTGTCAGCAGCGTCGCCGCCTCGATGTCATCCGCCGGGGGGACGTCCAAGCGGAGCCCGTCGTCGGTGTCGACCAGGCGGGCGCGCAGCACATCGTGGCGGTCGAGCAGCGCCTGGACGGCGCGCAGCAGCACCGGGAGTTCGACCCCGGCCGGCACCTGGACCACCATCGACTGGGCGAAATGCCGCCAACCGGGACGGCCGAACAGCCAGGCCGCGATCGGCGTCAGCGGCAGGCGTCCGACGCCACCGCCCGCCAGTTCGGGCAGCCGTTGCGGACGGTCCTCGAGCCGGGTGACCACGGCCGCCAGGGCGGCCGGGGTGCGGTGCTCGAAAACCTCACGGGCGGAGAAGACCAGGCCCGCGGCACGAGCGCGCGACACCAGCGTGATCGCCATGATCGAATCGCCGCCCAGGGCGAAGAACGAGGTGTCCGGACCGGCCTCGGTCCCGAGAACCTCCGCGAACAGGCTGCAGAGCAGGCGTTCGGTGGCGGTGGCCGGCGCGCGACCCGACATCGATTGCGCCACCACGGGTTCCGGCAGCGCCCGGCGATCCACCTTGCCATTGGCGGTGAGCGGCAACGCACCCAGCACCGTGACAGTCGCGGGCACCATGTACGGCGGCAGGCGGTGGGTGGCGTGGTCGAGCAGCTCGGGCTCGGTGATCACCTGACCGGCGTGCGGAACCACATACGCGGCCAGCACGGTGCCGCCGCCGGGACCGGGCCGCGCCACCGTGACCGCGATCTCCACCGACGAGTGCGCGTTGAGCACGGCGTCGATCTCACCCAGCTCGATCCGCATACCGCGCAGCTTCACCTGGAAGTCGCCGCGACCCACGTACTCGAGCACGCCACTCTCGGTCCAGCGCACCAGATCTCCGGTGCGGTACATGCGGGCCCCGGCCGGACCCGAGGGGGCGGGCACGAAACTCTCGGCGGTCGGCCCGGGACGGCCGACGTACCCGCGCGCCACCCCCGGCCCGGTCACGTACAGCTCCCCGGCCACCCCGATCGGCACCGGCCGCAGCCAGCGATCCAGCACCAGCATCCCGGCGCCCGGAATGGGGTCGCCGAGCCCGGCATTCACGCCCGGCACCAGCCCCCGGGTGTAGGTGACGGCCACCGTGGTCTCGCTGGGACCGTATGAATTCAGCAGCTCCCGCCCGATCCCGAAGCGCGCCACGATATCCGGCGGCGTCGGTTCCCCGCCCGACGACACGGCGCGCACCCCGTCGAGCGCGTCCGGCTCCAGGGTGGACAGCACCGCGGGTGTCGAACAGACCTGGGTGATGCCGAAATCCCGGACCAGCCCGGTCAATTCGGTGCCCACCACCGGATCCGATTCGGCCACCACCAGGGTCGTGCCCGATGCGAACGCCATCAGCCATTCCAGCACCGACGCATCGAAACTCGGATTCAGGCACTGCAGGACCCGTGCACCCGGCGCGACCCGGTACGCCGTCACGATCGCCGCGGCCAGCCCGGCCAATCCGGAATGGGTCACCGCCACACCCTTGGGCACCCCGGTCGATCCGGAGGTGAACACCACGTACGCCGGATTGCCGGCCCGCGGCCGCCCCCGCAACTCCTCGGCGGTGAGCGGCGGATCGGCCGGCGCCACGTCCTCGTCGAGCAGGTCGTCGAGAGTGATCCAGTGGACCGAATCCGGCAGCGCGGCAGTCGATTCCGCGAGGGTCAGGCCGATCGTCGCGTCCGCGTCGGCGGCAATGCGCGCCATCCGGTCGGCGGGCAGCGCGGTACCCAGCGGCACGAACGCCGCGCCGGTCTTGGCCACCGCCCACAGCGCGACCATCGCCTCGATCGAACGGGGAAGTGCCAGCAGCACGGTCGATTCCGGTCCGACGGCCGCGGCCTCCGGTATCCCGGAACCGGATTCGGCAGCGCCGGCCCGCACGATCCTCCGCGCCAGCCGATTCGACAGCGCGTCCAGCTCGCCGTAGGTCAGCCGCCGGTCGCGGCCCATGACGGCGACCGTCTCGGGTCCGGCGCGGCGCAGGCCGTCCGCCAGGATCTCCGGCAGCAGCCGCGGCTGCGGCGCCGCCGGCCCGTGCGCGCCCGCCAGCACCGGCTGCTCGTCCGGCACCGTGTAATCCAGTGCCGCGACCGGTGTTCCGGGCTCCGCCTCCAGCAGCGAATCCAGCACGGCGAGGAATCGCCGATGATGCCGGTTCAGCGAATCCTCGTCGTACAGGCGCGGATTCGCGGCGAAGTCGACATGGATCGGTGCGCCCGCACCGTGCTGGTAGAAGTTGACGAACAGGTCCTCGATCGGGCCCGAGGTGACCACGTGCAGGCTCGACTCCACGCCCTCGAAGTCGATCCCGTCCGGGAACATCATGATGTTGATGACCGGCCCGGTCATGCCGCGCCCGAACTCGTCCCGGTCGCCCTCGTCCCGCATGTCCTCGTGGCGGAAGCGCTGATGCCGCAAGGCCCCCGACGCCGCCACCCGCACGGCATCCAGGACCTCCCCCACCCGTCCCGCGCGCGGCACCGGCACCCGCAGCGGCACCACATTGGCGATCATGCCGCCGGAACGCCGCAGCACCGCGGTGGTGCGGCCGGACACGGGCAGGCTCAGGACGACGTCCTCGGTGGCCGTGAGCCGGGCGTAGTACAGCGCGACCGCGGCCATCACCACGCCCGCCGCACTGGTGTCGAAACGGCGGGCCGCGCTCGCCAGCCGCTCGGCCGTCCGCTCCCCCAGCTGGGCGCGCGCCTCGCGGGCCAGCGCGCTCGCGGGCGCGGTGGCCCCGACCAGGCTGCACCGGTCGGGCATGCCCGCGGTGGCCTCGCGCCAGTAGCGCTCGTCGGTGGCGTACCGGCTCGATTCCCGGTACGCCATCTCCGACTCGTGCACGTCCAGCAGCGAGGCCGCGGTGCCGGGAGGCGCCGTTTGCCCGCGCACCGCGGCGTTGTACAGCTCGGCGACCCTATACAGCATGGTCATCGAGCCGAATCCATCGATGAGGAGGTGGTGTGCTCTGGTGTACCACAGGTGATGGGACTCGCCGACCCGGATCACGGTGGATATCCCAGCCTGTGCACCGAACAGCTCGATCGGCGCCGCCACATCCGCGCGCATCCATTCCAACGCGTCCGCAACCGGGTCCGGTCGGTCCTGGAAGTCCAGGAAGCCGACCGTCGCGTCCAGTTCGGTATCGACCACCTGATACGGCCGATCCTCGACCTCGACGAATCGCAGGACACCGGAACCGAATTCCCGCGCTGCCTGCGCCCCCACGAGCCGCAGCGCCGCGATATCCAGCGGTCCGTGCATCTCGATGTACTGGGCCTCCGACAGCGGCACCGCCGGATCCAGTTGCTGCGCATAGAACATCCCCAGCTGAGCCGGGGAGAGCGGGAAGACGGTGGCGGTCCGATCCGCCGCGATCTCACGCGTCATAGGAACTACCTAACTGCTGGCCGAACAGGATGCGTCGTCGTCGGCGCCCACCTCGTAGGCGGGCACGAATGCGGGACGAGATGTCAAGCGCTCCACCATGACCGAGCGCACGTGCGCGGGCAGCCCCGGCGCGAACTTGCGCACGAAGGCGTCGGCCCACTCCGGTCTGTCGAGCAGGAACGGAAAATCGGTCGTCATCATGCTGCGCACCACCAACATCGGCATCGGTGCGTCCAACGGCCGAAAATCCTTGTTCCACAGGCCCGCCTGGTCACAGCCCGGATAGAATTGCCCGAGCATGATGCCGCGTTCCACGAATTTGCTCTTGAATTCATCGTGGATCTCATCGATCAGCGAACAATCCGTCAAATTCGGGAATACGGTGATCAATGCGCGCAGCACGGAGGTGGAACTGCCGTTCCCCGTGGGCAGTCCGGAATAGGCCTCCAGCGCGTCACGGATGATCGCGCGCACCCACGTCGGCCGCGGCTCCACCGCTGGAACCTGCGCCAGCCACATCAGATCTCGCCGCATGGCCGGTCGTACATACGGGCAGACCGGCCCGTCGCGGCCCAGTTCGTCACTGGGTTGGGTCAGATAGGACTCGGCCCATGATCGAAATGCCGCCACCGTGGATCGGGCGGCAGGGCACGATGATCCGGTGTCCCCCAATGAGACCCATTGCAGCCCCGAGCGGGGGCCGATAACACGCTCGCTCATGACTCACCTCGGATGATCGAGCTACGGCAGAGATGCGCCGTTGCCCACATCCTTAAATAGTGCTCCGGTCATGGGCCGTTAACGTGAGTAGTCGGTTACCCAATTTCGCGACACCGCCCCGGATTTCGGGGGCAATGGAATAAAGAAAAGACCGGTCAGGCATTGACCGGTCTTTTCTGTGAACTTGGACTCAGGCGCCGACGAGGCGCGCCGCCAGGTAGCCCTCCACCTGATCGAGAGCGATGCGCTGCTGAGCCATCGAGTCCCGCTCACGCACGGTGACGGCCTGGTCCTCCAGCGTGTCGAAGTCGACCGTGATGCAGAACGGGGTGCCGATCTCGTCCTGACGGCGGTAGCGGCGGCCGATCGCCCCGGCGTCGTCGAAGTCCACGTTCCAGTTCCGGCGCAGCTGCGCGGCCAGGTCCTTGGCCTTCGGCGACAGGTCCGCATTGCGCGACAGCGGCAGGACAGCCGCCTTGACGGGCGCCAGGCGCGGGTCCAGGCGCAGTGTGGTGCGAGTCTCCATGGTGCCCTTGGCCGTCGGCACCTGCTCCTCGTGGTACGCGTCGACCAGGAAAGCCATCAGCGAGCGGGTCAGACCTGCGGCCGGCTCGATCACGAAGGGGATGAAGCGCTCGTTGGTGTTCTGATCGAAGAAGCTCAGATCCGTGCCGGAATGCTCGGAATGGGTCTTCAGGTCGAAGTCGGTACGGTTGGCGACGCCCTCGAGCTCACCCCACTCGGAGCCCTGGAAGCGGAAGCGGTACTCGATGTCCACCGTGCGGGTGGAGTAGTGCGAGAGCTTGTCCTTCGGGTGCTCGAACAGCCGCAGGTTCTCCGGGTCGATGCCCAGGTCGGTGTACCAGGCCAGGCGGGTGTCGATCCAGTACTGGTGCCACTGCTCGTCCTCGCCCGGCTTGACGAAGAACTCCATCTCCATCTGCTCGAACTCGCGGGTACGGAAGATGAAGTTGCCCGGGGTGATCTCGTTGCGGAACGACTTACCGATCTGCGCGATGCCGAACGGCGGCTTCTTGCGCGCGGTGGTCTCGACGTTCTTGTAGTTCACGAAGATGCCCTGCGCGGTCTCCGGGCGCAGGTAGTGCATGCCTTCTTCGGATTCGACCGGGCCCAGGTAGGTCTTCAGCATCATGTTGAAGTCCTTGGGCTCGGTCCACTTGCCCACGGTGCCGCAGTCGGGGCACACGACGAGCTCCATGGACACCGAGTCCGGGTTGTCGATCTTGTTCTTCTCGGCGTACGCCTCCTGCAGGTGGTCCTGCCGGTGCCGCTTGTGGCAGTTGAGGCATTCCACCAGCGGGTCGTTGAACACCGCGACGTGGCCCGAGGCCACCCACACCGGACGCGGC
The DNA here is from genome assembly GCF_042755705.1 of Nocardia sp. NPDC059154. Classification (NCBI taxonomy): domain Bacteria; kingdom Bacillati; phylum Actinomycetota; class Actinomycetes; order Mycobacteriales; family Nocardiaceae; genus Nocardia; species Nocardia sp. NPDC059154. Next base: position 12,645 of record NZ_JBHZCS010000072.1, read on the forward strand.
AGGATGATCGACGAGTCCAGGCCGACCACGTCGTCACGGCTGGTCACCATGGACCGCCACCACTGCCGCTTGATGTTCTCCTTGAGCTCGACGCCCAGCGGACCGTAGTCCCAGGCCGACCTCGTTCCGCCGTAAATCTCACCGCTCGGGTACACGAGACCCCGACGCTTGGCGAGATTGGCGACGGTGTCCACCTTCGACTTGGGTGCCACTGAACAGTTCTCCATCCGTGTCCGGAAGATTGCAAAGGATTCGGTCCAGACTATCTGCCGTGTGCTACGGGTTTGACACCGTGTCGCGTTTGACATGCGTACACGTGCATATAAGAATGGCATCGGTTTCCAATAAGGAGTTGGTTCGATGACCACGGACAGCGGCGCGCCCCTGCGGCGCTCCCACGTCGCGACGGAGACCCCGGCCGCGATCCCCCACGACCCGTACCCCTACCGGTCTCCCCAGCCGCCGGCCGTGCCGTCGCGCACCATTCTGGACTCCGCCGGAGAACTATTGCGCGCACTGGCGGCGCCCGTCCGCATTGCCATCGTGCTCCAGCTCCGCGAGTCACCGCGCTGCGTGCACGAACTGGTCGATACCCTCGGAGTGACCCAGCCGCTGATCAGCCAGCACCTGCGCATCCTCAAGTCCGCCGGGGTGGTGCGTGGTGAACGCACCGGCCGCGAGGTCATCTACGAACTGGTCGACGAACATCTCGCGCACATAGTCATCGACGCGGTCGCACACGCCGAGGAAGGGTGATCCGTGGGAACAAGCGAGAAGACCGTCGGGGTCCGCAGCACCCGTCAGCGCAGTGCCATCGCCGCACTGCTCGCGGACATCGACGAATTCCGCTCCGCACAGGAGCTGCACGACGAACTCCGCAAGCGCGGTGAGGGCATCGGGCTGACCACGGTGTACCGCACCCTGCAGTCGCTCGCCGACGCCGGGATGGTCGACGTGCTACGCACCGACACCGGCGAATCGGTGTACCGGCAGTGCTCCACCGGACACCACCATCACCTGGTCTGCCGCCAGTGCGGCCGGACCGTCGAGGTGGAGGGGCCGACCGTGGAGGCCTGGGCGGACTCGATCGCCACCGAGCACGGGTTCACCGATATCAGCCACACCATGGAGATCTTCGGCACCTGCCAGAACTGCTGCCACAAGAGCTGACAGCGAGCAGCCGCGCACCCCTTGCTCATCGAGCGAGGGGTGCGCGGCTGCTGCCGTCCGAGTGGCGAGTTCAGGCCGCGGGCACCAGGTCCGGGGCGAGAGCCGGGACGGTCCGCCGAGTGCGGGCGATCCCCACACCGAGGAGAGCGAGACCGGCTGCGGCCCAGCACAGCAGGACCGTCAGCGGGCCCGCGATGGCGGCGTCACCGAAGAAGGCCGTCGAACGGAGCAGGGTGGCGGCAGCGCCGGGCGGCAGCAGCTGTCCGATCTCGCCCCACGGCTTGGGCAGCAGTTCGGGCGCGGAGGTGGCTCCGGAGAAGGGGTTTCCGACGAGCAGCATGGTGAGCGCGCCCAGGCCGATGCCCGCCTGACCGAGCACGGCGGCCAGACCGACCACGGTGCCGGCGACGGCGAGGGAGACCAGGCCGCTGATCGAGGCCATGGCCAGGTACGCACCGGGGAGCAGGTGCAGCCAGCCCTGGACGATCGACATGCTCAGCAGCCCACCGGCGATCGCGAAGACGGCCAGGCCGAGAGCGCGGGCGCGCAGCGACGGCACCAGCAGGGTCAGCAGCACGCCACCGGCCAGGCCGGACATGACCAGCGGGAGAACCATTGCGCCGAAACCGCTACCGCGCGGGTCGTGGACGTCGGCGGCGACCACGTCCTGCACCGGTGCCGCCTGCGCGCCGTTCAGCTGTTGCGCGAAGGCCGAGAGCTGCTGGGCCACAATCGGACTCGCGGCCGAGGCGATCAGCACCCGGGGCTGTCCACCGGTCAGGATGGCCCCGTACACATCTCGATGCTCGATGGCGTCGCGAGCGGTGGATTCGTCTGCGACGGTGCGGATGTCGAAGCCGCCGGGCTCGCGATCGGTCAGCTGCCGGGCGACCGCGGCGGCCTGCGGGCCGGTGATGGCGATGGGGAGATCCCGGGGCGCGACGCGGGCGGCGGGCCAGGCGAAGGCGATGAGCATCAGGGCCTGAATGGCGGCCGCGGCGAGACCGAGGGCGAGGGAGCGCTGGACTGTGTTCATGACCCATCCAAAGAAAGCGAAGGTTCGTTCTTTTTAATTGGGACAAGGCTGACACTCCAGTGTCCCCTTGTCAAGAACGGATATTCGTTTTACTTTGGGCCCATGCCCAGAGTCAGCGAGGAACACCTGGAACGCCGCCGGCAGCAGATTCTCGACGCCGCGCAGTCCTGCTTCGCCCGCAAGGGACTGCACGCCACCACCATGCAGGACGTCTTCGCCGAATCCGGACTGTCGGCCGGGGCGGTCTACCGGTACTTCAAGTCCAAGGACGACATCATCAAGGACCTCGCCACCGACGCCACCGTCGACCTGCGCGCGGCCCTCAGCGAAGCCGTCTACAGCGACCCGCTTCCCACTCCCCCGGACCTGGTCCGCATCATGTGCGAGGCCATCGTCCGGCTCAGCGTCCCCGGCGGGCCGGTCCGCATCATCCCGCAGGCCTGGTCGCTGGCCCTGACCGACGCCAATATCGCCGACTACGTCCGCACCAATATCCTCGGCATCCGCCGCCTCTGGTTCGACTACGCCGAACGCATGCGCGACGTCGGCTGGCTCCCCCCGGACGCCGACACCGACGCGGTGGCCAAGATCTTCCTCGGCCTACTACCCGGCTTCATCCTGCAGCACCTCATCCTCGGCGACGTCGACCCCGACACCTTCGCGCGCGGCATCACCGAGATCCTCCCCGACTACCGCCGCGCCGCCGAGGCCGCGGCCGCGGCCGAATCCGCCCGAGCCTGAACCGATCCCGGGCGGCACCGGGTATCGGTGTCAGAGCAGCAGGCCCTGGCGGGCACGGCCCGCCCCGGAGAGGGTCAGCAGCAGGATGGTGGCCAGCGGCTCGTCCTCGAGCCCGGCGGCCGGGAAGGTGTAGCGCAGGATGACGTCCGCGAGCTTCTCGCGGGACACGACGGTGAGCGTGCCGAACTGGAGCGCGGCATTGCGTTCGGCGACCCGCTTGTGCAGCTGCGGCTTCACCGGACGATCCCAGGCCAGGATGCACATGAGCGCCAGCACATCCAGGCCGGGCGAGAGGTTGACGCCGCGCAGCGAGCACAGCGCGCCCTCGTACTCGAAGCCGAGGCCGCCGTCCTCCTCGCGAACCTCCACGCCGTAGCGCAGCAGCAGGGCGCGGGCGCGGTCCTGGAGCGCCTCCGCGGGGGTGAGCTGGTCGGTCATTTCACGCCTCCGAAGCGACGGTCACGCTTGGCGTACTCCAGGCAGGCGTCCCAGAGGTTGCGGCGGTCGAAATCAGGGAAAAGCGTTTCCTGGAACACGAATTCGGCGTACGCGGCCTGCCAGATCAGGAAGTTGGAGGTGCGCAGTTCACCCGAGGGACGCAGGAACAGGTCCACGTCCGGCATATCGGGTTCGTCGAGGTAGCGGGCCACGGTGGCCTCGGTGATCTTCTCCGGGTCGAGTTCCCCGGCGGCCACCCGGCGCGCGATTTCCCGTGCGGCGTCGGCGATCTCGGCACGACCGCCGTAGTTGACGCACATGGTGAGGGTCATCACCGTATTGTCCCGGGTGAGCTCCTCCGCGATCTCCAATTCCTTGATCACGCTGCGCCACAGGCGCGGTCGGCGGCCGGCCCAGCGCACCCGCACACCCATCTCGTGCATCTCGTCGCGGCGGCGGCGGATCACATCGCGATTGAAGCCCATCAGGAAGCGCACCTCGTCGGGGCTGCGCCGCCAGTTCTCGGTGGAGAAGGCGTAGGCCGACAGCCACTTCACGCCCATCTCGATACAGCCCTCGACGGTGTCCATGAGCACCGCCTCGCCGCGCTCGTGGCCCGCGGTGCGGGGCAGCCCGCGCTCCTGGGCCCAGCGGCCGTTGCCGTCCATCACCAGCGCCACATGCCTGGGCACGAATTCCGCCGGAATCGCCGGCGGCTTAGCCCCCGACGGATGCGGCGACGGCGGCCGCACAACACGCTGCTCAGTCGATGACTTCCGGTTCCCGATCACGACCACCATCCTGCCCGACGCTCCGCGAGGCCGGACGGCGCCCACACCATTGCCACCGGACCTCCACATTTCCTCCACCGGATGGCGTACGGCGGCGGGGAAACCGGCATTTCCCCGCCGCCGAGCGCCCGGCCGGTCAGCTGGGGAGACTGTCGAGGTAGGCGCGGTAGCTGCCGAAGGGCAGGACGGCGTCGTAGACCAGCTCGCCGCTCGGGGTGAACTCCGAGATGCGGGGCGTCATGCCCCAGCTGACCAGGGTATTGCCGTTCGGCAGGGCCTGGGCATTGCCCATGGCGGGGGTGACCAGACCGTCCGGGTGCTCCTGATTGCGCACCAGGGTGGCGCGCCCCGCGGCCGGGTCGAGGTGGATCCACTCCACGCTCGACTTCCCGCGCGATTCCACACCGCTGGAGTTGTTGTCGAACAGCCGCAGCGTCGAGGCGTCGGCGAACTCGGCGTCGTGCTGGAAGGCGAACTGCACGTCCGGATCGGCGGTCAGGGTCGGATGCTTGCCGCCGAGCTGCCAGCGGATATCGCCGGTGTTCGGGTCGACGTCGTAGACAGCGGACGTATTGCGCAGGGACACAACCAGATTCCCGGACGGATCCTGGCTGATCGAGTTCATGTGATACGGGTCGTAGACGTCGCCCGCCAGCTTGCCGGAGGTCTCCGAATCACTCAGCGGCACATGCTCGGCCGCGCTCCAGCGGAACAGCTGCCGGCCCGAGGCGACATCGATCACCAGGGCGACGGTATCGAACATCCTCCCGTTCGCTGGGCCGCCGATGGCGGTGAGATCGGCATCGACCTGCGGGTACGAGGTGAGCAGCGCGTGACCGTCGGGGGTCAGCCGGAATTCGTGCACATCCGCGCCCGCCCCACCCGGGTCGACGGTCGCCAGCACATTGAAGGTCTCGTCCGCGATGATTCCCACACCCGAGCCGTGCCCGGCAACCGTGCTGCCCTGCCACCAGGTGAGCACCTTGCGCCCCTGGTAGATCTGCGTCCGGAAGTTCGAGACATCCTGTCCCGCAGGCGGTTCGTAGCGTTTGATCTCCTTGCCGGACCGGTCGGCAATGACGTTCGCGGGCTTTCCGCCCGGCAGCACCTGCGCCACGGTACCCAGCCCGGGCACCAGCGCGGCGGCGCTCACACCGGTGGTGTAGTAGATGAATCCGTCGCTCTCGCCCGGCTTTTCGACCTTCACCGTGTACGCGAGCCCGCCGAACGGCGAACTCGGCAGCACCGGCTGGGCCGCGGCGGCCGCGGTCGCGGTCGCCAGCACGGCGGCGACGGCCAGCGACACCGGCAGGCGGCGGACAGCCGCCGGCGAGGACTTTCGATGAGGAGAACCCGACACGCCGTGAACTTTAGGCTCCCTAACGTTCGATGGCTCTGTATCGAATCTCACTGATCCGGACCCGCTTTCCCGCGCCCGCTCACCGGGACTCCCAGGGTGATTCGGCCCGGCGTCAGCCGATGGCGGCACGGGGACGCTCGGCCGCCGCGTCGCGCTCGACGGCCTCGTGCGGGCGGGTGCGCTCGATAAGCGGCAGCGTGCGCAGCTGTCGTTCCAGGTGCCACTGCAGATGCGCGGCAATGAGACCGCTGGCCTGGCGTCGCATGGCGTCGGAGACGGCGTCGACGCCGGACCAGTCGCCCCGATTGAGAGCGCTCATGTGGTCGAGAACGCCGACCATGGGCGTGGCCGCGCCGGGCGGACGGCAGTGCACGCACACCGCGCCGCCCGCGGCCACATGGAAGGCGCGGTGCGGGCCGGGGGTGGCGCAGCGGGCGCAGTCGTCGAGGGCGGGCGCCCAACCGGCGAAAGCCATGGCGCGCAACAGGTATGCGTCCAGGATCAGTTCGTGGGGGCGGCGGCCCAGCGCGATGGCGCGCAGCGCGCCGGCGGTGAGGGTGTGCAGGCGGGCGGCGGGTGCGCCCTCCTCGCCGGCCAGGCGCTCGGCGGTCTCGAGCACGGCGCAGGCGGTGGTGTAGCGGCCGTAGTCGGCGACGATGTCGGCGGCGAAGGTCTCGACCGTGTGCACCTGGGTGACGGTGTCGAGATTGCGGCCCGGATACAGCTGCACATCCACGTAGGCGAACGGTTCCAGCCGCGCCCCGAACTTGGAGCGGGTGCGCCGCACACCCTTGGCGACCGCGCGCACCAGACCGTGCTGGCGGGTCAGCAGCGTGACGATGCGGTCCGCCTCGCCCAGCTTGTGCTGGCGCAGCACCACCGCCTGATCCCGATACAACCGCACCGCAACAGTCTCGCACGCGCGACCGACCGGACCACGACGAGTCACCGGACGTGTGCCGATCAGAAGTTCGTTGGCCCGCGATTGGCCGCGCGCCGCACGCTGAGCGCGACCCTCGGACCGAGGATTCGGACGCGCTACACCGGCACGCCGCTGGTGTGGATCGCCGTGGGACACATCGGCCGCGCCCTCGCCGCCGATGAGGCGTGATCGACCACTGCCCGGTCGAGCAC
>NZ_JBHZCS010000072.1:19324-51180 GCF_042755705.1 Nocardia sp. NPDC059154
ACCCGTTTTGGGCCGCCGCCCTGGGACCCCCTCTCCCCCCCCTCCTCCACCGGGGAGCCGCCCCCACCCCCCCTCCCGCCCCCCCCCCCGCCACACGTTGGACGTGTGACCAGAATCGCGCTAGGTTACTCCCGAGTACGGGAGAGACGGGATTCACATGACACTGGCGTCGGTTGGCGAGCTCGGGCTGGCGGAACTCGCGGCGGCACTGGCGGCGGGCACACTCACCTCGGTCGAGGCGACCAGCGCGGCGCTCGATCGGATCGAGGCCAGCCAGGGGGCGCTCAATGCCTTCCGGATCGTGCGACGGGCCGAAGCGCTCGCCGAGGCCGCCGACGCCGACCGCAAACTCGCCGCCGGCCACCGCGAGCCCCTGCTCGGGGTGCCGCTGGCCATCAAGGACGACACCGACTTGACCGGCACCCCAACGGCTTTCGGCTGCGGCGGCGAATTCCCCGCCAAGACCGAGGACGCGGAGTCGGTGCGGCGGCTGCGTGCGGCCGGGGCGGTCGTTGTCGGCAAGACCAATACCTGCGAGCTCGGGCAGCTGCCGTTCACCAGCGGAGACGCCTTCGGGCACACCATGAATCCCTGGAGCGCCGGGCATACGCCGGGCGGGTCGTCCGGCGGATCCGGCGCGGCGGTGGCGGCCGGATTGGTGCCCGCCGCACTGGGATCCGACGGCGCGGGCTCGGTCCGCATCCCTGCCGCCTGGAACAACCTGGTCGGCATCAAGCCGCAGCGCGGCCGCATCTCCACCTGGCCGCTGCCGGAGGCCTTCTACGGGCTCACCGTGAACGGCCCGCTGGCCCGCACCGTCGCCGATGCGGCGCTCCTGCTGGACGCCGCGGCCGGACCTCATCCGGGCGACCTGCACACCCCGCCCGCACTGCTCGTCTCCGACGCCGTCGGCCGCGATCCCGGCCGCCTGCGCATCGCGCTCTCCCTGCGAATCCCGTTCACCGCCACCAGGACCACCCTCGACCGCGAGGTGGAGGCCCGGGTGCACGCCACCGCCGCCACGCTGCGCCGCCTCGGTCACGAGGTCACCGTCGCCGACGTCCACTACGGCGTGCTGATGGGTGCGACCTTCCTCCCGCGCTCCATGGTCGGCATCCGCGAGGCGCTGGACCGCCTCCCCGGCGCGCAGGTGGATCCGCGCACCACCCACAATGCCGCCGTCGGCCGCATCCTCTCGCCGCTGCTGTTCGCCGCCCGTCGCGCAGAACCCTTGCTGCGCACGCGAACCGGCCGCATCTTCGACGACTTCGACCTGGTGCTGGCACCCACCACGGCCACCCCGCCCCCGGGCGTCCACGAGATCGACGACATCGGCAGCTGGGCCACCGACGAACTGATCACCGCGGCCTGCCCCTACACCTGGCCCTGGAACGTCCTCGGCTGGCCCGCCGTCAACATCCCCTCCGGCTTCACCGCCACCGGCCTCCCCGTCGGCTCGCAGCTCATGGGCCCCGCCAACTCCGAACCCCTCCTGGTTTCCGTTGCGGCCCAGTTGGAATCGGAGCTGGAATGGCACAAGAACCGCCCGACACCCTGGTGGCCCCAGCCCTGACCCGCGGCCAGGAGGCGGCCCGTCCGATGCTCTGACGGCCTGGACTACGCCCCGACGCGTCCGCTCCACAGGGATATACGCCCAGGCGATACCTGGTCCCGCGCCGCGGCGACGCCGAAATCGCCGACAGCACAGGGCGATCCGCTGATCTGCCCGCGGCCGCTCACGTGGCCGCGGGCAGATTCAGGTCAGAAGCCGAGCTTGCCGAGCTGCTTCGGGTCGCGCTGCCAGTCCTTGGCGACCTTCACGTGCAGGTGGAGGTAGATGCGAGTGCCGAGGATGTGCTCGATCTGCTTGCGGGCGTTGGTGCCGACCTCCTTGAGGCGGGCGCCGCCCTTGCCGATGATGATGGCCTTCTGGCTGGGGCGTTCGACGTAGAGGAGGGCGTGGACGTCGAGCATGCCCTCGGCGGAGCGGCGGCCGTCGGTCTCCTGGTCCTCGTTCTCCTCGCGCTCGAGGACCTCCTCGATCACCACCGCCAGCGAGTGCGGGAGCTCGTCGCGGACGCCCTCGAGGGCCGCCTCGCGAATGAGCTCGGCCATCAGGACTTCCTCGGGCTCATCGGTGAGTTCGCCGTCGGGGTAGAAGGCGGGGCCCTCGGGCATCTGGGAGGCGATGACGTCGACGAGCACCTCGACCTGCTCGCCCTTGACCGCGGAGATCGGGACCACCTCGGCCTCGGGGCCGAGCAGCTGGGACACGGCCATGAGCTGGTGGGCGACCTGGTCGCGACTCACCTTGTCGATCTTGGTGACCACACCGAGCAGGGTCGTCTTGGGCGCCATGGTCTTGATCTGGTCGACGATCCAGCGATCACCCGGGCCGATCTTCTCGTCCGCCGGAATGCAGACGGCGATGACGTCCACTTCCGAATACGTATCGCGCACCAGGTCGTTGAGGCGTTGGCCGAGCAGCGTACGCGGCCGGTGCAGACCGGGGGTGTCCACCAGGATCAGCTGCGCGTGATCGCGGTGCACGATGCCGCGAATGGTGTGCCGCGTGGTCTGCGGCCGCGAGGAGGTGATGGCGATCTTCTGCCCCACCATGGCATTGGTGAGCGTGGACTTGCCGGTGTTCGGCCGGCCCACGAAACACACGAAGCCGGACCGGAATTCACCGCTGTCCTGACCCTGGCCGCTCACTCGAAAACCTCCGATTCGGTCTCCACATCGAAGCCCGCCGGGACCTCGCGCTCGCCGGCCGCGTCGCCCGTCGTGGGCTGCTGTGCCGCAATGGGATTCTCGACGCCGTAGTCCGCGGGCGCACCGGGCTCCAGCACATCGAACACCGAGCTCTTGGCATCGGTGAAAATGATGCGCGCCGACGGCGAAACCTCACGCACGGCCGACACCCCGGGATCCGACAGCTTGCCCGCGACCACCACGGCCGCCTCGAAACCGCCTGCGCCACTGGAGATCGCGGCCGCCACCGCCGACTGCAACGCGGTCAGCTTCAGCGCGGTCAGCTCCACGGTTCCGGCCGCGTAGGTGCGTCCGTCCGAATCACGCACGGCCGCACCGCCATTGCCGCCAGTACGGCCCATGGCGCCACGGGCGAGGACCAACAGCTTGTTGTCCTCCGCATCCAACTCAATCATCGGCCTCTCCATCCTCGTGTACGTCGTCGGCCGGTTCGTGTTCCGCCGGTTCGGTTCTCGTCTGCTCCGGGCCCTTGCGCACCACCACGGTGTGGATCCGCATGCGGCCGCGCGCGTCGGCCGCGCCCTCCCCCTTCAGTTGCAGGCCGTGGATGACGGCCTTGGAGCCGGGCAGCGGGACGCGGCCCAGGGCGTGAGCGAGCAGACCGCCGACGGTGTCGACGTCCTCGTCCTCGATCACCATGTCGAACAGCTCGCCCAGGTCGTCCACCGGTAGTCGCGCCGAGACCCGGAACTTGCCCGGGCCGATCTTCTCGATCGGCGCGATCTCGTCCTTGTCGTACTCGTCGGCGATCTCGCCCACGATCTCCTCGAGGATGTCCTCGATGGTGACCAGCCCGGCGATGCCGCCGTACTCGTCCACCAGCACCGCCATATGGTTTCTGCGCCGCTGCATTTCGTCCAGCAGCGCGTCCAGCGGCTTGGAGTCCGGCATGAACACGGCGGACCGCATGACCTGCCGCACTTTCACCTTCCGGCTCCGATCCGCGTACGGCACCAGGTCTTTCAGGTAGACGACACCCAGAATGTCGTCGACGTTCTCGCCCACCACCGGAATTCGCGAGTGCCCCGATCGCACCGCCAGCGACATGGCCTGCGCCGCAGTCTTCTCCGCCTCGATCCACACCATCTCGGTGCGCGGCACCATGACCTCCCGGGCCGGGGTGGTGTCGAGCTCGAAGACCGACTGGATCATGCGCCGCTCGTCGGCATCCACCACGCCGCGCTCCCCGGCCAGATCCACCACCTCGCGCAGCTCGATCTCGGAGGCGAAGGGGCCGTTGCGGAAACCCTTACCGGGGGTGATCGCATTACCGATCAGAATCAGCAGCCGGCTGACCGGGCCCAGCAGCGAGCCGATGGCCTGCAACGGCAGCGACGCGCCCAGCGCCAGCGAATACGCGTGCTGGCGGCCCAGCGTGCGCGGCCCGACACCGATCACCAGATAGTCGACCAGCACCATGACCGCCGCGGTGATCAGCAGCGCCGGGCCCTCGTCCAGCCAGTCCATGAGCACCGCCGCCAGCAGCACCGTCGCGGTGATTTCGCACGTGAGACGCAGCAGCACCATGAGATTCACATAGCGCGGCCGATCCGCGATGATGCGTGCCAGCCGCACCGCCCCGGTCCGGTCGGCACGCACCAGATCCTCCACGCGCGCAGGCGAAATCGTGTTCAGCGCCGAATCCAGCGCCGCGAACACGCCACCGGCGGGGACCAGGACGATCGCCAGCAGGAGCAGAACGAATGAATTCACGCCGGGCCCAGCGGATCACCGGTGGTATCGGTGAATCCGGTCTTGCCCAGCAGCCGCTGGTCGCGCTCGGCGAGCTCCGCGCGGCGCATTTCCTGGCGCACGTTCTCGTACCAGCCCTCCAGCAGGGAGGCCTGCAGCGCGAACATCTCCTTCTCCTCCTCCGGCTCGGCATGGTCGTAGCCGAGGAGGTGCAGGACACCGTGCACGGTCAGCAGTGCCAGCTCGTGATCCATGGAGTGCCCGGCCTTCTCGGCCTGCTGGGCCGCGAACTCGGGGCAGAGCACGATGTCACCGAGCATGGAGGGGCCGGGCTCGGCGGCATCGGGCCGCCCGCCCGGCTCCAGCTCGTCCATGGGGAAGGACATGACATCGGTGGGACCCGGCAGGTCCATCCAGCGCATGTGCAGGTCCGCCATGGTGTCGAGATCGACCAGCACCATCGACAGCTCGGCCGCCGGATGCACATCCATCTGAGCGATGACGAACCGCGCGACGCTGACCAGTTCTTCTTCGGATACCTCGATACCCGATTCGTTGGCGATCTCGATACTCACCCGATCAGCCTAGAGGGAGAGGTCAGTGTCGTTCTCCTCGGCTCGCGGCACGTCGCTGTGCCCGATTGCCGGGGTAGTGGACCGCGGCCGGGGGCCGCGACTCCGCCTCGAACCGGTCGTAGGCGTCGACGATCTCCCCGACCAGGCGGTGACGGACCACATCGGCGCTGGTGAGCTCGGCGATATGGATGTCGTCGATGCCGTGCAGGATCTCCGTCGCCGCGCGCAGACCCGAGCGCGCGCCGTGCGGCAGATCGACCTGGGTGATGTCACCGGTCACCACGATCTTGGAACCGAAGCCCAGGCGGGTGAGGAACATCTTCATCTGCTCGGCCGTGGTGTTCTGCGCCTCGTCCAGAATGATGAACGAGTCGTTGAGCGTGCGACCGCGCATGTAGGCCAGCGGGGCGACCTCGATGACACCGGCCTGCATGAGCTTCGGGATCGCCTCCGGATCCATCATGTCGTGCAGGGCGTCGTAGAGCGGGCGTAGGTACGGGTCGATCTTCTCGTTCAGCGTGCCCGGCAGGAAGCCCAGCCGCTCCCCCGCCTCGACCGCGGGCCGGGTCAGGATGATGCGGTTGACCTGCTTGGTCTGCAACGCCTGCACGGCCTTGGCCATGGCCAGATAGGTCTTGCCGGTACCGGCCGGGCCCACCCCGAACACGATGGTGTGCGCGTCGATGGCGTCGACATAGCGCTTCTGGTTGAGCGTCTTGGGCCGGATGGTCCTGCCGCGCCGGGACAGGATGTCCAGGCTCAGCACCTCTGCCGGAGAATCCGAGGAGCCCTCGGTGAGCATGGAGTAGGTGTGCCGCACCGCCTCGGGCGAGACCACCCGATTGCGCGCGGTGAGCGCGACCAGTTGCGCCACCACTCGTTCCGCCAGCGCGACATCGGCCGGCTTACCGGTCAGCGTGACGGAATTGCCGCGGACATGGATGTCGGCATCGAGGAGGCGCTCGAGTTCACGCAGGTTCTCGTCAGCCGAACCCAGGAAACCGAACACCGATTCCGGTGCCAATTCGATGCTCGAACGAACGGTCCGCCCCGCCGGTCCGGAACCGTTGACGCCGGCGCCGATGCCGACAATGGGTGTGCTCTGATCGCCGATTTCGCCTGGTGTTCTCAAAAGTGGCTATGGCCTGCTTTCCGGTCTCGATGCCGTTTTCGTTGACAGAAGTTTACCGCCGCCCACCGACACCGCCCAGTGAATAGACGGCTACCAGCAGGGGTAACACACCGGTGTCATCCAACTGCCGCACCCCCGAATCCATTCCGTGGCGAACCGCGCGGAAAGGCCTACCAGCGCGGGGTGAGCGCGCCCAGCGCGCCGAGGGCGACGGCGGCCGCGGTGGAGGTGCGCAGCACGGTCGGGCCGAGCAGGACCACGTCGGCGCCGGCGTCGGCGAGGGCCTGCAGTTCCGAGTCGTCGAGGCCGCCTTCGGGGCCGACGATCAGGACCACTTCGGGGACGCCGGTGAAAGAAAGGTCGGTCAGGCGGGATTCGCCGGACTCGTGGAGGGCGGCGACGATCGCGCCGTTCGCCTTCGCGGTGCGGACCAGGTCCAGGAGGTCGCGGGTGGTGTGGAGGTCGGCGACATCCGGGATGTAGGCGCGGCGGGATTGGCGGGCGGCCTGTTTGGCGGCGGCACGCCACTTCTCGACGCCCTTGCGGGCCTTGGCTTCCCAGTTGGAGACGCAGCGCAGGGCCTGCCAGGGGACGATGGCGTCGGCGCCCGCCTCCGTCATGAGTTCGACTGCCAGTTCCGAACGGTCGGACTTGGGCAGGGCCTGGACCACCGTCACCTGCGGGGCCCAGGGCGCGGCCACCCGCTTGGCCAGCACCTTCAGTTCGAGGCGATCCTTCTGGGCCGCAACCACTTCCGAGTCGGCGACGATCCCGTGCCCGTCGGAGAGGGTGATGGGTTCCCCGACCCGGATGCGGCGCACCGTGGCGGCGTGGCGGCCCTCGGGGCCGTCCAGCACCGCGGTCGCACCCGGTTCGGGAATCTCGTCGAGGTAGAAGACGGTGGCGGCCAACGGATCAGCGTCCGCTGAAGGAGGCGCGCAGGCGTGCGAAGAGGCCGGAGTTGTGTTCGGACTGGGCGGTCATGACCTCGGTGTGCTCGTTGACGCGCATGCCCTTGTACTTGCGCAGCAGGTCGGCCTGCTTCGAGTCGAGCTTGCTCGGCACCACGATGTCGAGGTGCGCGATCAGGTCGCCGCGCGAGTTGGCGCGCAGCTTGGGCATGCCGTGGCCGCGCAGCACCGACGCCTCGCCGGGCTGGGTGCCCGCCGGGATGGTCAGCTCCACCGGGCCGTCGAGGATGGTGTCGATGACGACGGTCGTGCCGAGTGCGGCGTCCACCATGGGGACGCGGATGGTGCAGTGCAGGTCGTCGCCGTCGCGCACGAAGGTGTCGTGCGGCTGCTCGACGATCTCCACGTACAGGTCGCCGGCCGGGCCGCCGCCGGGGCCGACCTCGCCCTGCGCGGCCAGCCGCACCCGCATGCCGTTGGCGACACCGGCCGGGATGGGCGCGGCGATCTCGCGGCGCGAGCGCACGCGGCCGTCGCCGCCGCACTTGCGGCAGGGGTCGGGGATGGTCTCGCCCGCGCCCCGGCAGGTGGGGCAGGGACGGGAGGTCATGACCTGGCCGAGGAAGGACCGCTGCACGGTCTGCACCTCGCCCGCGCCGCCACAGGTCTCACAGCGCACCGGCTTCGAATTGCCGTTGGTGCCGGAGCCCTGGCACAGGTCGCAGAGGATGGCGGTGTCGACGGTCAGGTGCTTGGTGACACCGACCGCGCACTCCTGCAACGACAGTCGCGTGCGCAGCAGCGAATCCGCGCCCGGCTGCACGCGGCCCCGCGGCTTGCGGGTGCTGCCGGAGGCGTTCATGCCGCCGAAGAACGCCTCGAACACGTCGCCGAGGCCACCGAATCCGGCGCCGGAGAAGCCGCCGCCCATGCCGCCGGCGGATTCCAGCGGGTCACCACCGAGATCGACGATGCGCCGCTTCTCCGCGTCGGACAGCACCTCGTAGGCCGTGGAGACCTCGCGGAACTTCTCCTGGGCCTCCGGGTCCGGATTGACGTCGGGATGCAGTTCACGCGCCAGCTTCCGGTAGGCGCGCTTGATCTCCTGGTCGGTCGCACCGCGTGCGACTCCGAGCAGTGCGTAATAGTCCCGTGCCACGTGCGCTCTCTAGTCCTGTTTCGTCTTCTGGGCCTGCTCACCGTTCGGCGAGCACCTCACCGATGTATCGGGCGACAGCTGCCACCGAGGCAATGGTCCCCGGGTAGTCCATGCGGGTCGGTCCGAGCACCCCCATACCTCCGAGCACCGTACCGGTCAGCCCGTAACCGGTGGACACCACGGCGGTCCCGCGCATCTGCTCGACCTTGGTCTCCTCGCCGATCTGCACCGTCACGGTACCCGGGACCTGTGCCGCGGCCAGCAGCTTCAGCACGATCACCTGCTCTTCGAGGGCCTCCAGGACCGAACGCAGCGAACCCGGGAAACCGTTCCCGGCGAAGTCGGAGGCATTGCGGGTGAGGTTGGCGGTGCCGCCCAGCACCAGGCGCTCCTCCGGATGCTCGACCAGCGTCTCGACCAGCACGGTGGAAACGCGGATGAGCACATCGCGGAGCTTGGGCAACGGGGAATGCTCGGGGAGTTCGGCGACCGACACGGACGCGGCGGCCAGGCGCTTGCCGTCCATGGCCTTGCCGAGCATGCCGCGCAGGGCGGCCAGATCGTCCTCGCTGACGACGGTGCCCAGATCGACCAGGCGCTGGTCGACGCGGCCGGTGTCGGTGATCACGACCAGCAGCAGGCGGGCCGGGTTGAGCGCGACGACCTCGATGTGGCGCACGGTGGACGCGGACACGGTCGGGTACTGGACCATGGCGACCTGCCGGGTCAGCTGGGCCAGCAGGCGGACGCCGCGGCGCAGCACGTCGTCGAGATCGACGCCGCTCTCCAGGAATTCCATGATCGCGCGTCGTTCCGCGCCGGACAGCGGCTTGACCTCGGAGATGTGGTCGACGAACTGCCGGTAGCCCTTGTCGGTGGGGATGCGGCCGGAGGAGGTGTGCGGCTGGGCGATGTAGCCCTCGGCCTCGAGCACCGCCATGTCATTGCGGACGGTGGCGCTGGAGACACCCAGATTGTGCCGCTCGACCAGGGTCTTGGACCCGATGGGCTCCTTCGTCGCGATGTAGTCCGCGACGATGGCCCGCAGGACCTCGAGCCGTCGTTGCTCGGTGCTCGACATGATGGCCCCACCTCCTTGCTCGCCCTCGGGTACGCCTCGTGCACGCCCGAGCCCTCCGCGGCAGGAAGCAGCCGATCATTCGGCACCGGCCACGCGGATTTCCCGGATTATCTCCTCCAGTTTAGTGTCCCCGACGCAAGTCGCTGTGCCACCGCCCGCCACCTGGGCGGAGTCGGCGCACGTGCCGTGCCCCGGTGTCCGCATGTGCTGTGCCCCGGTGTCACTGACCGGCGGCGGCCTCCACGACTGCGGCCACATCGGCCGGGTGGGAGACGAGGCCGGCGTGTGAGGCGTCGATCGAGGAGGTGTGGGCGTTCATGCGCTTGGCCATATCCCATTGGGACGCAGGGGGAATCACGCGGTCGGCGGTGCTGACCAGATACCAGCTCGGCGTGGCGGCCCAGGCGGGCGAGCCCGAGGGTTCGAGGTTGGCGGACAGGGCCAGGGAGTGCTGGCGGGCGGCCATGGCGGCGGCGGTGGCCGGATCGACGTCCTGGGCGAAGACGTCGGGGAAACTGGCGGGGTCGATGTAGGCGTCCACATTCCTGTCCGCGATCCCCTGCTGGTCGTTCACCACCTTCAGCCGCAGGGCGAGGGTGAGTTGCGAGCCGGGGTACTGGATCGGATTCAGTTCCAGCAGTGCGGCTTCACCCTGGGTCGGCGCGAAAGCCGAGATGTAGACCAGGGATTCGATCTTCGAGTCGTGCACGTTGCTGATCACGGTGCCGCCGTAGGAGTGGCCGACCAGCACGATCGGGCCCGCGATGCCGTCGATCGTGTGCTGGATCGCCGCCGCGTCGTAGGCGGGTCCGCGCAATGGATTCTCCGGCGTCACAACGGAATAGCCGTCGGCGCGCAGTTGGGCTGCCACGCCGTCCCAGCTGGAGGAGTCGGCGAAGGCGCCGTGCACCAGCACGATCGTGGGCAGGGCCGCGGCCGTGGCCGGTGGTGCGGCAAGCGGGGTCACGGCCAGCGCCAGGGCCACCCCCGCCGCGCACACGGTTCGAGAGGCCGCGCGACCGGCACGGATACGGAGGCGATGCAGAAGCTCGACGTGTCGCACAGGTGGCTTCACCATGAGATGTCCTCGGGCCGAAGGTTGTTCGGGGCACTGCCGTAGGTTGCTCCGGGGGCGCTACGGGCCGCGGCCGAGGCTCCGACCGCGATACAGACCGGCTGTACGAAATCTCCGTCCGTCAATCTAGTCCGGACCGACCGGTTTTACCCGATGTTCGCCGATCTCCGCAGGTCACAGCCCGAGTCCGCCCGCGATCCCGAACGGAAACGGTCAACCCGGCCGGCCCTGTCGGGCGAAGGCGCCGAGGTCAGCCCAGGAGGGTGCGGACAACACCGTCCGCGAGCAGTCGGCCGCGGTCGGTCAGGATCAGGTGGTCGCTCACCCGCTCGGCCAGGCCGTCGGCAATGACGCCGTCGGCGGCGGCGCGGCCGTCGGCATCGAGATCGGCCAGAGGGAGGCCCGTCCGGAGGCGGACGGTGAGCATGACGCGCTCGGTGTAGCGCTCCTCGGGCGTCAGGGACTCCCAGCCCGCTGCGGGGAGGGCGCCGGTGGTCACCCGATCCGCGTAGCGCGCCGGGTGTTTCACGTTCCACCAGCGGACGCCGCCGACGTGACTGTGCGCGCCCGGCCCGGCGCCGAGCCAGTCGCCGCCGTCCCAGTAGCCGAGGTTGTGGCGGCAGCGGGCCGCGTCGGAGGCGGCCCAGTTGGAAACCTCGTACCACTCCAGGCCGGCCGCGGACAGGCGGGTGTCGATGCGCTCGTAGCGGGCGGCGAGCACGTCGTCGTCGGGGGCGGGAAGTTCGCCGCGCCGGACCCGGCGGGCCAGGGCGGTGCCGTCCTCGACGATCAGGGAGTAGGCCGAAACGTGGTCGACCCCGGCAGACAGGACGGCATCGAGGCTGGCGTCGAGGTCGGCGTCGGTTTCGCCGGGCGTGCCGTAGATGAGATCCAGATTGACGTGCTCGATGCCCGCGCCACGAGCTTCCTTGGCGGCGGCCACGGCCCGGCCCGGCGTGTGGGTCCGGTCCAGGATCTTCAGCACGTGCTGGGCGGCGGACTGCATGCCCAGCGAGACGCGGTTGTACCCGGCCGCGCGGATGCGATCGAAGAATTCGGGCGAGGTGGATTCCGGATTGGACTCGGTCGTCACCTCGGCCCCGGGCGCGAGCGTGAAGTTCTCGCGAATGGCGTCGAGCACCCCCGCGAGCCCGTCCCCACCGAGCAGCGACGGCGTGCCACCGCCCACGAACACGGTCTCCACCGCCGGCGTGGCGGACGGCAGCCCATCGAATTCCCGTGCCGCCGTGGCAAGTTCACCCTTCAGCGCCTCGAACCAGGATTGCGGTGACGACGAGCTCCCCAGCTCCCCCGCCGTATAGGTGTTGAAGTCGCAATACCCGCACCGCGTCGCGCAGAACGGCACGTGGATGTAGATCCCGAACGGCCCGCCCCCGAAATCGCGCAGCACCGGCACGTCGGCGGCGGCCGCCGCGGCAGTGCCGGAGGTCTGTTGGGGAGCAGTCGAGGTCACTCATCCAGTGTGACCGGTTGCCCCGGTCACAACGCACCCGCCTGCGCCGGGACGCTGCTCGGACTGCGGGGCACCTCGAATCCGGATACATTCCAAGGGATTTCGGCGAGCCGGGCGAGCGGCTCCAGGTGCGGACGGGGACGGGCCGATGATCGAGGTACCGCGGCACGGGGTCGATGCCAGGTCGATCAGGGAGGTCGACGAGGGCTCCGTGGCCCCGGTGGTCTATCGGTCGCGAATGCCGGTGCGGCCGGAGGGCCCGAACTTCTCGCGGTCGATGGACGGTGTGCTGCTGGCCACCATGCTGATGTCGGATCCGCCGGCGTTTCGGGCGCGGACCTGGTATTTCGCGCATTCGACCGAGCAGACGGTGACGCGGCGGTTCCGGGCGAGCGGCATCGAATCCGGCTTCGACAAGTACGACCGGGTGGCGGGCTGGCGGGCGGCGTTCTGGTGGACGCTCGTCGCCCGTGATGCCGAGGCCATGGGTGAGCTGGTCGAGTATCCGATCGAGCGGCTGCGCGAGTTCGGCGACGGCGCCTTCGACGACTTCCAGTACGAGTGGGTGCGGCTGCTGCAGACGGCCTGGCGGTTCGGCCCGAAGAGCGTGTACGAGGCGGCCTGGGCGCTGGACACCACCAGCCGGGTGGGTGCACAGCGGGTGACGGACCTGCTGTTCCGGCCGGCCGTGGAGGTGTTCCTGCGCCTGGCGGACGGTGATTCCGAGGGCTTCGACTGGGAGATGACGAACGCGCTGCGGCTGCATCGCGCCTTCTTCGACAACGACACCTGGCGCAACGATCCCGAGGGCATCCTGGCGCTGCCGCTGCTGGCTCTGGCCTGCTGGGCGCGGGATCTGGGCTATCGGACGGCCGTCCGTTCGCCGTACCTACCGGCCGGATTCATCGATCGCCCGGATTGGGCGATCTCCCCCGAACTGGCCGATGAGCTGGGCCGGCTGGCGGCGGCCAAGGCCCGCCTCGGGGCGTCCGACGCCGATCGGATGACGTAGCCTCGTCGGCGCGGCCGTTCAGGTCAACCGTCCAAAGGTATGCCGGGCGTTGATCTATGATGCCCGTCACAAATCGGACAGTATATCCAGGGGATTTCCCGGGAAACTGCGGAAAATTCGATGCGGCAGTCGGAACGACCCTTCTGACGTGGCACAATAAGCCCCATGACTGGACTTGGAGTGCGACTCGTGGCGCGTCGCCATGTCGACTTCAAGCGTGTCTGCAGCGCGAGCTGTCTGCCTGGAAGCCTCCGGTAGATCGGCTCCCATTCTCCCGGAATCCGGCGTCCACCTGACGCCGTAAGAGCCGGTTCTCTGATATCGGAGGCGTGAGCCAGCCCCTCCCGCCTGCCCGCAAGACCCTTCAGGAGCGACCCCCATGACGTCGAGCACCGACGCCACCAGTTCCGATAACGCTCGATCCGCCCGGCCCGAAAAGCCCGCCGCGGAGCGACGCGTGCGTCCGGATCGCCCGCGGTCGGAAGCGCCCGTCGCGCCGCGGGAGCGCACCGCGCGACCGGTGAAGCGCAAGTCCGAGGGGCAGTGGGCGCTCGGGTACCGCGAGCCGCTCAATGCCAACGAGCAGAGCAAGAAGGACGACAACCCGCTCAACGTGCGGGCGCGCATCGAGAACATCTACGCCAAGGGCGGATTCGACTCGATCGACAAGAGCGATCTGCGCGGCCGCATGCGCTGGTGGGGTCTGTACACCCAGCGTGAGCAGGGCTACGACGGCACCTGGACCGGCGACGAGAACATCGACATCCTCGAGGCCCGCTACTTCATGATGCGGGTGCGCTGCGACGCCGGCGCGCTGAACCTGAAACAGCTGCGCACCCTCGCGCAGATCTCCACCGAGTTCGCGCGCGACACCGCGGATCTGTCCGACCGCGAGAACGTCCAGTACCACTGGATCGAGATCGAGAACGTGCCGGAGATCTGGCGGCGGCTCGAAGCGGTCGGCCTGCAGACCACCGAGGCGTGCGGCGACTGCCCGCGCGTGGTGCTGGGCTCGCCGCTGGCGGGTGAATCCCTCACCGAGATCATCGATCCCACCTGGGCCATCGACGAGATCGTCAAGCGCTACATCGGCAAGAAGGAATACTCCAACCTGCCGCGCAAGTTCAAGACCGCCATCTCCGGTCAGCAGGATGTGGTGCACGAGATCAACGACGTCGCCTTCGTCGGCGTCGAGCACCCCGAGCACGGCCCGGGCCTGGACCTGTGGGTGGGCGGCGGCCTGTCGACCAACCCGATGCTGGCCCAGCGCGTCGGTGTGTGGGTGCCGCTGAACGAGGTGCCCGACGTGTGGGAGGCGGTCGTGTCGCTGTTCCGCGACTACGGATACCGCCGCCTGCGCACCAAGGCCCGTCTCAAGTTCCTCGTGAAGGACTGGGGCATCGAGAAGTTCCGCGAGGTGCTCGAGACCGAGTACCTGAAGCGGAAGCTCATCGACGGCCCGGCGCCGGAGCAGCCGAAGCGGCCGATCGACCACATCGGGGTGCAGAAGCTGCGCAACGGGCTGAACGCGATCGGCTTCTCCCCCATCGCCGGTCGCGTCTCGGGCACCATCCTGAGCCAGGCGGCCGACGCGATCGAGCGCGCGGGCTCCGACCGGATCCGTTTCACCCCGTATCAGAAGCTCATCGTGCTCGACGTCCCCGACGACAAGGTCGAGCAGCTGATCGAGGAGCTGGAACCGCTGGGCCTGCACGGCCGTCCGTCGCACTGGCGGCGGAACCTGCTGGCGTGCAGTGGCATCGAGTTCTGCAAGCTCTCGTTCACCGAGACCCGTAAGCGGTCGCAGGTGCTGGCGCCCGAGCTGGAGACCCGGCTCGCGGATATCAATGCCGACCTGGACGTGCCGATCACGGTGAACATCAACGGCTGCCCCAACTCCTGCGGCCGGTCGCAGATCGCCGACATCGGTTTCAAGGGCCAGCTGGTCGACGACGGCGACGGGAATCAAGTGGAGGGTTTCCAGGTTCACCTGGGCGGCTCCCTTGGCCTCGACTCCGGCTTCGGCCGAAAGCTCCGGCAGCACAAGGTGACCAGCGAAGAGCTGGGCGACTACATCGAGCGCGTGGTGCGCAACTTCATCAAGAACCGTGATGAGGGTGAGCGCTTCGCGCAGTGGGCGGTCCGAGCCGATGAAGCAGACCTGCGGTAGTTGGGAGAAACATCAATGACCACAACGAAACTCGCGGAATCCGAGCTGCGCGCCCTGGTCGAGAAGGGCAATGCCGAGCTCGGCCCGAACGCGACCGCGCAGGAACTGCTGCAGTGGACCGAGGACACCTTCGGCGCGAATTACATCGTCGCGTCCAACATGCAGGACGCGGTGCTGGTGCAGCTGGCCGCCCAGGTGCGCCCGGGAGTGGACGTGCTGTTCCTCGACACCGGTTACCACTTCGCCGAGACCATCGGCACCCGTGACGCGGTCGAGCTGGTGTACGGCGTGAACATCGTCAATGTGCAGCCGGAACACAGTGTGGCCGAACAGGATCAACTGCTCGGTAAGGACCTGTTCGCGCGGGACGCCGCCGAATGCTGCCGCCTGCGCAAGGTGGTGCCGCTGAAGAAGTCGCTGACCGGGTACAACGCCTGGGTCACCGGCATCCGCCGGGTAGAGGCGCCCACCCGCGCCAATGCGCCCTTGATCTCCTTCGACGAGGGCTTCGGCCTGGTGAAGATCAACCCGATCGCCGCCTGGTCCGACGAGGAGATGGCCGCCTACATCGAGGCGAACGGCATCCTCGTGAATCCCCTTGTCGAAGAGGGATATCCGTCCATCGGTTGCGCTCCGTGCACGCGGAAGCCGGAACCTGGATCCGATCCGCGATCCGGCCGCTGGGCCGGGCTCGCCAAGACCGAATGCGGGTTGCACGCATCATGACCTCCATCGCTGCATCTGATCTTCTCGCTCCGCTCGGGGCAGAATTCGACACTCTGGCCGCCCTGGAGTCCGAGTCCATCCACATCTTCCGTGAGGTAGCGGGCGAGTTCGAACGCCCCGTCATCCTCTTCTCGGGCGGTAAGGACTCCACGGTGCTGCTGCACCTGGCGATCAAGGCCTTCTGGCCCGCGCCGCTGCCGTTCGCGCTGCTGCACGTGGACACCGGGCACAACCTGCCCGAGGTCCTCGACTTCCGCGACAAGGTGGTCGAGAAGTACGGCCTGCGACTGCATGTCGCGTCGGTCGAGGAGTACCTCGCCGACGGCCGCCTGCAGGAGCGCCCGGACGGGATTCGCAATCCGCTGCAGACCGTGCCGCTGCTGGACGCCATCAACGAGAACCGCTTCGACGCGGTCTTCGGTGGCGGCCGCCGCGACGAGGAGCGGTCGCGCGCCAAGGAGCGCATCTTCTCGCTGCGCGATGCCTTCGGCCGCTGGGACCCGAAGCGGCAGCGGCCCGAGCTGTGGAACCTGTACAACGGCCGGCACGCTCCGGGCGAGCACGTGCGTGTGTTCCCGATCTCGAACTGGACCGAGCTCGACATCTGGCGCTACATCGCCCGCGAGGACGTGGAGCTGGCCAGCATCTACTACGCCCACGAGCGCCCGGTGTACCAGCGCGACGGCATGTGGATGACCCCCGGCGTGTGGGGCGGCCCGGCCGACAACGAGGAGCTGCTGATCAAGTCGGTGCGCTACCGCACCGTCGGCGACGGATCCACCACCGGCGCAATCATTTCCGATGCCGCCGACAATGACGCGATTCTGGCCGAGGTCGCCGCGTCCCGGCTCACCGAACGTGGCGCGACCCGCGGCGACGACCGCGTGTCCGAGGCAGCCATGGAAGACCGCAAGCGAGAGGGTTACTTCTGATGTCCGACCTATTGAGACTGGCCACCGCCGGATCGGTCGACGACGGCAAGTCCACCCTGGTCGGACGGCTGCTGTACGACACCAAGTCCGTGCTGGCGGACCAGATCGACGCGGTGACCCGCGCCTCGGTCGACAAGGGTCTGTCCACGCCGGACCTGTCGCTGCTGGTGGACGGCCTGCGCGCCGAGCGCGAGCAGGGCATCACCATCGACGTGGCGTATCGCTACTTCGCCACGCCCAAGCGGTCTTTCGTGCTCGCCGACACCCCGGGACACGTCCAGTACACCCGCAACACGGTGTCCGGCGCGTCCACCGCGCAGCTGGTGATCCTGCTCGTCGACGCTCGCAAGGGTGTCATCGAGCAGACCCGCCGGCACGCCGCGGTCATGGCGCTGCTGGGGGTGCCGAAGCTGGTGCTGGCCGTCAACAAGATCGACCTGGTGGACGATCCGGCGGGCGTGTTCGACAAGATCACCTCCGAATTCGCCGAGCTGACCGCCAAACTCGGCTGGTCGGCCGGCGATGTGCAGGAGATCCCGGTCTCCGCGCTGCACGGTGACAATGTCGCCTCGCGCTCGGAGAACACCCCGTACTACGACGGGCCCTCGCTCATCGAGCACCTGGAGTCGGTGCCGGTGGACGCGGACGTGCACGGCCGCCACGAGGTGGGGCTGCGTTTCCCGGTGCAGTACGTGATCCGGCCGCGCACCGCCGAGTACCCGGACTACCGCGGCTACGCGGGTCAGGTCGCGGCGGGCGTGGTGTCCAAGGGCGACGAGGTCGTGGTGCTGCCGTCCGGCACCCGCACCACGGTCGAGCGCATCGACACCCCGAACGGTGAACTGGGTTCGGCCCAGCCCGGCCGCAGCGTCACTCTGATCCTGGCCGACGACGTGGACGTCTCGCGCGGTGACGTGATCGCCGCCGCCACCGGCGCTCCCGAGCCGATCGAGGCCTTCGACGCCACCGTCTGCTGGCTCGGCGACAAGCCGCTGCGCCCGGGCGCACGCCTGCTGCTCAAGCACGGCACCCGCACCACGCAGGCCATTGTCGGCACGCTGCTGGAGCGTTTCGACGAGCAGCACCTGGCTGCCGATCCGGACCCGGAGTCGCTGTCGCTCAACGACATCGGCCGCATCTCGGTGCGCGTGGCCGACCCGATCGTGGCCGACGACTACAGCGTCAACCGCCACACCGGTTCGTTCCTGCTGATCGACCCCGCGGGCGGCAACACCCTGGCCGCGGGCCTGGTCGGCGACGCGCTGACCGCAGTCGAGGTCGGGGCCTGAGATGAATCCGCCCGGCAACGGCGCAGTTCCGGCCGTCCCGCCGGGCGGAACGGCCGCGCACCGCGCACCCGGGACGCTGTCCACGGTGCGCGGCGGCCCGGCCCGCCCCTTCCGGATCGAGGACGCGCCCGCGCTCATCGCCGTGGCGCACGGCAGCCGGGATCCGCGCTCGGCCGCGACCATGCGGGCCGTGGTCGCGCGGATCGCTGCCCAGCGGCCGGATCTCGATGTGCGCCTGGCGTTTCTGGATCTGAGCACGCCCTCGGTGGATCAGGTCGTGGATGAGGTTGCGGCCGACGGGCATTCGCATGCCATCGTGGTTCCACTGCTGCTGGGCAGTGCCTTTCATGCCCGGGTGGACCTGCCCGGGATGCTGGAGGCCGCTCGCGCCCGGCATCCCCGGCTGCGGCTGACCCAGGCCGAAGTGCTCGGCCCCGATCCGCATCTGATCATCGCCCTGCGCGACCGCATCGTCGCGGCCATGACCGCGGACGCCCCGCCCGCGACCTTGACCGACGTCGCCCACGGCGCGAGCCGGCCCGCCGGTCCACGCTGGGGCATTGCCGTTGCCGCCGTGGGCTCCTCATCCGCGGCCGCCAATACCCGCACCGGTGACGTGGCACGGCTGCTGACCGCGATGACCGGCTGGGACACCGAAATCTGCTTCGCCACCACCGAACCCACGGTGCAGAAGGCGTTCGCCCGGCTCCGGGCCCGCGGCGCGGACCGCGTCCTGGTCGCGCCCTGGTTCCTGGCCCCGGGCCTGCTCACCGACCGGCTGCACGACGCCCTGCCGCAACTGCCGCACGCCGAAACCATCGGCGCGCACCCGCTCCTGGCCGAAGTGGCCCTGGACCGCTACGCCACCGCCGCCCTCCCCCTCGAACTCTCGGCCTGACGTCACACCGGGTGTGTCAGCGCTGCTGGGCGCCGACTTCCGGGATGGGCAGGTACGGGATGAGGGAGTGGGCGAGGTTGGTGATGGTCAAGGACTGCAACCAGACTCGGCCGGGGCCGGTGAGGGCGGCGAGGAAGAGGCCGTCACCGCCGAAGAGCACATTGCGGATGCCCTTGACCATGGTGATGTCGAAATCCACCGAGGCGTCGAACAATCCGACGTGGCCGGGGTGGACGCGGAGGGTTTCGCCGGCGGCCAGATCGTATTGGACCACCTCGCCGGAGAGCTCGACCCAGGCGTAACCGTCGCCGCTGAGGCGCTGCAGCGTGAAGCCGGTGCCGCCGAAGATGCCCGCGCCCAGGCGGCGCTGGAAGCTCAGGGCGACGCGGACATCGCCTGCGGCGCAGAGGAATCCGTGCCGGTGCACCAGGTATTCGCGGCCCTTGCCGATCTGCACGGGCAGGATCTGGCCGGGGAGTTTGGCGGCGAAGGCGACCCGGCCCGGATCGCGGTGGGCGGTGTACTCGGTCATGAACAGGCCCGCGCCCGCCATGGCGCGGCGGACGGCGCCGAAGACGCCGCCCGCGGCGCCGCGGGTGGAGGTGCTGAGGCGGATGGAGTCGGTCATCCAGGAGAGCTGGCCGGCCTCGGCGATGAGCCGGTCACCGGGGTCCAGTGCGACCTCGAGCACCGGCATGACGGTTCCGCGAATCCTGGCGTCCATCAGGTTCTCCCCTCCCGCGCACGACAACTCACACCAGTGTGCCTCGATGCGAGCCGCGGCGGGATCGTTGCCGACTTGCCACCGGGACAACCTTCTTAGTAGTTTAGGATTCCCTTACCTAACAGAAGGCTCGGCCATGCTCCAGACCAGTGACGCCCGGTATCACACCGGGACGGCGGGACTCCCGCACGATTCGTGGCGAATCGTGTCCGCCGCGGCGCTACTGGCCACCGGCGCCTTCGCCGCTGCCGTCTGGATCGCTGCCCACGTCACCACCAGCCCGGCCGTGCACACCGGCGGGCTGTTCATCCACCTGGCGTCGCTGGTGGTGGGTTTCGGCGGGGTGCTCATGGCCGATTCCATTGTCCTGCGGTGGGCCGCAGGACGTCTCGGACTGGCCGAGACCCTGCGGGCGGTCGGCCGCCTGCACGCGCCGATCTGGCTGGGCCTGGCCGGGCTGGTGGCCAGCGGCTGCGTGCTGGAACCGAATCTCGCCTCCAGCATGACCCGCACCAAGCTGGCACTGGTACTCATGCTGACGCTCAACGGGATTCAGGCGTGCGCGCTCAACCGCCGCCTGCAGGCCCGCGGCGAGCGCCCACTGACGCCGCGGCTGCTGGCCTGGGGCGCGGCCACCGGACTGGTGTCACAGCTGTGCTGGTGGGGCGCGACCGTCATCGGCTTCCTCAACGCACAACGCTGAACCACGGCCCGATACGCTGGGCGAATGATCAAGGCTGCGGTATTCGATGTGGGCGAGACGCTGATCGACGAGACGCGCATCTGGTGCCGATGGGCCGACCGGCTCGGCGTGCCGCGCTTCGCGTTCCTGGGCGTGATCGGTGGCATAGCGGCCACCGGGCGGCCGCTCACCGACGCCTTCGAATTGGTGCGGCCGGGCATCGATATCGAGGCCGAGCAGGTCGCGTGGGCCGCCGAGGAGCCGGAAAGCCTGCGCAACAACTTCGACGCCGACGACCTGTACCCAGATGTGCGGCGGGCGCTGGGCGAGCTGCGGGCGCGCGGCATCAGCGTGATCATCGCGGGAAACCAACCGCCGCAGGCGAAATCGGCACTGGAGCGGATGGAGCTGCCGGTGGACGCGGTGTACACCTCGGCCGAATGGGCGCTGGAGAAGCCGGATCCCGAGTTCTTCGCGCGGGTCACGGAGGTGGCGGGGGTCATGCCCGGCGAGATCTGCTACGTCGGGGATCGGGTCGACAATGACGTGCTGCCGGTCCTGGCGGCGGGCATGATGCCGGTGCTCATCCGGCGCGGGCCCTGGGGTTACCTGACCGCCGAGCAGCCCGGCGCTGCGCGGGCGACGGTCGTCGACGGACTCGACGAGCTGCCGGATCTCCTCGCACGGGCTTGATTCCCGTTAGATGACACATCAAGTGTGACGGCCGTTTTCCGCCAGCGGCCGCTCCTCTCGCGGCGTTGACTATGACATGTCAACGAAATCAGCTCTACCGCAAGGGGAATGCAGCCATGACGGATGCTCGATTCGAATCCAAGGTCGTTCTGATCACCGGCGCCACCTCGGGAGTCGGTGCGGCCGTGGCGCGGCGGATCGCCGCCGAGGCCGGGGCCGTGGTGCTCGGGGCACGCGGCAAGGACGCCGGTGACCGGATGGCGGAGGAGATCCGGGCCGCGGGCGGACGCGCGCTGTTCGTGCCCACCGACGTCACCGTCGAAGCCGACGTGGAACGGCTGACCGGGGCTGCCATCACCGAATTCGGCCGCCTGGACGCGGCTTTCAACAATGCGGGCGCGGTCAATGCCTTCGGTCCGGTGCAGGACATCGACGAGACCGGGTGGCGCGCGGATCTGGAACTCAACCTGACGGCCGTCTATTACGGCCTGCGCCACCAGGTTCCGGCGCTCGCGGCCGGCGGTGGCGGCGCGATCCTAAACAATGCCTCCAACCTCGGCGTCGTCGGCATGGCGCAGGTCGCGCCCTATGTCGCCGCCAAACACGGTGTGGTGGGCCTGACCCGGGCCGTCGCCATGGAAGCGGCCGACCAATCCATCCGGGTCAACGCCCTGGTCTCCGGCGCGGTCGACACCCCCGCCTTCCGCGCCTCCATGGGCGCCACCCCGGAGGGCGAGGCCGCCATCGCCGCCCTGCACCCCCTCGGCCGCATCGCCCGGCCCGCGGAAATCGCCGCCTTCTGCGCCTACCTGCTCAGCGACGAGGCGAGCTTCATCACGGGCGCGGCTCTCGCCATCGACGGCGGCTTCACCGCCCGCTGACCCGCGACTGGCCCACCGCCGCGCCCGGGCACAGGAAACGCGAGGTGGGCCGGTCACTTTCGACGATGGGGACGCGGACGTTGCAGGTCCGCCACTCCCCATCGCCGGTCCGTGGGGGAGCTGCCGCTCGCCCGAGCCCGGGGACGAGGTGGGGCGGGTTGGTCAGTCCCGCCGGCCACCTACGTCACCGTGGGGAGCGGGCCGATGGTGGGACGCCACCGACCGATCTCCCCCGCAACCCCCACCGGCGTGCGGGAGAACACGCCCGATGGGGGATTCGCCGAAAGACCTTCGCCCACAACGAATCGAGCCCATCTCAGGTCCGGCGCCCGAACGATGCAGGCGCCCACCGAAGATCAGTGCGGCCAGGAGCGTCGCGGCGGGATCCGCGGTGCGGCCGAACGACCCCGGCCGACGGGATGCACAGTGCCGCAGGGGATCAGTGGTGGCCACCGCCGCCACCTCCGCCCCTGCCGCCGCCACCCATACCGCCACCCATGCCGCCGCCGCCCATACCGCCGTGGCTGCCGCCGGGGCTGCCCATGCCGCCGCCGTGGCTGCCGCCGGGTGAGGAGCCGCCGGGGCTGCCTATGCCGCCGCCGAGGCCGCCGCCCTTGGGGGAACCGCCGCCGGAGGCATTGCCGCCGGTGTTGGCGCCGCCGGTGTTGGCGCCGCCGGTATGGGTGCCGCCGCCGGTCGAGCCACGAGGGGAACCGCCACCGGGGGTCGAGCCTCCGGGAGAGATTGCGCCCGCGCCGGTTCCGCCAGGCTTCGAGCCACCGGGCTTCGAGCCGCCGGGGTTGGAACCACCCGGGTTCGAGCCACCAGGGTTGGAACCGTCCGGAGAACTGCCCGTGTTGGCTCCCGCCGGGTCGCCGCTTGCGCCGCCCGGAGTGCTGCCGCCACCGCCTGCTGGGGTACCGCTGCCGGGGGTCGAGGTGCCGGGATTGCCGCCGGTGGAGGTGCCCGGGGCGGAACCGCCAGGGTTCGAACCGCCCGCGGTTCCGGCTCCGGGTGTTCCACCTGGGGTACCGGGTTGGGTTCCGCCCGAAGTACTTCCGGGAGTTGTGCCACCAGGCTGGCCTGCGCCGGGCTGCCCGGAGCCGGGCTGGCCACTGCCGGGCCGACCCGCGCCGGGCTGACCGGCACCAGGCTGACCCGCGCCGGACTGACCGGTACCGGTCAGGCCCGTGCCGGGTTGGGTTCCGGGTTGCGTTGCGCCGGGGAGGGTGCCGGGGACGCTGACCTTGGGGACCTGGCCGGAGTACGAGCCGACGGTCCAGCCGCCGAGGGCGGAGTTCTGGAACGGGAGGGGGTTTGTGAACTGCGCCGGGTTGCCGTAGGTGCTGACCGCGCCTGTGACAGAGCGGGTTTCGCAGTGGGTGCCGCCACCGGTGGAATCGACGGGGTGGCCGGCGACCCAGGTGGGGGTGACGGTCGGGGCCAGCGGGGAGTAGGCGCGGACGGCTGCCACGGTGGCGATGGCGTGGGTGCCGGTGCCGGGCAGCGCGCCGGCATCGTCGAGGACGATGACATCGTGGGTACCGAGGGGCGCGGTCCCGGCGGACGGGTCGGCGGGTTCGGGGGCGGCCTGGAGTCCGGGTGGTCCGGCAACGGGCCCGCCGAGTACGGTGGCGGCGGACATGGCGAGCGCGGAAGCAACTGCGGCGCCGGAGATCACGGCGGCGCGGGGGGCGTATCGGGCGATGGCGGAGCCGGTGTCCGCGCTGTGAAAGGCCGCGATGGACGCACCCACCGCCACGGTATTGGCCGGATCGGGCGACATGACGACCGGGCGGCCCAGGTCCGACAGCACGCGGGCCACCTCGGCGGGGCGGGCCGCACCGCCGATCAGCAGGACCCGGTCGATCTCCTCCATGTGCAGCCCGGCCCTGTGCACGACCGAACGCACCAACCGTAGCGAATTGCGAATGTGCCAGCTGCGCAGGCGATTCGTGTCGGAGGCGGACACCACGGCCGAGACCGGCTGCGTCGAGCCGGGCGCGATGCTGCGCGCGTAGCGGGCCAGCAGGGTGCCCAGCGGCCGTCCGCCGTAGTCGTGCGAGCGCTCGGCCCGCCCGAGGATGCCGCGTTCGTCGCGATCGGACTCGGTGCGCACGACCGCGACGTCCAGGGCGTTTCCGCCGAGATCGTAGACCAGGGTGAGCCCGGATTCGGAGATGCCGTATTCCTCGTCGAGCCATTCCACCGCCGCCACCGGCTCGGGCATGAGCATGACGTCGGCGGCGCCGGACCAGTCCAGTGCCCGCCGCAATCGCGTGACGTGTTTGTCCGAATAGCAAGCGGGATAGGTGGTTACGGCGGGGGCCTCGGGGGCGTTGGTCTCGATGAGCCCGTTCACCACGGCCGCCACCAGGTCCGCCGGGGACCAGATGCGACCGCCGATGACCACCGGGTCCGGCTCGCTGGTGAGATCGGCGAAGTCGGTGACCACCGGGACGAAGTGGGGAATGCCCCCGATCTGCGGGCCGCCGGCGCTGTCGAAGGTGACGGCGGTCCGGCGAACGCGCACCGCGGGCCGGTTCCGATCACCGGCCGTGGTCGCCCAGACGGAGTTCACTGTGCCGATGCTCATGCCAAAGCCAACTGTCATTGCTATCCCGTCAACGCACCGAGACCACGGCCCACGGGCGTACCAACCATGTGGTCGCGGTCGTTTTCCAAACAGCGCGTTCAGGTTAGCTGGCGATTGCGGTACTCGAATATCGGATTGGGAGAAAAGATTTCGCGTCCAGTAGCGAAGATAGCGAATCTACTGGTCACAGAATCGTCCGAACAAGATCGAATCCAACTGCACGATGAAAGCAACCGAACAGTCTTTCTCAATAGCTACAACTCAGCGAACAAATAATTCATACCGACCGGTAGGCGAAGAGTGTCCGAAAAATCAGACCGCAGTGCCAGTACGGGGGTGTGGACTTCCGATCACTGGTCGGTAGCTGCCCCGGATTACCCCACGCGAGCCGCTTTACCGTCCGTGATTCGCAATGAAATATTCTCTACTACCGCAGATGTCGCAGCGAGCAAACACAGCATTACAACTCGCACAACAACATCGGTACAGTGCCTCCGCTCCACCCATGAAAATTCGCAGTCGGTGCGCGACCGGATACGTTGCCCAGCACAAAAAGTCATTACCGGTAATACGAGAAGCCCACCGAGGCAGGGGAAGACCGGCCACAAAAGGGACGAAACGGCGAAAGCCGCCGCACGCGCAGGGGGTTGGCGTGCGACGGCCTTCATGGGCGGCGCTGACCGGGGTGGGTCAGCGGCGCACCATCAGGGAAAGCTTGCGACGGGGGCGGTTGACCGCGCCGCCACGGATGGCGTGCGGTTGACGCTCACCGACCAGTCGGTCGAAATCGCCTGCGCTGTGCGCCGGTTGCGCCAGGCGGCCGGCATTGAAGTCGTCCACCAGCTGACACACGGTCTGCTGCGCGCAGGACTTGTTGGTGCCGATGAACCCGGTCGGACCGCGCTTGATCCAGCCGGTGACATAGGCACCCGGCACCACCGAGCCGCCGGACTCCTCGAGCACCCGGCCGTCCAGATTCGGGATGACCCCGGCCCGCTCGTCGAACGGTACGCCCGGCAGGGCCACACCCCGGTAGCCCACCGAGGTCAGCACCAGTCCGGCGTCGAGGGTCTCGATCTCCCCGGTCGGGACCGCGTGCACCGCACCGTCATCGCCGGTGACGAGCTCGTTGCGCACCACCTCGACCCCGGTCACTCGGTCCACGCCCGCGATCGCGACCGGCGCCGACAGGTACCGGAAGACGATACGCTTGCGACCGCCCACCGGCCGATCGGCCAAGCCGCGCAACAGCTTCAGCTTGTGCTCGACCTTCTGCGACATGCCCTCGACGATCTCGGGAATCTCACCTTCGACCACGATGTCGACATCCGCGCCCAGCAGGCCCACGAATTCCGGCACGGTGAAGGCGGATTCGGCCGGACCGCGCCGCCCGAGGATCACCACCTCCTCGATATTGCTGCGCCGCAGGGCGTTCAGCGCCCGCTGCGAGACATCGGTGCCGACCAGCAGTTCCGGATCGGCGGTGAGAATCCGCGCGACGTCCAGCGCCACATTGCCGTTGCCCACGATCACCGCGCGGCGGTGCGACAGGTCGAAGAACCGGCCCGCCTGATCCGGGTGCCCGTTGTACCAGGCCACGAAGCCGGTGGCGGAGGTACTGCCCGGCAGCCCCTCCCCCGGAATCCCGAGCTTGCGGTCCGAGGACGCGCCGACCGCGTAGATCACCGCGTGGTGGTGCGCCAGCAGCTCCTCGTGCGAGACATGCTGTCCCACATTCACATTCAGGTAGGACCCGAAGCCCGGCTGCGCCGAGATCACGTCGAAGAGGTCCCCGACCTTGCGAGTCTTGGTGTGATCGGGCGCGACACCGAAGCGGGCCAGGCCGTAGGGCGTGGTCACCTTGTCGAACACGGTCACGGAAACACCGGGCTGCGTGAGCAGTTCGTCGGCCGCGTACATGGCCGAGGGCCCGGAGCCGATGACCGCCACCCGCAGCGGCTCCCGCCCGGGCTTGACCTCCGCGGCCGGAATCGGCTGCGCCAGCAGCGGCCGCGGCCGTTCCTGCCGGTAGAAGTCGGCATTGATCTCGATGAACGGCAGCTGCTCGGAAGTCAGCTTCTTCGACGACGTGATGGCGTCCACCGGGCACGCGGTGGCGCACGCCCCGCAGTCCACGCAGGCCTGCGGGTCGACGTAGAGCATTTCCGCGGTCAGGAAGTCCGGCTCGTCCGGGGTCGGATGGATGCAGTTGACCGGGCAGGCGTAGACGCAGGACGCGTCGCTGCAACAGGATTGGGTGACAACGTACGGCACTGTACGTCCCCCTCCCCTACGCGGCCTTGCCGGAGCGGATCGGCTCCGAGCGGTAGCGCGAGGCCGGGCCGTCGATGCCGAGCAGCTTCCAGACCCGCTTGGAGATCGGGTTCATCAGGCCGATCTCGTGGGCCAGCGCGCGCACGTCGATGAAGTAGTCGCTGAAGACCTGCTTGGCCTCCTTGGAGCCGTAGAACAGCTCCTTGCGCACCTGCTCCGGAATGTCGAACTCCTGGAAGAACTTCTTCGGCGGGGTCGCGATGGAGCGGCCCAGGATGAACATGACGATCGGCATGGCGATCGAGAGGATGAAGCGGTTGGCCGCGTTCTGCTCCGGCACGTGATGCTTGAGGAACTCGTGCGCGAAGGAGATATGGCGCGCCTCCTCGGCGACGTGAATGCTCATGACGCCGCGCATGATCGGGTGCACCTCCTCACCCGAGCGCAGGATCTGCTTCTGGATGTGGTCGATCGGCTCCTCGCCGGCGAGCACGGCCATGAAGAACAGGTTGGGGAACGCGATGGCAACCGGCACGCCGAACAGGCGCAGCTGCCGGACGAGCGGGCCCATGCCCGGGACGTCCGCGCCGATGCGGTTCACCATCTCCTGGAACATCAGGGTGTGGTTGAGTTCCTCGGCCATCTCGTGGGTGCAGTAGCGGAACTCCGCGTCACCGTTGGGCAGCGAGAAGGTGTGGTTCACCATGCCGCTGATCAGGATGGACTCGAACTGCAGGCCGACCTTGGCGATATTGGCCTGCCGGTACTTGCCCACCTCGATCTGCCGCTCCACCGTGAGCGACTGGTACCAGTCGTGGCGACCGAGGGGGTCCGCGGACTCCGGCAGGATCCAGCGCTCGGGGCGGGCGTTGGCGTCGAAGTCGGGGTTGTCCCAGTCGATGTCCTCGTAGGGGTCGAAGTGCTTGTTCACCGACCCTTCCGAGAGCAGCAGCAGCTTGTTGGCGTACTCCTGAGCTTCGGCAACCACGGGGTCGTCAAGGGGGGTCGTGGTCGGAGACATCGTCGTCACCTCTCCAGTCAGTGGCGTTATGTGTATCCCATAGTTACACCAAACAGGAGAGGCGTCAACAGCCCGTTCGCAAGATGCTTGCACGAGTTAGCGCCGGTTAGCACGCGAGGCCGCGGCGAACCGGCGAGTAGCAGGACAAATGATCACTTCAGAGCGCTGCCACCCTGGTGACGCGCCGGAACAGACCCGTCAGTGAACGAGGCCGATGGCTCCCCGAACCCTGGGCGATCAGCGCCTGCCGGGCCGCGATGGCAGCGCCATCGGCGATCGTGCGCTCCGGATCGGAGGCCACCATCACCGGACGCGCCAGCTCCTTGGCGAGCACCTGCGCCACCTCCGGCGGCCGCGCCGCGCCGCCGACCACCAGGATCCGATCCACATCGGCCATGGTGACGTCCGCGATGCGCAGGCACCGGTAGACCAGCGCCAGCGAACGGCGAATGTGCTCGCTGCGCAACTCGCCCGAATCGGCGTCCGAGAGCCCGCGCGGCACCACCTGGGATCCGGCCGTGCGCCGCAGTGTGCGCGCCACCAGGTCCCCGAAGGCCCGGCCCCCGAATTCGACCGAGTGCAGCGATGATCCGACGATGGGATTACTCGGCGCGCCCATGCCCACCCGCAGCAGCGTGACATCCAGCCCGGACCCGCCGAGGTCGTAGACCAGCGCCAAACCCGGTGTGAGCGGCCCCCGTTCGGCAGCCAGCCAGGACACGGCGGCGATCGGCTCGGCCACCAGGCCGGCCCGGGTGAGGCCGACGCCGTCGAGGGCGGTGCGCAGCTCCGCCACCAGGGCGGCGGGATATCCGGCCGGATGGGTCACCGCGATTCCCGTGTCACCGGCGCCCAGCAGCCCCGCCGGCGCCTGCCCCAGCACCTCCGCCACCACGCTGTAGGCCACCGTCGCCACCAGATCCGCGGCCGACAGCGCCCGATGCCCGACCCGCGCGACCGGAGCCCCCTGCTGGGCGAGGTCCGCGAATTCGGTGATGACCCGCCCGTGCCGGGGAATGCGGCCGACCCGGGCGGTGCCCGAACTGTCGAAGGTGAGGGTGGTGCGCCAGGTGGCCGGAGGCGCACCCCGACGGCCGTGCGGAAGCTTTCCGGATCGATCCGCCGCCGTGGAGCAGACCGTATTCACCGTGCCGATACTCAAACCCACACCGAGCGCCATCATCCACCTCGATCGATGAGTCGATTACACCGGCCGTCCGACCCGACCCGAATTCATGCAACTCCTGCGCCGGATGCTTGCCAACCACCGGACACGAGGTTGTCCGCTCGTGCGCCGGTGAGCTGCCACGACCACGCTGTCCAGGCAGTTGATGGCGAGCTACCCCCGCGCGCTCGGATCGCGGAATGTTTGCCCCAATGTCGGCTCTTCGCCCGATACGGCACACCGGATGCCGAGCGGTTCGGATGGGGCCGATGTGGACGAAAATCGCCCCCGCTCCGGAGGATTCGGAGCGGGGGCGATTCGTACCGCACTGATGATTCGTACCGCACTGATACGGACTACTTGGTGGCCGTGCTCAGCAACGTGCTGGTCAGCACCGACACCAGGCTGTAGGCCAGGTTGACCGCGTCGGAAGCGAGACCGGAATCGCCCGTGAGCATCTTGGCGAGCGGGCCGAGGAACTTTACGGCCAGCTGCACCAGCGAACTCACGGAAATCCCGTCCAGCCGAGTGGTTTTGGAATTCTTGTCGGTCGCTGGGGCCTGCGCACCCGGAACCTGGGCAGCCGGGGCCTGCGCACCCGGAGCCTGTGCACCCGGGGCCTGCACGCCCGGAGTCGACTGCGTACCCGGGACGGCCGGCGTGGCCGGAGTCCCCTGACCGCCCGTAGTGCCCGGCGATTGCCGTTGCGGCGCAAGCTGATCCGCGATCGGCCGCGCGACGGGCTTGGTCTGCGCCGGCGGTGCGGGCTGCGCCGCCTGCGGCTGGGCGCCGGTCTGCGGCGGCGTGCCCGGCTGCGGCGCGGCCTGCGGCTGGGTACCCGGCGTCTGCGACTGCTGCCAGGTCTTCAGGAACTGATCGGCGAGCTGCTGGGCAACCTGCAGACTGCCCTCGAGCGCCGCTTCACCCGGCTGCTGCGCCGGAGCCGGATTCTGTGGCGCCGGAGCCGGATTCAGTTGCAACGGTGCAGGCGCCGCCGCATACCCGGGAAGCTGCGCCGGGAACGTCGACGCCTGCCCCTGCTGAGCAGGCGTCGGCTCCGGTTGCGCCGGGGCCTGTCCCGCCTGGGCCGGCGTCGCCGGAACAGCGGCCTGGGGCGCCTGCGCCGGCACCACGGCCGGCTGCGCCTGCGGAACCGCCGCCTGCGGTGTCTGCGCCGCAGCCGGATTCTGTTGCGCCTCAGCCAGATTCGGCTCCACAGGAGCGCCGGCCTGCGGCGCCGGCGCCGGGATGGGGGCCCGCGCGGGCTGCGGCTGCGGCTCGGCGGGCTGCGCCGGAACCTGTTGTCCCGGTTGCGTTCCCGGCTCGGACACCGGCCCGGCGTCGGCGGGCACCGGCACGCCGAGCAGGTAGGACGCGATCCCGGTGGTGATGGTGACGGCGTGCTTGAGCTGTCCCTCGGGGGATTCCAGCTGCTGCGCGTCCTCGGCATTGGCGCCGTTACCCATTTCGAGGAATACGTCCGGCACGGTGGTCAGCGCGGGCCCGGCGATGTCGGAGCGGGTCTGAAGTCCGTCGACCGCCCCGTTGTAGGTGGCGACCTGATACCCGCTCTGCACGTAGGTATCTCGCATCGCCTTGCTGGCGGTCAGCCCAGCGCCGCCCTGCACCTCGTTGACCTTGGCGTCGGCGACGGGCAACGCCGGCACGATGAGGTGGAAGCCGCGCCCGTCGGCAGGACCGCTGTCGGCGTGGATGCTGAGGGCGATATCGGCGCCGGAGGCATTGGCGGCCTTGGCCCGATCGTCGATGCAGCCACCCCAGCCGGTGTCGTCGGGGCGACTCATGACCACGTGCGCGCCCAGGCCCTCGAGCGAGGTGCGCACCAGCTGCGCGACATTCCAGTTGATGGTGTGCTCGGCAATGCCGTGCAGGCTGGTCATACCGGTGGTCTGGCACGCCTTGGTGCCACCGCGACCATCGCTGACCTGCTTGTTCTCATCCTGAGTGTGATTGTCGCCCTGATGGCCCGGGTCCAGGAAGATGGTCTTCCCGGCGAGCTTCTGGGGCAGCTCCGGCAGCGCGGGCGCGGCCAGGGCGGCGACCGGGACGATCCCGGCCACGGTGGTGATCGCCGCGGCGGTGACGGCGGTGCAGATTCCGGCCTTAGTGATGCTTGGCTTCATAAGCGGACGGCGCTCGGGGCGGAGCGCCCCTCCCTTCCCACTAGTAACACCAGACCCAGCTGTTCACTCTGGCAACACCAGTTACTTTCTGGCAAGCTTCGTGATGGAACCGTTACCAGTGGTCAGACGTCCGAAAATCACCATCCTGGGCGCAACCGGCCGCAATGGGCAAAAGACCACTGCGCCCACTATCCCGCACTTCGCAGCCCCCACCCGGGCGACGCGCCCGGACGGAATCCGCCCCCGCAGCTCGAGGCGTGCGGGGGCGGTCAGGTCGGTGCTGAGAGCAGATAGCTCGACACGCCCGGAGCCGAGCTCGGGGCGGCTCGACGCTCTCCCTGGCGTCGAGCTCGATGACGGGTGAGATCAGGCCGAGACGATCTGATCCCCGTCGACGCGGATGGCCCTGGGGTCCAGCGCGCGCGGCGCGGGACCGCCGGCGACCGTGCCGTCCAGGTTGAATGTGCTGCCGTGGCACGGGCACTTGATCAGGCCGCCCTCGACGGCATTCACCTTGCAGCCCAGGTGGGTACAGGTGGACGAGAACCCGTCGAAGGTGCCGGCGACGGGCTGGGTGATCACGGTGTCACCGCTGATGATGCCGCCGCCGACCGGAACGTCGCTGGTACTGGCCAGGACATTGCCCTGTTTCTTGGCGGCGGCCGGGTCGTTCTTGGCGGGGGCCGGATTGGGTGCCGCCGAGGCCGATTTGTCGGAGGTGCTGCTGCAACCGGCCACCACCGCGGTCGCGGCGACCGCAGTGGTGGCCAGGGCG
>NZ_JBHZCS010000073.1:0-49326 GCF_042755705.1 Nocardia sp. NPDC059154
GCACCCCGGCCGCACGCTCGTAGAACTCGTCGATCGCGCCGTGATAGCCGCCCGGGTGGTCGGTGGTCTCGGTGGTCACCGGGTAGACCAGGTGCTCCTCGAGCTGACCCGCACGCATGTAGGGGGCCGCGATGGCGCGGGAGATGCTGCGGCCGTGGCGGGCGCTGTGGAAGGCGATGACATCGGCCTCTCCGATGATCCGCGCGGCCTTGACCGTCACCAGTTCCGGATCGCCGGGTCCGAGCCCGACACCCCAGAGCTTGCTCATTCTTGTTCGCTCGCAATCGCATTGAGGGCGGCGGCGGTGATGGCGCTGCCGCCGCGCCGGCCCCGCACGGTCAGGAATTCGACACCGCCGTATTCGGCCAGGGCCTGCTTGGATTCCGCGGCCCCGATGAACCCGACCGGAATGCCGAGCACGGCGGCGGGCCGGGGCGCGCCCGCGTCCAGCATGTCCAGCAGGTGGAACAGCGCGGTCGGCGCATTGCCGACGGCCACCACCGCGCCGTCGAGCCGGTCGTTCCAGAGTTCCAGCGCCGCAGCCGATCTGGTGTTGTCCATGCGGGCGGCCAGTTCCGGCACCCGGGGATCGTCGAGCAGGCACAGCACGTCGTTGCCGGCGGGCAGCCGCTTGCGGGTCACGCCCGAGGCGACCATCTTGGCGTCGCACAGGATCGGCGCGCCGCCCTGCAGCGCGGCCCGAGCCTTGGCCACCACATCGGTGCTGAACTCGACGTCACCGGCCAGATCCACCTGCCCGCAGGCGTGGATCATGCGCACCACCACCTGCGACACATCCGCCGGGAACCGGGCCAGATCGGCCTCGGCCCGGATGGTCGCGAACGAGCGCCGATAGATCTCGGCCCCGTCTTTGAGGTAGCTGGCACGCACGTCGGACATGGAGTCCACCCTAGATTTCGCCGTCGAGGCCGCGCTGAGCGGGTCGTGCGCCGACACCTGGCGACCGGGTTCGGGCCGCCTCACGGCGGGGTTCAGCTGGCACAGTGGACCGTTCACGGCCGGGCCGCATCAGGTGCGGGGTCGTTCGAGCAGCCGGGACATGACGATATTGCTGCGGGTGCGCCCGACCCGCGCGTTCTCGCGAATACGCTCGACGGTCGCCTCGATCTCGGCCATATCGGTGGCCATCACGTGCACCAGGGCATCGGCCTCACCGGCGATCGTCCACACCCCGACCACCTGCGGAATGGGTTCGAGGCTGCGGCGTAGTTCGGCGGGGGAGATGTTGTCGCGGTAGAAGACTTCGACATACGCCTCGGTGCGCCACCCCAGCGCGGCAGGGTTCACCACCGCGGTGAAGCCGGTGATCTGCCCGCCCGCCACCATCTTGTCGACCCGCCGCTTGACCGCGGGCGCGGACAGGCCGATCTCGGAGCCGATGTCCTGGAAGGACGCGCGCGCGTGCTTGAGCAGGTGCGCCAGGATCCGCCGGTCCAGCTCGTCCATGCTCGCCCCTTTCGCAATGATGCGCACGCATGGGTGGCACGCAACGAATCGCCACTGATCCGGAGATCAGCGCAACGATTCGCTATTTCGAGCACAACGGTACGCCACCTACCTTCAGATCAGCCCCGTCCGCGCCGCTTCCGAGGGAGTCTCGTTGACGTCCGTAGCCACGCTGCCCGCCCGTGATCCCGCCGCCCGCCGGCCCGTTTCCCGCCGCTATCTCATGTGCCGCCCGGAACACTTCGACGTCACCTACGCCATCAATCCGTGGATGGACACCGCCGACCCGGTGAACCGCGCCCTGGCCCTGTCCCAGTGGGACGGGCTGCGCGCCGCCTACGAGGCGCACGGGCATCGGGTCGAGGTCATCGAACCGGTTGCCGGACTGCCCGATATGGTGTTCGCCGCCAATGGCGGACTCGTCATCGGGGACCGGGCGCTCTCGGCCCGTTTCGCCAATCCCGAACGCGCACAGGAAGGTCCGGCCTTCCACGCGTGGATGGCGGCCCGCGGATTCGCCACGGTGGCCGCCGCCCGCGAAACCAATGAGGGCGAAGGCGATTTCGCCATCGCCGCCGACCGGATCCTCGCCGGGACCGGATTCCGCAGCGCTCCCGGCGCGCACGAGGAGGTGGCGGAGTTCTTCGGACTACCGGTCGTCTCGCTGGATCTGGTGGATCCGCGGTTCTATCACCTCGACACCGCGCTCATGGTGCTCGGCGACACCATCGCGTACTACCCGGGCGCCTTCAGCGGGCCCAGCGCCCGGCTGCTGGCCGGCCTGTACCCGGACGCCCTCATCGCCGACGAGGAGGACGCGAATGTGCTGGGCCTCAACGGCGTCTGCGACGGCTACCACGTCTTCCTCAGCGAGAAGGCCGTCGGCCTGGCCGAGCAGCTGCGGGCCCGCGGCTACCAGCCGGTCGGGATCGACCTGTCGGAGTTGCTCAAGTCCGGCGGCAGCGTGAAGTGCTGCACGCTCGAATTGCACCGGGTCAGAACGGCAGCCGGGTCCGGAACGGACTGACCGCCGGATCGTTGAGCGGGTGCGCCAGGATGAGGAAGCGCAGCAGCATGATCGCGCCGGTGATCTGCAACAGCGCCAGCGGGATCTCACCGATCACCGCCGTGCCCGCCGACACCCACACATCCCCGGCCTCGGCGGTCACGATGTCGAACCAGGCGTCCACGAGCAGCAGGATCCCGGTGCCGAAGGCCGGGAGCAGCAGCACCACCCGATGCTTCCAACCCAGGTAGGCGGTGGCCGCCATCATCAGCACCAGCGCGATGTCGAACCCGATCCAGGCCAGCGACCAGTTCCGCGCGTGATACTCCGCCGGTAGCGAGAACCCCAGGTACACGATCCACGGGATCAGCGCGAGACAGCCGCCGACCATGAGCGCCAACCGGACCCGCCGATGCATCCGCACCACCTCCGGCCGCGGCAGCAACCGCTCGGGCGGCAGCCGCAAACGCCCGATCAGCTCCCGCCGCTCATCGTCCGACATCGCCGCGATCTCTTCATCGCTGAGCTCAGGCACAGCCATGACCGCCTCCCGTCTCCGATGCTCGCCGCTGCCTTGGACCCACTGTGCACCAGCATGCGCGACAACCCGCGGCGGCATGCCCAGCGGGGACTTCGTGGTGGTGCGGCCTGGGCAGCGTGCCCGCAGGGCGGTGCGAATGGCCTGGCACGGCAGGTGTGCGTTGCCGGGGCGGCAGACGGGGTTGACCGGTGGCGCGGGCGGGACTGGCGGGGGACAGACGCGGGTTCGTACTCGGTAACGACGACCTCGGCCTATGGGGACGGGACGATGCGGTAGCCGTCGGTCGTGGCGATGATGTCGGTGACCGCGCCCTTGGGGCGGCCGCAGCGGCGGTCGCAGCCCGACCAGTGCTGGCGGCCGGCGGCCACGATGTCGTCGGCGTCGAGGCCTTCGCGCGCGAATTGTGGTGCGCCGGTGGGGACTACGCGGCCGGTGTCCACGGCGTCGGTGGCGTCGGCGCGGACGTCGGTGAGCGACTTGGCGCAGCCGGGGCGGCCGGCACAGGCGCTGACCAGCAGCCAGGGAGAGTTGGCGTCGAAGATCAGGCCCATGGGGGCGAGGACGCGGACCACCTGCTCGGCCGTCCATTCGTCGAGATCAGTGAGGACCAGGCTGCGCCACGGGGTGAGGAACACGGGACGCTCGACGGCGGCGATGAACTCGGCGGTGCGGGCGGGCAGCGAGCCGAGCCGGACGCCCGCGCCGAGCGCGACCCGGTCGTCGTCCTGATTCAGCCAGCCGATCGGAATGTCTTGGCGCACCGGCAGTTCGACGGGGTCGCCGGACGCGTCGAGGCCGGGCCGGGCGGTCAGCAGGTGATCGGTCAGTCGGGCGCCGCCGTCCGGGATCTCGTGCAACCGCCACTGGCCGTCGCGCAGCTCCAGGAAACCGTGCGCTGCGGCGAGCATGAGATCCACGGCGTCGGCGGGGGATACGCGGATACCGGAGTCCTTGCCTGCCAACAGGAGTGCGTAGGTGTTCTCGTCGAGCGCGTACACACCGATATCCCCGCCCAGTCCGCTGACATCACCGCGACCGTCGTCGAGGGTGAACAGCA
The DNA here is from genome assembly GCF_042755705.1 of Nocardia sp. NPDC059154. Taxonomy (NCBI): domain Bacteria; kingdom Bacillati; phylum Actinomycetota; class Actinomycetes; order Mycobacteriales; family Nocardiaceae; genus Nocardia; species Nocardia sp. NPDC059154. The sequence goes on from NZ_JBHZCS010000073.1 coordinate 4,072, forward strand.
CCCGGCCGGGCAGGTCGGCCAGTCGCGGATGCGCCTGCAAACCTTCGTCGAGCGCCGGCACCAGGGGATGCACATCGGTCCACCCGCCGACCCGCCCGGACAGGGGAGAGGCGACGACGTTCCGCACCCGCTCGTGCGTCGCGCTGGGTAACAGGCCCGCGTCGGTCAGCCGCTCGGTGAGCGCGGCCGCATCCCGCACCTGCCGGAACTGCACATTGCCGCGGGAGGTGAGCTCGATATTGCCGTCGCTCAGATCGACGGCCGCGGCGGCCAGGGCCTGCACCTGGCCGGGGGAGAGGTGTCCGCCCGGCACCCGGATGCGAGCGAGGGGACCATCCGCCGCTTGGTGCAGGCGCAGCACGCCCGGGCAGGAATCGGGATCGGTTCGCGTCATGACGCCCCCAGCCTACGGAGGATGCCGAGGTCGGGCACCTACGGGCCGGGAACGGGACGGATCAGCTCCCGCAAGTATCCGCATCTAGAGATATTGCGATCTGAGCATATGTTGCGCGCAGGTCGGTCCGTGACGAACCAGGAGCATGGATCACGGAGCCGCAGTCGGTCTTTCCGGGAGGGGATGAACGCGGTGCGGAGTAATGAACGCGGTGCGGAGTGGGGGCCCGGGACAGAAAGATTCCGGGGCGTGGGCCCCGGAATCGTGGTGGAAGATCCGGCGGGTCAGCGCATGCGGTGGGGTTCGATGGCCCTGGGGGCGCCGCGGCGGCGGGCGAAGGCGGGGGTGGTTTCCCAGGTGTCGTTGAGGAGGCTCGGGACGTTGTGGTGGTCGACGTGGTCGCGGTGGACGGTGGTGGTCATGACCGTGGTGCCGAACAGGACGGTCGCGGCGCAGACGATTCCGGCGAGCATCGCCCACTCGGTGTGACCGGTGCCGGCGGCCGTGAGGGTCATGGCCAGCGTTGCGAAGGCAACCAATGCGCAAAAGTATCCCGACCAGGCAGCAAAGCGGTTCCGCCTGACCCATCCTGGAGTGGTTGGCATACGGGCAGCGTACGTGGCGCCCAGTTGGGCTCGAAGGAGCTCGGAGGAGCCTTTGCCGCACTGTGATCCGGGCGCGATATCGGCCTCGCGGAGTCGGCGCGATAGCATCGGCGAGCTCGTCGAACGGAAGAATCCGGTGCAATTCCGGTGCGGTCGCGCCACTGTGACAGTCAGACCTTCCCGGCGGGCGCCGAACCGTGCTGGGCGCGTCACCCTAGGAAGGCCTGAAACCTGTGATCCTGCTGCTGTCCACCTCCGATACCGACCTGCTGAGCGCGCGTGCGAGCGGCGCCGCGTATCGGCTCGCCAATCCCGCGCGCCTGCTGCCGGCGGACCTGCCCGCCCTGCTCGACGGCGCCGAGCTGGTGATCGTGCGCATCCTCGGCGGCAAACGGGCCTGGGAGCCGGGGCTGGAGACGGTGCGTGCCAGCGGGATTCCGCTGGTCGCCCTCGGCGGTGAGATCGCGCCGGACGCCGAGCTCATGGAGTGCTCTACGGTGCCGGGCGGCGTGGCCGCCGATGCCCACAACTACCTGGCGGCGGGCGGCCCGCGAAACCTGCTGCAGCTGCACAACTTCCTGTCCGACACGGTGCTGCTCACCGGGCACGGCTTCGAGCCGCCGGTGGAGATGCCGAGCTGGGGTGCGCTGGAACGGGATTCGCGCCCGGTCGCGGCGGACGCCCCGACGGTGGCGGTGGTCTACTACCGCGCCCAGCATTTGGCCGGGAACACCGGCTACATCGACGCGCTGTGCTCGGCCATCGAGGACAAGGGCGCGCGGGCGCTGCCGGTGTACTGCGCCTCGCTGCGCACCGCGGAGCCGGAACTGCTGGCCGAACTGCGCACGGCCGACGCGCTCGTGGTGACGGTGCTGGCGGCCGGCGGCACCAAGCCCGCGACCGCGTCGGCGGGCGGCGACGACGAGGCGTGGGATGTGGGCGCGCTCGCGGATCTGGATGTGCCGATCCTGCAGGGCCTGTGCCTGACCAGTGGCCGCGAGCAGTGGGAGGCCAATGACGACGGCCTGTCTCCGCTGGATGTGGCCACGCAGGTGGCGGTGCCGGAGTTCGACGGGCGGATCATCACGGTGCCGTTCTCGTTCAAGGAGTTCGACGCCGACGGCCTGTCGACGTATGTGCCCGATCCCGAGCGCGCGGCACGGGTGGCGGGCATCGCGGTGCGGTATGCGCGGCTGCGGCACATTCCGGCGGACCGGAGGAAGGTCGCCCTGGTGCTGTCGGCGTATCCGACCAAGCATGCCCGGATCGGCAATGCGGTCGGCCTGGACACGCCTGCGAGCGCCATCCGGCTGCTCACCGAAATGCGGCTCGCCGGTTACGATCTCGGCGCGGCGGGGGAGATCCCGGGCTTGGAAGAGGCCGATGGTGACGCGCTGATCCACGCGCTCATTGCCGCGGGCGGGCAGGATCCGGACTGGCTGAGCGCCGAACAGCTGGAGGGCAACCCGATTCGGATCGGCGCGGACCTGTACACGCGGTGGTTCGAGACGCTGCCGGAGGATCTGCGTGCGGCCGTCATCGAGGCGTGGGGACCGCCGCCGGGTGAGCTCTATGTCGACCGGTCCGCGGACCCGAAGGGCGAGATCGTCATCGCCGCACTGCGTTTCGGCAATGTGGTGCTCATCGTGCAGCCGCCGCGCGGGTTCGGGGAGAACCCGGTGGCCATCTATCACGACCCGGATCTGCCGCCGAGCCACCACTATCTGGCCGCCTACCGCTGGCTGGCCGCGCCGGAGGGCTTCGCCGCCGACGCCGTGGTGCACCTGGGCAAGCACGGCAATCTGGAGTGGCTGCCGGGCAAGACCCTCGGCATGTCGGCCTCGTGCGGCACCGATGCCGCCCTCGGCGACCTGCCGCTGATCTACCCGTTCCTGGTGAACGACCCGGGCGAGGGCACCCAGGCCAAGCGCCGCGCTCACGCCACCCTGGTCGACCACCTGATCCCGCCCATGGCGCGCGCCGAAACCTATGGCGACATCTCGCGTCTGGAGCAGCTGCTCGACGAGCACGCCAATATCTCCGCGCTCGACCCGGCCAAGCTGCCCGCCATCCGCCAGCAGATCTGGACGCTCATGCGCGCGGCCAAGATGGACCACGATCTGGGTCTGACCGAGCGGCCGGACGAGGAATCCTTCGACGACATGCTGCTGCACGTCGACGGCTGGCTGTGCGAGATCAAGGACGTGCAGATCCGCGACGGCCTGCACATTCTCGGCCAGGCCCCGGCGGGGGAGGCCGAGGTCGACCTGGTGCTGGCCATGCTGCGCGCCCGCCAGCTGTGGGGCGGCGAGGTCAATGTCCCGGGGCTGCGAGAAGCGCTGGGGCTCAGCGAATCCGGGGACGAGGCCCGCGAACGGGTGGACGCGTTCGAGAAGCTGGCGCGCGAACTGGTGCTGACCATGCAGGAGGTCGACTGGGATGTCGACTCCATCGACGCGGTCAGCGAGACCCTGCTGGCCGGCGAGCTCGCCGAGGCGGCCGGGATCACCGAGGTCCCGGCCCGCCTGGCCGAGGTGCGCACGGTGCTGGGCTTCGCGGCGACCGAGGTGGTGCCGCGGCTGCGGCAGACCGGCGTCGAGATCTCGCGAATCCTGCACGCGCTCAACGGCGGCTTCATTCCGGCCGGGCCGAGCGGATCGCCGCTGCGCGGTCTGATCAATGTGCTGCCGACCGGCCGGAACTTCTATTCGGTCGACCCCAAGGCGGTGCCGTCGCGGCTGGCGTGGGAAACCGGTCAGGCCATGGCGGATTCGCTGCTCGCACGGTACCTGGCCGACCATGGCGAGTACCCGCGCTCGGTGGGCCTGTCGGTGTGGGGCACCTCGGCCATGCGCACCTCGGGCGACGATATCGCCGAGGTGTTCGCGCTGCTGGGCGTGCGGCCGGTGTGGGACGAGGCCAGCCGCCGCGTCACCCGGCTCGAGGCCGTCTCGCTCGAGGAACTGGGCCGGCCGCGCATCGACGTGACCGTGCGCATCAGCGGCTTCTTCCGTGACGCCTTCCCGCATGTGCTGGCGCTGCTGGACGACGCGGTGCGATTGGTCGCCGAGCTCGACGAGCCCGCCGAATCCAACTACGTCCGCGCCCACGCCCAGGCCGACCTGGCCGAGCACGGGGACGAACGCCGGGCCACCACAAGGATTTTCGGCTCCAAGCCGGGCACCTACGGTGCAGGCCTGCTGCAGCTCATCGACTCCAAGAGCTGGCGCACCGATGACGATCTGGCGCAGGTGTACACGGCCTGGGGCGGTTTCGCCTACGGCCGCGACCTGGACGGCGCGCCCGCCGCGGACGACATGCGCACCGCGTACCGGCGAATCGCGGTGGCGGCCAAGAACACCGACACCCGCGAGCACGACATCGCCGACTCCGACGACTATTTCCAGTACCACGGCGGCATGGTCGCGGCGGTGCGCGCGCTGACCGGCAAGAATCCCGAGGCCTACATCGGCGACAGCACCCGCCCGGACGCGGTGCGCACCCGCACCCTGTCCGAGGAGACCACCCGGGTGTTCCGGGCACGCGTGGTGAATCCGCGCTGGCTCGAGGCCATGCGCCGGCACGGTTACAAGGGCGCGTTCGAAATGGCCGCCACCGTCGACTATCTGTTCGGCTACGACGCCACCACGAATGTGGTCGCCGACTGGATGTACGAAAAGCTCGCGGAATCCTATGTTTTCGACGAGACCAATCGGAAGTTCATGGAGCAGTCGAATCCCTGGGCGCTGCACGGTATTGCGGAGCGCTTGCTGGAGGCCGCGGAGCGGAAACTCTGGGAACAGCCCGAAAGTGACACCCTGGATCGGCTGCGGCAGATCTATCTGGAAACCGAAGGCGAACTGGAGTAATCGAATTCGACCGGTCTGTTCGATCGGTCGCGGCATGCCGGGGTGACGCGCAGGACAAGGGCGGACAACCCCGGCACCTCGGTCTTCCCTGCCCTCCAGCCTGAGGGGATCATGAGAATCGTCCCGGTGTCACGTTCGGGGCGGACCTCGTATTCGTCACCAGGCACCGGGTCACCCGGTGACGTTCGAAAGGCGTTGCCGGGTCAGATAATTCGATGTGGGAATTTTCCCGATTCGCCGCGCCCTCGCGCATGCGTAATCGAGTTGCAGTGTTCCGGCGTATCCGATGGATGCGTCTGCTCGGCCCTGCGGTGAATCGGCTCTTCGATCGCAGGGAACCATCATGAGAATTGCCAGAATCGCCGCTACCACTTTGCTTTCCGTCGCCGCCCTGTGCGTCGCCACGGTGACCGCGCACGGTGAACCCGCCGTCGCCGCCCCCGGAATCAGCGGCGCCGACCGAGGTGTCGATTACTCCATCGCGCTGGCCCAGGACCGCAGCGCGGTCACCACCACGCTCACCGCGGGCCACTTCGAACTCACCGACGGCACGGTGAACATCGTCGCGCCCACCGGGGAGACCATCGCCGCACTGCCGCTGGTCTATCGGACCGCCGACCGCACCCTCGACGTGCTACCCGAGGTGAACGCGGCCGGGACCGAATTGACGGTGCGGCCGTCGGATCCGGCCGATATCGCCGCCCCGAACGCGGATGTCGCGGCGCTGCAGAATGTGGCGAGCGCCGGGTCGATCGTGGCCGGGGCGCTCATCGGCTGCGTGGTCGGCGCGGTGATCGGGGTGTGGTTCTTCGTGGTCGGCGCCATTGTCGGCTGCGGTGTCGGCGGACTCCTCGGCGCGATCATCGCCGGGGATCAACCGTAGCTCGAACCCGGGGGCGGAAACGCGCACGGCCGCCGGACCGGTCGAGCCGGTCCGGCGGCCGTGCCGTGCACGAATACCGTTACGCCGGAACGATTTCGATGCCGATGGTGCCCGCGCTGCCCCGACGCACCTTGCTCAGGGTGATGCCCAGCCAGCCCTGAATACCGTAGCGGCGCTTGATGAGATCGCGCACCCGCTCGGTGCCGGCCGCGTCGAGCACGGTCGCGCTGGCCTTCACGATCTCGCCGCGGGTCTTGCCGCGCAGATCGCACGCCTGCACCGTGACCTCGGGATTGCGGCGGACGCGCTTGACCTTCCAGCTGTCGGTGACGGTCCAGACATAGAGGCGGCCATTGTCGAGCGCAGCCCACACCGGCGTGCCGACCGGCGTGCCGTCCTTCTTGTAGGTGACGAGATTGACGTAGTTCGCGGTGCCCACGGGCCCGAACGGGTTGTCCACCTCCGCAGCCTATCCGGAACCGGCAGGCGGCGCGGATCACGCGCCGCGTCATAGGCGGGGACCCCGGCCGGGTCCGTACCGTGGGCCGCGAACTGACCGGCCAGGGCTGACCCGTTCGGCGCCTAGTGCGCGGAGACGGCTTCGCGGGCGGCGTCGCGCGCTGCCGCGAAGTCTGCGACCAGGTCGGCGAACGTCGCGGCATGCGTGAGCGGCAGATAGTGGCCCGCGCGCGGCACGATCAGAAGCCGGCCGTTCGCGCAGACACGCACGAAACGCTGTTCGCCCAGGCGGAAGTGGTCGTGACCGCCATTGATCAGGCGTACCGGGCCCGGGTAGGTCGCCAGCGCGGCAACCGGATCGAAACCGGATACGGCGGCGAGCACATCCGGAATCACCTCGGTGGCGATGCCGCCGTGGGCGATCGCCGCGGCCACCCGGGGTGGCACCGCACGGTCGAAGACCTTCTCGCTGAGGGCCTGTCCGCCGTCGGGCCGGGACGACAGGACGCGATGCATGACCCGGAACGGGGTCGCCAGCGCGGGCCCCGGGACCAGGGTGGCGCCGGCGAGCATCACGCCCGCTACCTGGTCCGGATGGGCCGCCGCGGCCGCGATGGTGGTGAGACCGCCCAAGGAATGACCGACGACCAGCGCGGATCCGCCGAGTCGATCGAGACCCGCGCGCACGGCCTCGACGGCGCCCGGCAGCGTGAAGCGCTCACCGCGGCGGGTGCCGTGGCCGGGTAGATCGATCGCCAGGACCGGGCGCTGCGGGGTGAGATGCTCGCCCACCTCCACCCAGCAGGTGCTGCTCAGCCGAATGCCGTGGACCAGCAGGACCGGCGTTCTCGTCATGACTACCTCCCGAATCGAAATGCAACGCTGCGTTGCGTTTCCATGAAAGCAGTGCCGGAAACACAACGCAACGTTGTGTTGTATTTTGGGGTAGTGACGACACCGGGACGGCGATCGGCGGGCAGGCCGCGACAGGCCGAGGCGATCTTCGGGGCGACCCTGGACCTGCTGGCGGCCAAGGGCTATGACGGGCTGACCATGGAGGCGGTGGCCGAACGGTCGGGGGTGAACAAGACGACGCTGTATCGGTGGTGGCCGGCCAAGGACGCGCTGCTGGCCGCGGCGCTCATCGACTCCGATGTACTGGCGTTCCCGGTGCCGGACACCGGCAGCCTGCGGGGCGATCTGCTGGCGCTCGCGCAGGCGATCGCGGGGCTGCTGACCGCCGAGGCGACCGCACCCATCGCGATCGCCGTGCTGGCGGCCGCCCCCGCGCGCCCGCACCTGGCGGCGGTCGGGGCGTCGTTCTTCGCCGACCGGCTCGGCCGCGAGCAGCCGGTGTTCCAGCGCGCGATGGCCCGGGGTGAACTGGGCGCGACCTGCGATCCGGCGGCGATCATGGACCTGCTCGCCGGCGCGATCTGGTTCCGGCTGCTGCTGCGCGGCGAGCCCCTGACGCCCGAATATCTCAGCGGCGCAGTCGATCTGGTGATGGATGGCCTGCCCGCGGCCGGCCGGGCGGGCTAGGCGGGATTCGCCCCGACCATCCGCAGCGCGAGCGCCGCGTAGTCGGCGCCGATCTCCTCGGGGGAGCGGCGGTAGTCCTTCTGGTACCAGCGCGCGGTGTCCACGCACAGCGACATCAGCGCCAGCGTGACGGCATTGGTGTCGGAGACGTCGAAGACGCCGTCGGCGAGGCCCCGGCTCACGAGATCGCGGACCAGGCGGTGAATGGCGACCTGGAGGTCGACGACCTCGGAGCGGTGCTCGGGGGTCAGATCGGTCATGTGGTGCAGGACCACGCGCACCGAGGCGGCGTGCTCGGCATGCCAGACGGTCAGATCGCGCACCACGGCGCTGAGATGGTCGGCGGCGCTGCCGGAGCCGGCGGACGCGGCCACCGCGACCTGATGGGTCAGGCGCATGGACGACAGCGAGATGCGGTAGAGCACTTCCTCTTTGGAGCCGAAGTGCACATACAGGCCCGCGGGGCTCAGCCCGGCGCGGGCGGCGATGTCGCGGGTGGTGGTGGCGTGGAAACCGCGTTCGGCGAAGGCGTCGACGGCGGCCAGGAAGATCCGGCGCTGGCCCTCGGGGAAGCGGCGCTGGGTGAGCTCCAGATGCGCCACCGCGGCGGTGTCACGAGAGCCGTCGGCGGCGGTGTCGCGGATGCCGTCCCCGGTGATCGGCGCGATGTCGTCGTTACCCATCGAATGAGTATCTCCCAGAGAGTGTTTCACTCGATCACCGGCCGGGCGCGAGGGACACCCGGCCGGTGGGGAGCGCCGGGCCCGTAATGACGGGGCGGACCCGGTGCGGGCTCGGGTCAGCTCGCCGGTTTGGGGGCGGGCGGGGTGAAGGGGGCGTCGATGGTGGTGAAGTACTGCACCGCGGCGGCGAGGACCAGGTGTTCGGCCAACCGAGACCGGATTGTCAGCGCGGAGTGCCGTGGCTCCGGTCACATGTAGACTAAGCGGGCGCTTAGTTCGGCGAGACGGCAGCTTGATCACAACGACGTGGTCAAGCGCACAATGCGCAGCCCGCAGTCATGGAAGGGATCTGTGTCGATCAGTAGATGGACATCCGTGATGGGTGGCGCCCTTGCGGCCCCGAGACCGTGACGCTGGGATCCGCCGGGCATCCGCGTAGCCCGGACGTCGATCCCCGTCACGCGGCCGGGCGCGGAAACCCGACGTGCCGTCCGGGTTTCCGTGCCCAGGCCGGACCGGTCACGCCACGCGGGTGAGGACCTGCGGGCCCGCGTCGGTGATGGCGATCGTGTGCTCGGAGTGCGCGGTGCGCGAACCGTCGGCCGAGCGCAGGGTCCAGCCGTCCGGATCGGTGACGATGCGGTCGGTGCCGCGCGCGAACCAGGGCTCGATGGCGAGGGTGAGGCCGGGGCGCAGCCGGAAGCCGCGCCCGGCGCGGCCGTCGTTGGGTACGTGGGGGTCCTCGTGCATGGTGCGGCCCAGGCCGTGGCCGCCGAATTCGGTGTTGATCGGGTAGCCGCCGGCGCGGGCGACCTGTGCGATGGCCGCGGACAGGTCGCCGATGGTGTTGCCGGGCCGCGCCGCCGCGATGGCCGCGTCGAGCGCCTGCTCGGTGGCGCGGACCAGGCGCGCGTCCTCGGGATCGGGGGTGCCGACGATGGTGGTGACCGCGGAGTCGGCGACCCAGCCGTCGATGCTCACCGCCAGATCCATGCTCAGCACGTCGCCGTCGCGCAGCGTGTAGTCGAACGGAAGTCCGTGCAGCACCGCATCATTGACCGAGAGGCAGACGGTGTTGCGGAACGGGCCGCGCCCGAACGAGGGGGAGTAGTCCCAGTAGCAGGAGACCGCGCCGCGCTCGCGGATGCGGTCGCGCACCACGGCCTCCAGTTCCAGCAGATTCACCCCGATCTGCGCCTTCTCTCGCAGTTCGTTCAGCACTCCGGCCACGAACTGCCCGGTCACCCGCATGCGTTCGATCTCGGCCGGGCTCTTGAGCTCCACCATGACAACCTCCTCGTTTCGGTATTTTTATACCGACCATAGCGGGTTGCGGTATTTAAATACCAACCGTAGGGTGGCGGGCATGGTCCGACTGCCCCTCACCCCCGCCCAGCTGGAAGCCGGCCGGCGCCTGGGCGCCGCGCTGCGTGCCGCCCGCGGCGGCCGGGAGCTGCTGGAGGTGGCCGCAAGCGCGGGTATTTCGCCGGAGACGCTGCGGAAGATCGAATCGGGCAGGCTGCCCACCCCGGCGTTCGGGACCGTGGTGGCTCTGAGCCGCGCACTGGACATCCCGCTCGACGAGCTCGCCGAGATCTGGCAGCCGGGCCCCGCGGACCAGCGCTCGGCATCCTGACACAGGCCAGCGCCCGGCCTTCTGGCACCGGGCAGCGCCCGGGCATTCTGGCACCGGGCCGCCGATTCAGTCGGCGGTCAATTCCGCCGGCACCGCGATGACATCCACCATCGCGCCGTTGCGCAGCACCGTCACCGGCAGCGAGCGGCCGATGGCGTCGGCGAACAGCTGCCGCTGAATCCCCTGTGCGTCACGGATTTCGGTGCGCGCGATGCTGAGCATCAGATCCCCGCGCCGCAGCCCGGCGCGTTCGGCCGGGCCGCCGCGCACCACCTCGACGATGCGCAGCCCGGCGTCCTGCCCGGTGCGGGCGGCCACGGCGGTGGGCAGTGGTGCGGGCACCCCGACCACGCCCAGGTAGGCGCGCCGGACCCGGCCCTCGGTGAGCAGGGTGCTGATGATGCGGCGGGTGGTGGCATTGATCGGAATGGCCAGGCCCAGGCCGATGCCGGCGACCGCGGTATTGATCCCCACCACCCGGCCCGCCGAATCCGACAGCGCCCCACCGGAATTGCCGGGGTTGAGGGCGGCGTCGGTCTGGATCACGTCCTCGATCACGCGGGCGGCGCGGCGATTGCCCACCGGCACCGACCGGCCCAGCGCGCTCACCACGCCCGCCGTCACCGATCCGGCCAGCCCGAGCGGGCTGCCGACGGCGACCACCAGCTGGCCCACCACCAGGGTGTCGGCGTCGCCGAGCCGCACCGCGGTCGGCGCGCCGCCGCGAGCGCGCAGCACCGCCAGGTCCGAGAGCGGATCCACGCCCACCACATCGAATCTCGATTCCAGCCCGTCGGCGAACACCACGGTTCCCTCGCTCGCCTCGCCCACCACGTGCGCGTTGGTGAGCAGGAAGCCGTCGTCGGTGAAGACCACCGCCGAGCCCCCGCCGCGGCGGGTCTGCACGCTGGCGACGTGCGGTGTCACCGATTTGGCGACCGCGATCACCGTGCGCGAGTAGGCGTCCATCGCCGCGGCGTCGGGGGTTCCGAAGCCGGGCTGCGGGGTCGATGCCGCTGAGTTCGCGTTCTCGTCCATCGACGAGAGGGCAGCTTCGTCGTCCACGACGACCACCATCCCGATTACATGATTACGTTGCCTCAACCCAGGATGCGCGCGAAACCACCGTCACGACAACCGGTTCGCCGACAGCGCAACCACGCCCCGTGCAGGCCGAGGTCAGCGCCTCAGCGGAGGTGGTACTTCAGGTGGGTGACGCGGGTGCCGGCGACGATCTCGGGATCCTCCAACAGGACCGGCGCGTTCGAGAGTTCACCCAGCAGCGGGACGCCGCCGCCGAGCAGCACCGGCACGATATCGACCCAGATCTCGTCAAGCAGGCCCTGTTCCAGGCATTGGCGGGCCACATTGCCGCCGCTGACGCCCACCATCTTCGCGCCGGCGATGCCGCGCGCGACCTCCACGGCCTCCTTCACGCCGCCGGTGACGAAGGTGAAGGGCGCATCGGGATGGTCGGCGACCCACTCGTCGGGCACGGTGTGGGTGACCACCACGATGGGTTTGTCCGCCGGGTGCACGCCGCCCCAGCCGTCGGTCAGGGTGAACAGGCGCTTGCCGACGATGTAGACGCCGACCCCGTCGAGCCAGGCCCGCAGATACCCGGCATCTTCGGGGGTCAGGTTGAACGGGATCTCGGGGTGGGTGCTGGGGATCGGGACATCACCGCTCTGGTACCAGGCGAACAGGTGCTCGAATCCGGTTTCGCCCGGGCCCGCGATGTATCCGTCGAGGGACATGCTCGCGCCGGTGACTACCTTGCTCATTGCGGTACTCCTTCACGGGTGGAACGAAGCGGCGGGGGATTGCCGTCTCTGCGATGAAGTCGGAGCCGATATCGGCAAATCATCGTTCACGGCCCGAGAAGTTGTCGGGAAACCATGGCGCGGAACCGAACCGGTGCACACGCCGACCGCGCGCGGACTGATCCGCGCGCGATCGGGCCACCGCCAGGGTGTTCAGCCGTGGCGGGTGGCGTGCCGGGGCAGCAGCACGCACAGCGCCGCGCACCCGAGCATGGCGGTGGACGCGGGAACACCGGCAGCGGCAGCAGCGGCGCGGTCGCATGACGCCGGGACTCGGCCAGCGCCAGCCCCGCCAATGCGACCATACCCGCGGCCAGGCACAGCCAGCCCCACACCGGCCAGCCATTGGCCTCTCCCTGGCGCGGAGTAGCACGGCGACCGACGGTCTCGGCGCACCGTGCCTCGCGGTGGCGCGCGATGATCCGCGCGCTCACACGCAGGCAATCGCCACCGGAGTCGTCATGATCGAGGTGCGAGGCGGCTGGAGGGCGCCCGGCGCGCCGCGGATCGGGATGGGCGGCAATCGGATTCAGGTGTTCGGTGCGCGGCTGCCGGGATGGACTAGGTCGCCTGGCTCACCGAGGACATGTGGAAGTCGGGAATCCGCAAGGGCGGCATGGCCGTCCGGGTGAACCAGTCCTTCCACTCGCGCGGCAGGGTGATCTCGGTGCGGCCCGCCTCGCTGACCCGGCGCAGCAGATCCAGGGGGCTCTCGTTGAAGCGGAAGTTGTTGACCGCCGCGGTGACCTCACCGTTCTCGACCAGGTAGACGCCGTCGCGGGTGAGACCGGTGAGCAGCAGCGTGGCCGGATCGACCTCGCGGATGTACCACAGACAGGTCAGCAGCAGCCCGCGTTCGGTGCGTGCGATCATGTCCGGCAGGGTGGCCTCGCCGCCGCCGGTCATGAGCAGGTTCTCACCCGGCACCGTGACCGGCGCGTCGAATTCGGCGGCCGTGGCACGCGGGTAGACCAGCGACTCGATCGCACCCTCGCGGACCCAGTCGGTGCGCTGCGCGGTCAGGCCGTTGTCGAACACCGACAGCGACTCCGACGACGATGGTGTCGCCACGAACGGCCGGTACTCGAGCCCGGCCGCGCCCGGATCCGAGTACAGGGTGAGCGGAATCCCGGTCAGCCGCTCCCCGATTCGGGTGCCGCCCGCCCGCGAGAACGCGGTGTGCCCCTCGTGCGCGCCCCGGCCCTCCATGGTCCAGGCCATGTAGATCATCAGATCGGCGACGGCCGAGGGCGGCAGCAGCGTCTCGTAGCGGCCCGCGGGCAGGTCGACGCGGCGCTTGCTCCAGTCCAGGCGGCGCGCCAGTTCGGCCAGCAGGCCGCGGGTGTCGACATCGGCGAAATCGGTGGTGCCGGTGCCGACCCAGGCGCTGGCCAGCTCCGCGCCCGCGCCCCGCTTGCCATTGATCTCCACCGAGCCGGTGGGCTGCACCCAGCGCCGGCGCAGACCGGTGGAGGTGCCCAGCCAGGTGGAGTGCATCTGGTGGTGGGCGAAACCGTAGAGGCGGTCGGCGCCGTCGAAGCCGGCGGCGAGATCGGTTGCCAGCGTGGTGAAGACGCCGATGTCGGTGGTAGCCGGGTCGCCGTCCCAGTCGAGCAGCTTGTCGAGGGTGTCGGCGTCGACGGCGTCCGGGTGCAGCAGCGGCATGGCGTCGCGCGCGGGTTCGGCGGTGCGGGCGGCGGTTTCGCTGGCGCGCACCACGGCTTCGATATCGGCGGGATCCACGCTGGTGGAGCTGACGCTGCCGACGCGGGCGGTGTTGGGGCCGTCACGGAACACCGACACGACCGCCCAGTCCCGCGAGACCGAGGAACCGTTGGTGGTCATGGAATTTCCGGCCCAGCGCAGCGACGCCTCGTGGGCGTCGGTGACGATCACCATGGCCTCGTCCGCGCGGGAGGCCCGCAGCGCGTGGTCGACGACCTCGGGGGCGGGGAGCACACTCACCGTGTCGGTCCTTTCCTACTGTCCGGCTTCGGCGCGGGTATTGAGAATATTGATGCCGCGCACCAGGACCGAGGGGCAGCCGTGCGAGACCGCCGCCACCTGACCGGGTTGCGCCTTACCGCAGTTGAACGCCCCGCCCAGCGTCCAGGTCGAGGGCCCGCCGACCGCCTCCATCGAACCCCAGAAGTCGGTGGTGGTGGCCTGGTAGGCGACATCGCGCAGCTGCCCGGCCAGTTCGCCGTTGCGGATGCGGAAGAAGCGCTGACCGGTGAACTGGAAGTTGTAGCGCTGCATATCGATCGACCACGACTTGTCGCCGACGATGTAGATGCCGTTCTCCACGCGGGAGATGAGCTCGGCGGTGCTGGTGTCGCGGTCGGGATCGGGTTGCAGCGACACATTGGCCATGCGCTGGATCGGCACGTGGTGTGCGGAATCGGCGTAGGAGCAGCCGTTGGAGCGCTCGAGACCCAGGCGGGGCGCGAACACGCGATCGAGCTGGTAGCCGACGAGCACGCCGTCGCGCACCAGGTCCCAGCGATGCCCGGCCACGCCCTCGTCGTCCCAGCCGACCGTGGCGAGGCCGTGCTGCTGGGTGCGGTCGCCGGTCACGTGCATGATCGGGGTGCCGTACTGCAGGGTGCCCAGCAGATCAGGAGTGGCGAAAGAGGTACCCGCGTAGGCGGATTCGTAGCCGATGGCGCGGTCGTACTCGGTGGCGTGGCCGATGGACTCGTGAATGGTCAGCCACAGGTTGGTCGGGTCGATGACCAGATCGGCCGGCCCGGCCTGCACGGTCGGGGCCTTCACCTTCTCGGCCAGCCACTCCGGCATCCGCGCGAGTTCGCCCGCCCAGTCCCAGGTTCCGTCCGCGCCGGTCACGTACTCCCAGCCGCGCCCGGCCGGGGCGGCGAGGGTCCGCATGGTCTCGAACACCCCCGCCGACGGATCGACGGTGATGGCCTCGAACTGCGGGTGCAGCCGGACCCGCTGCTGGGTGATGCGGGAGCCGAAGCTGTCGGCGTAGAAGGTCTGCTCCTTGACCTGCAGCACCGATGCCGTCACGTGATCCACGCCGTCGGCGGCCTGCAGCCGGCCCGAATAGTCCAGCAGCAGCGCCACTTTCTCCGGCGTCGGCACCTCGAAGGGGTCCACCTCGTAGGCGGAGACGTACTCCGCGCCGTCGTAGCGCGGCTCCGGGGCCAGCTCGACGCGCTCGCGATTGAGCGCGCGCAGGGTCTGCGCCACGGTGACCGCGCGGCGCGCCACCTCGGCGGCGGTGCCGGTGGTGAGGTCGGCGTGCGAGGCGAAACCCCAGGTGCCGTCGACGATCACGCGCACGGCGAACCCGAGATCGGTGCTGTCGGACACCGATTCGACGCGTCCGTCGCGCAATCGGATGGACTGCTGCACGAGTCGATGCACGCGCAGGTCGGCGTACTCGGCCCCGGCCGCGCGGGCGGCGCCGAGCGCGGCGTCGGCCAGCGCGGACAGCGGCAGCGCGCGGAACTGCTCGTCCACGACCTTGGTAGCGATGCTCACCCGCACCACGCTAGAGGCCGACACGCCGGGCGTTCAAGAAACGACTCACCTCGAACCGAATTCACTCCACGCAAAAGTGCATACGCTGCAACGATGCACGAAGTGTGAAGCAGCACAGCCTGAAACGGCGCGCACGACAGCTGGACATGCCACGTTTTGCTGACCGGATGCCGTACTGTCTGCCCGCGTGCCGCCATCCGCACTCCGCGATCGCAAACGGGAACGCACCCGCCGAGCCCTGCTCGAAGCCGCCGTCGAACAGTTCGAGAGCCGAGGTTATGAGGCGACCACCGTCGCCGATATCGCGGCCGCCGCCGAAGTCGGCACCCGGACATTCTTCAACTACTTCGCCAGCAAAGAGGAACTATTGTTCCCCGAGCCGGACGAACGTGTGCAGGCCGCCGTGCGCGCCATCGCCACCCGCCGTGCCGGGGAACGCCCCGTCGAGGTGCTGCTGCGCGCCCTGCGCGCCGCCGGTGACAATCCCGGCGACCACCTCGGCGACACCCTCGCCGCCCGCATCGCCGTGCTGCGCGCGCAGGTTTCGCGCACCGTGCCCGCCGTCTCGGGTCGCGCCGCCTACGCCCAGCTCGCCTCCCAGCAGGAGATCGCGCGCCAGCTGCGCGCCGCCTTCCCCGACGAACTCGACGACGTCGGCGCGGCCGCGCTGGTGGGCGCGGTGGTCGGGGCTGTCTCGGGCGCGCTCACCGTGCTGTTCCAGCGGCCCGGCCTCGAGGACGGCGAAGCGCTGCAACGCAAGATCCAGGAGACCACCTCGAAGGTGCTGGCGCCGTGGCTGACCCAGCCCGAGACCGCCGCGCCGCGCGAATTGCCCGGGGAGCAGACCGCATTGCTGTCCGACGGGCCACTACGCCAGGAGCCCGACGCCTTCCGGCCGATGCCCACCGTGCACCGGCTCGGCCCGGAGTCCTTGCAGCGCTCTGCCTTCGACGGCGGCAGCCCGCGCTCGCTGCCGGGCGGTCACCGGCCCGCCGAGGACGCCCGCGTCTGACCGCCGCGGGTCCGGGGTCAGCCGCCGAACTGCTGCCAGCCCAGGCGGATCACCATGGCGACGACCACCACCAGCAGGACGGCGCGGACGAAACCCGCGCCCTTCGCCAGCGCCATGCGTGAACCGACCACGGACCCGGCCACATTCGCCACCGCCATGGACAGGCCCAGTGCCCACAGCACGTGGCCGGTGCTCGCCAGGAAGATCAGCGAGCCCAGGTTGGAGCCGCAGTTGATGACCTTCGCCATGGCGGCGGCGCGCACGAACTCGGTGCCGAGCAGGGTGGCGAAGGTGATGATCAGGAAGGTCCCGGTGCCGGGGCCGAGAACGCCGTCGTAGAGCCCGATCAGGCCCGCGGCCAGGGCGACCACCAGGATCGTCTTGCGGCGGGTCGGCGGATGGGTGGCCATGGTGACGCCGACCGAGGGGCGCAGGGTCACGAAGATCGCCACACCCACCAGCACGACCATCACGATCGGGACGAAGTATTTCTTGTCGATCAGCGCCACCGCCGCGGAACCGCAGGCGGCCGCGAACGCGGCGATGACCGCGCCCGGGATCAGCACCTTCCAGCGCATCGGGACCCGGCGGGCGAAGGTGAGGACCGCGGCGCTGGTGCCGGAGAACGCGGCGATCTTGTTGGTGCCCAGGGCCGTCTGCGGGGCCAGGCCGGGCAGCACCACGAACAGGGTGGGCAGCACGATCAGGCCCCCACCGCCGACCACCGCATCGACCCATCCGGCCGCCGTCGCCGCGGTCAGCAAGACCGCCCAGTCCGCAAGACTCACAGGGCGACCCAACCAGAAACCCCGGAGCAAGATCAAACGGTTGAGTGCCCGGGGCACGCCGACCCGAGGCCACCCGCGGGCACGACCGTAGGGTGGACGGGTGCGCCGGTTCAGTTTGTGGCTGCGCGGCAAGCCGCTGATCACCGATTCCGTGGTGGCGCTGCTGCTGCTCACCATCGATGTGCTCGCCCTGAGCAACAGTCAGTACAAGCCGACCTACCTGGTCTTCAGTGTGCTGCTGCCGCTGCCGATCGTGTTCCGCCGCACCCACACTCGTGCCGCGGCGCTCGCGGTGGTGCTGCTGTCCATCGCGGCGTCACTGGTGCACGGGGCGGTCGGCGACACCTCCGTGCATCCGGCGCTGCTCGGGCTGGGCATCATGCTCTACACCCTGGTCGCGTATGTCGGACGCCGCCAAGGTCTGCTCTACCTGGGCATCCTGCTGCTCGACAGCCTCATCTCGGCGGCCGCCATCGGCAAACCGTCGGGCACCGACATCGCCTTCACCGCCCTCTATTACGCACTGTGCTGGACGCTGGCCGAATTCGTCGGTGCCCGCCACGCCTACGACGCCGAGGTCGCCGCCCGCCTCGCCGTCGCCGACTACGACCGCGAACGCCGCGCCCACGACGCCGTCGCCGCCGAGCGCACCCGGATCGCCCGCGAACTGCACGACGTGGTCGCGCACGCGGTCAGCGTCATCATCGTGCAGGCCGACGGCGCCCGCTACGCCCTGCGCCACGACCCGGACACCGCCGAACAGGCACTCACCACCATCGCCGGCACCGGCCGCGACGCCCTGCGCGAACTGCGCCGCACCGTCGAACTGCTGCGCACCGAGCATGCGCCCGAACAACTTCCGCAACACGGCACCGCCGGCATCGCCAAGGTCGTCGACATGATGCGCAGCGCGGGCCTGGACGTCTCCCTCGAACTCAGCGGCGAACTCGACACCGTCACTCCCGAGGTCAGCCTCGGCATCCACCGCATCGTCCAGGAATCGCTCACCAACACCCTCCGCCACGCCGGCCCCGACCCGCACGCCGGCGTCCGCGTCACCCGCCGCGACGCCGACGTCCTGCTCGACATCACCGACTCCGGCGGCGCCCCCGTCGAGCCCGCGACCACCCCCGGCGGCTGCGGATCCCCCAGCGCCCCAACCACACTCACCCGCCTCCCGTCCCCGGCCCGCATCCCCGGCAGCGGCCTCGGCCTCGTCGGCATGCGCGAACGCATCGCCGTCCTCGGCGGCACCCTCACCGCGGGCCGAAATCCCCACGGCGGCTGGACCGTCCGCGCCACCATCCCCCTGGACCGTGACGCCCCCGACTGACCGGCTCCCACCTGCGACAACCGGAGCGTCCCGCGATCGGCCGCGGCCCGCGCACACCACCGCACCGGGCGGCCGGATAGGTTGTGGGGGTGCCGATCACCGTTCTCGTTGTCGATGACCAGGAGCTCATGCGGGCCGGACTGCGGATGGTGCTCGGTGCGCACCCCGACCTCGAGGTGGTGGGGGAGGCCGACAACGGGGCCACCGCCATCGCGCGGGCGGGGGAGCTGCGGCCCGATGTGGTGCTGATGGATGTGCGGATGCCGGTGACCGACGGGGTGACCGCGACGGCGCGGATCATCGAATCCGGGTGCGGGAGCCGGGTTCTGGTGATGACCACCTTCGATCTCGACGAGCACGCGCTGGGCGCGCTGCGCGCCGGGGCCAGCGGATTCCTGCTCAAGGACACGCCGCCGGAGGATCTGATCTCCGCGATTCGCAGTGTCGCCGCGGGGGATGCGGTGGTCTCGCCCAAGGTGACCAAGCGACTGCTGGACCGCCTCATCGCCGAGGACCCGGCCGCCGGGCGCGATCCCCGCGTCCTCGACGTGCTCACCGCCCGCGAACGCGAGGTCCTCGAACACATCGCCGCCGGACGCTCCAACGCCGAGATCGCCGGCGCGCTGTTCCTGTCCGAGGCCACGGTGAAGACCCACGTCGGCCGGGTGCTCACCAAACTCGGCCTGCGCGACCGGGTTCAGGCCGTGGTACTGGCCTACGAGACCGGGCTGGTGCGGCCGGGCAGCGCCTAGCGGGTGTGACCGGCGACGCATCCGGGAGAAAAACCGCGCCGTCGCGCGTTGCACGGGTAGATCGATCGAAAGGATCGCCCGATGCCTGCCCTGTTGTTCCTCGCCTGGTTTGTCGCCGAGATCGCCACCCTCGTCGTGGTCGGCCACTTCATCGGCGTGTTCCCGACCATCCTGCTGCTGCTGGCGGGCTCGGCCGTGGGTCTGGTGCTGGTGCGCTCGCAGGGCCGGCGCGTGTTCCAGAGCTTCCGCCGCGCGGCCCGCGGTGAACTCGAACCCAGCACCGCCGTCGCCGACGGCGCCCTGGTCGCGGTCGGCGCGGTCCTCATGTTCGTGCCCGGCCTGCTCACCACCGCGCTGGGTCTGCTGGCCCTGCTGCCCTTCACCCGCTTCCTGTTCCGCCCGGTCGTGGCCGCCTTCGCCGCCCGCCGTCTGAGCCGCGTCGCCACCGCGGTCGGCCCCTACGGCTACCGCAATGTCGTCATCGACCCCGACGGCGAAGTCATCGACGCCACCGTCGTGACCGAGTACTACGACGACGGCCAGGGCAACGGGTACAAGATGATCGACCCCCGCTGACCCACAGCGCTGCCCCTCACCCCGGTGTGTCCCGGCCTCAGAGCCGGGTCACGCACCGGGGTGATGACGTTCTCGACCGGCCAGGTGGCCACCTTGTGTGGATAGGGCGCCCGCAGGCTGAGCACGATGTGGGTGAAACCCATGCCGATCAGATCCAGCACCGTGCCGCGGGTACCCGCCGGGTCGTCGTAGTCGACGATGTACTGCACCGACCGGGTGGGCTGCGCCGGATCCCGACGAGGATCGGACCGTCTGCGGGCCCGGCCACGGGCAGCAGGTGATCCCGCAGCCAGGCGTGCTCGATCTCCGGCAGTTCGTCGCCGAACGGCTAGAGATCGAACCGAGCTCGCAGCGCCATTCGCACATTCTCGAGGGTCGCAGAGTCGAGCATCCCGATCTTTTCGAGGAACAAGGACGCGCTGAACGTGCCGAGCCGGAAAACAGCTACCGCCTGATCGGTGCCTGCGATCGGAACGGTCAGAAGCGCACGGGGATTGGGAGCCTCGCGCGTGGGTATCACCATCGCCACCGCGATGAGGCCGCCCCGGACGACATGTGGCACCGAGTCGAGGACGACGACCGTATGCACGATGTCGCGGACGCCCCTCAATTTCCAGATCTCACCCTGGATGCCGGGGACGTCACTCACCGGCGGCCCACGCCTCGAGTGACGCCGCTTCGGACGCCTCGGCGAATGCGTCGGTATCGGGCGTGAGCGCCGCCAGTTCCTCGGCCACGAGCATGCGGCGAGCCGCGCGATAGAGGAAATCGGAGACGTTCGGCTGTTCCTTGATCAGCTCGGTGACGCGATCATCGGGAAGCGAGACGGAGATCTTCATGCGACCACGGTAGCACTAGGGTATTACCAGAGTGGCGGTCTTTGGTGCGCAGTGCGGTTGTGAGTGTGGCAGCCGCGTCGGGCAGACTGGAGACCCGTGAGTACCCAGTTGCTTGTCGGCGGTCGTATCTACAGTTCGAGCAATCCTGACGCGACGGCCATGGCCGTCAGTGACGGGACCGTGGTGTGGGTGGGGCTGGACAAGCCGGGGCGGGCATTGCATCCGGACGCCGAGATCATCGAGCTGGACGGGGCGTTCGTGGCGCCCGGGTTCGTGGATCCGCACGTGCACGTGACCGGGCTGGGGCTGACGCTGACGGGACTCGATCTGGCACAGGCCCGTTCGTTGGAGGAATGCCTGCAGCTGGTGCGGGAGTTCGCCGCCGTGCACCCGGACGGGGTGATCCTCGGCGAGGGCTGGGACGAGACCACCTGGGCCGGCGGACGGCCGCCCACACGCGAGGAGATCGACGCCGCCGCGCCGGGACGCCAGGTGTATCTGGCTCGCGTGGACGCGCATTCGGCGGTGGCCTCCACCGCACTGCTGGACGCGGTACCCGGAATCACCGAGGCGACCGGGTTCACCCGCGGTGAGCCGCTGCGCGCGGACGCCCACCATCGCGTGCGCGGGGCCGCGCTGGGCGCACTGAACCGGGCACAGCGGGATGCCGCCCGGCAGGTCGCGCTGGACGCGGCGGCCGCCAATGGCGTTGTGGCCGTGCACGAATGCGCGGGAACCGAGATCTCCGGCGCCGACGACGTGCGGGAACTCCTCGAGTTCGGGCACGGTGTCGAGGTGCGCGCCTACTGGGGACAGGCCGTGCGCACCGCCGACGAAGCCCGCACCCTGGTCAAGGAACTCGGCGTGCACGCCCTCGGCGGCGACCTGTTCGTGGACGGGGCGCTCGGCTCGCACACCGCGTGGCTGCGCGAACCCTATGCCGACCGCGACACCACCGGCACCTCCTACCTCGACACCGAGGCCATCGCCGCGCACGTGCTCGCGTGCACCGAGGCCGGCCTCCAGACCGGCTTCCACGTCATCGGCGACGCCGCCATGGACGCGGTCGTCGCCGGATTCGAGCGGGTCGTGGGCGAACTCGGCGGCCCGGCCGTCGCCTCCCGCGGGCACCGCCTGGAACACGCCGAGATGATGACCGCCGACCAGATCGGGAAACTCGCCGCCTGGGGCGTGATCGCCAGTGTCCAACCGGGATTCGACGCCGCCTGGGGCGGCCCGGACGGCATGTACGCCACCCGCCTCGGCGCCGGACGCGCCGCCACCCTCAACCCGTTCGCCGCCATGGCCGCCGCGGGTATCTCCCTCGCCATCGGCTCCGACGCGCCGGTCACCGCCCTGAACCCGTGGGAGGCCATCCGCGCCGCGGTCAACCACCGCACTCCGGGCCATCAGATCTCGCCACGGGCCGCCTTCGCCGCGGCCACTCGCGGCGCCTGGCGCGCGGGCGGCGTCCGCGACGGTGTCGCCGGCACCCTCGTCCCGGGCGCCCCTGCCTCCTATGCCATCTGGGACGCCCGCGAGCTCGTCGTCGCGGCCGCCGCGGATACCGTGCAGCGCTGGTCCACCGACCCCCGCTCCCGCGTCCCCGGCCTCCCGCCCCTCACCCCGGCCGCCACCCTGCCGCGCTGCCTGCGCACCGTGCACCGCGGAGTCGCCATTCATGAAGCCTGAGCCCGACTCCGAGAACCGCACCGCCGCACAGGGTTCCACCGGAGCGGCCATGCCGGATCCCGGACCTCCCGAGACCAACGATCCCGGCGCCGAAGCACGGACCGGATCGGGATCATCGGCCGGCGATATGGACACTGCCTCTGGGACCGCCGACGAGGGCCCCGATCCCGTGGCGACCGCAGGGGCCGAGTATGACGAGGATCGCGCCGTCGGCGCGGCATCGAAAGCCGATGAGGGCGGCAGCATTTCGACGGTCGCGCGGGCCGGGGTCGGGTCTGCGCCGGAGTCCCGGCCAGGGGTGGCGGCCCGAGCCATCGCGGTAGCGACGGCACGCCCGCGGCTGACGCGGTTGCCGGCCGCGGCGGTGGCCGGGCTGCTGCTGTACGCGAGCTTCCCGCCCCGGACGCTGTGGTACCTGGCTCCGGTCGGGATCGCCGTGCTGACCCTCGCCGTGCGCGGAACCTGCCGGGCACGTGGAGGATTCGGATTCGGGTTCGTGGCCGGGCTGGCGTTCTTCCTGCCGCTGCTGCCGTGGACCGGGATCTATGTCGGTCCCGTGCCGTGGCTCGCCCTGTCGACCGTGTGCGCCCTGTATGTCGGTTTGTTCGGGCTGCTGACGCGGTGGGTGGCGACGCTGCCCGGATGGCCGCTGTGGGTGGCGACGGTGTGGTCACTGACCGAGTGGGCGCGGGCCAGCTTCCCCTTCGGCGGGTTCCCTTGGGGGAAACTGGCTTTCGGTCAGGCCGACGGGTGGTATCTGCCCTTCGCGATGGTGGGTGGCGCGCCGCTGGTGAGCTTCGCGGTGGCGCTCACCGGCACCGGGCTGGCGTGGTTCGCGGTGAGTTTGCTGCGCTTTTTCGCATCGGCTGCGGAGGATAGCGGTGAGCCGGTCGCGGCCACCTCGGATTCTCCCAGATCGGGGGCTATCCGTCCCACATCCTGGAACCGGATTGTTGCTGCGGCAATGCTTGTGGCTATAGTTCCCCTCACCGGAGTGATCCTCCGGACCGCGCTGCCCGGCCCGGAGGACGGCAACCGGCCGATCACGGTCGCCGCCATCCAGGGCAGCGTGCCGCGCCTGGGCCTGGACTTCAATGCCCAGCGCCGCGCGGTTCTCGACAATCACGTCAAGCGCACCGAGGAACTGGCCCGCGACATCGCGGCCGGCCGGGCCTCGCAACCGGACGTGGTGATCTGGCCGGAGAACTCCTCCGATATCGATCCGCTGCGCAATGCCGATGCGGCCCAGGAGATCTCGCAGGTGTCCAAGGATGTGAAGGCCCCCATCCTGGTCGGCGCGGTGCTCGTCAACGACGACCGCACCACCACCAACTCGGTCATCGTCTGGAACGGCGACGCCGGACCGGGGGAGCGGCACGACAAGAAGATCATCCAGCCCTTCGGCGAATACCTCCCGTACCGCAACTTCTTCCGGCACTTCTCCGAATACGCGGACCGCGCAGGCTATTTCGTCCCCGGTACGGGCGACGGCGTCGTGCACGCCCAGCCGTTCACCGGTGGCGCACCGGTCGCCATCGGCGTGGCCACCTGCTACGAGGTGGTCTTCGACCGCGCCTTCGAGGAGTCCGTGCGCGCGGGCGCGCAGCTGCTCGCGGTCCCGTCCAACAACGCCACCTTCGGCCGCAGCGAGATGACCTATCAGCAGCTCGCCATGTCGCGGGTGCGCGCGGTGGAACACGGGCGCGCGGTGGTGGTCTCGGTAACCACCGGTGTCAGCGCCATGATCACCGCCGACGGCGTGATCCGGCAGCAGACACCGCAATTCGAACCTGCGGCGCTGGTAGCGACGTTGCCGTTGCGGAACAATACGACATTTGCCACTCGTTTCGGGCCCGCGCCCGAGGCGATCGTGTGTATCCTGGCCGCTGCTGCCACTGCGGCAGCGCTGATCCGGCGTCGGGCACTGCGCGCGTGACTCCGATCGACCGGATCTGATCCCGGAGGCTTTTCCGGCGTATTACCCGCGGGCACGTGTGAGAGGGCCGTCCCGCGTCGGCGAGACATTTTCGCCAGTTCGTTGCCATGGCTTGTTGGAGTCTCCGGTCTGTCTGTGGTCGTGCGGTTTCCTTAGGCGAGTTAAGCGATCCTAGCGAGGTTTGCTATGGGGTAACTGAACTTAATCTTCGCGCCGTCAACGCCCGTTCGTTGCGGACAACTCGAGATCACCACCGATCCGCTCGGCGGGATGCTCCGAATCATAGGACGTGGATCACGTCCTACGGCTCGCGCATGCGCGCGATCGCCGGGCCATCGGGGCGGACCGTGATCGATTTTCGGGGCTCGGGGAGTTGCGTCTACAGCGGCAGAACGGAGTTTTTTGATGAGTTCATTGGCCACCGACCGTGTCGACCAATGTTCTTCGGGTGAATTCTCGGCTCAACCTTTCACGCTCTCTCCCGCGCAGTCGGCTCTCTGGTACGCCCAGCGCATCCGGCCCGATATCCCCCTCACCATCGCGCAATACGTCGAGATTCACGGCGACCTTGACGTCGGCCGCCTGCTGTACGCCATCGAGCGCTACGGCGCCGAGAGCCAAGTCGGCCACGTGCGCCTGCTCGAGATCGACGGGGTGCCGCACCAGCTGGTGGACTACCACCGGCGGCCCGGCTGGGCCCGCTACGACCTGCGGGCCGAGACCGACCCGCGCACCGCGGCCCTCGCCTGGATGAACGAGCACGCCAGCTCGCCCATCGACATCGAACGCGATCCGCTCACCACCAATGTGGTGCTACGGGTCGGCGACTCGGACTGGATCTGGTACAGCCGCGGCCACCACATCGTCATCGACGGCTACGGCGCCATGAACGCCACCACCCGCGCCGCAGAGATCTATACGGCCCTCGAAGCCCACGACGAGCCGGCGGACTCCCGGGCCACCCCGCTGGCCAGCATCTACTCCGACGAGAACCGCTACCGGGAGACCAGCCGCTTCGTCACCGACAGCGACTACTGGCGCCAGCAGCTCGACGGCGCCGGCGAGCCGATCACCCTGTCCAGCAACGGAATGCTGCCCGCGGTGTCCGACGCCGGCCGCCGCAGCGCGACCGGGGTGCTCGCCGATGACGCCCAGGCCGCCGTCGAGGCCGCCGCGACCGCGTTCGGCTCCAACAGCTCCGCGCTGTTCGTGGCCGCCCTGGCCGGTTACGTGCGGGCCGTCACCGGCACCCAGGACGTGGTGCTGAGCCTGCCGGTGTCCGCGCGCACCACCGTGGCGCTGCGCCGCTCCAGCGGTGTGGTCTCGAACGTGGTGCCCATCCGCGTGCAGTTCACCGACACCCACACCGTCGCCGACACCGTGCGCGCGGTCGAGCTGCAGATCACCGGCGCCCTGCGCCACCAGCGCTATCGCAGCGACGACATCCGCCGGGACTGTGGCTATTCGCGCGACGCCCGCGGCTTCTTCGGCCCCATGGTCAACCTCATGCTCTTCCACAGCGAGCTGAAGTTCGGCAGCCTGATGGGTGCCATCAACGTGCTGTCCACCGGCCCGGTCGAGGACCTGTCGATCAACCTGTACAACGGTCTCGGCGATCGCATCCACATCGACTTCGAGGCCAACCCGCGCCTCTACAGCGATGCCGAACTCGCCGCGCACCACGCCCGGCTGCTGGATTACCTGGCCCGCTTCGTGTCCGCCGACCCGGAGACACCCGTCGCCGACATGGCGGTACTCACCGATCCGGAACGCGAACGCGTGCTGCACGAATGGAATTCGACCCAGGTGGCCCGCCAGGAGGGCACCCTGGCCGGGCTGTTCGCCGACCGGGCCGCCGCCTCCGCCGATCAGGTCGCGCTCGAGTTCGAGGGCGAGACCCTCACCTACGCCGCCTTCGACGAGCGCACCAACCGGCTGGCCCGCGAACTCATCGCGCGCGGCGCGGGACCCGACACCCTGGTCGGCCTGGCCGTCCGGCGCAGCCTCGACCTGCTGGTCGGCATGTACGCCATCGTCAAGGCGGGCGCCGCCTACCTGCCCATCGACCCGGACCACCCGGCCGACCGCATCGGGGCCATCCTCGACCAGGCCCGGCCGCTGTGCGTGCTCACCGCGTCGCGCGACAGGCTCGACCTGCCCGGCACCGCACCGCGATTCGACATCGACACCGCGGATGTGTGGCGGCACCCGGGCCGCCCGGTCACCGATACCGATCGGACCGCGCCGCTGCGTTCCGACCACCTCGCGTACGTCATCTTCACCTCCGGTTCCACCGGCACGCCCAAGGGCGTCGGCGTCACCCACGCCGCCATCGTGAACCGGCTGCGCTGGATGCAGGATGCCTACCCGCTCGACTCCTCCGACGTGGTGCTGCAGAAGACCCCCGCCACCTTCGACGTCTCGGTGTGGGAGTTCTTCTGGCCCTTGCAGATCGGGGCCCGCCTGGTCATCGCCGCCCCCGACGGGCACCGCGATCCCGCGTATCTGGCCCGCATCATCGCCGAGAAGGGCGTCACCACAGCGCATTTCGTGCCGTCCATGCTGTCGGTGTTCCTCACCGACACCGATGTGCGGGGCTGCACCGGACTGTCGCGGGTCTTCTGCTCGGGTGAGGCGCTGCCCGCCGCCACCGTCGCCGATTTCCACGCCGCCCTCGGCAGCGGCCCCGACGCGCCGCAGCTACACAACCTGTACGGCCCCACCGAGGCCGCCGTCGACGTCACCGCCTGGCACTGCACTCCGGGCAGCACCGACGTCCCGATCGGCTCGCCCATCTGGAACACCCGCACCTATGTGCTCGACGCCCGGCTCCAACCGGTCGCCCCGGGCGTCGTGGGCGAGCTGTACCTGGCCGGCGTGCAGCTGGCCCGGGGCTATGTGGGCCGTGGCGCCCTCACGGCCGACCGTTTCGTGGCCAACCCGTTCACCCCCGGCGCCCGCATGTACCGCACCGGTGACCTGGTGCGCTGGCGTGGCACCGGCACCGCCGGCGTCCTGGAATACCTGGGGCGCAGCGACTTCCAGATCAAGGTGCGCGGCCTGCGCATCGAACTCGGCGAGATCGAGGCCGTCCTGCTGGCCGACGCCCGCGTCGCGCGCGCCGTGTGCGTGGCCCGCCGCGGCCGTAGCGGGGACGAGCTCATCGCCTACGTCGTGGCCGCCCCCGGCGTCGGCGACCTCGACGCGTCCGACCTCACCGCCACGTTGCGCCGGACCCTGCCCAGCTACATGGTGCCGTCGTACCTCATGGTGCTGGACGAACTACCGCTCAGCGCCAACGGCAAGGTGGACCGCAAGGCGCTGCCCGCACCCGATGCGGGCGCCCGCCGCCCGGCCCGGCCCGTCGCCGCCCCGCGCACCGCCATGGAACACCAGCTCACCGGCATCTTCGCCGAGGTGCTCGGCACCGACGAATTCGACGTCGAGGACAGCTTCTTCGACCTGGGCGGCAACTCGCTGACCGCCGCCCGGGCGGTCGCGCGCGTGAACGCGGCCCTCGGCGCGTCGCTCACCATCCGCGATCTGTTCGAGACGTCCACCGTCACCGCGCTGGCCACCCGGCTCTCGGCCGAGGAGCCGGAGAACACCTCCCCGAAACTGGTGGCCGGGCAACGGCCGCAACAGCTTCCGCTGTCGCTGGCCCAGCAGCGGCTGTGGATCCTCAACCGGTTCGCCGAGCACGCGGCGGCCTACAACATGGCCTTCGCGGTGAAACTGACCGGGCCCCTGGATATTCCGGCGCTGCGGGCCGGCCTGGTGGATGTGCTGGAACGGCACGAGAGCCTGCGCACCACCTTCCCCGACACCCCCGACGGGCCCTGCCAGCTGGTGCACCCGGCCTCGGAGATCCCGCTCACCCTCGATCCCATCGACGCCACCGGCGAGGACGCGGTCGCGCTGGCGAGCGAATTCGCCGGGTACGGCTTCGATCTGCGCAGCCAGGCCCCGGTCCGGGTGGCGCTGTACGCCATCGGGCCCGACACCCACCTGTTCCTGGTGGTGCTGCACCACATCAGCGGCGACGGCTGGTCCACCGCCCCGCTGAGCCGCGACATCATCACCGCGGTCGCGGCCCGCGCCCGGGGCGCGGCGCCGCGATGGACGCCGCTGCCGGTGCAGTACGCGGATTTTGCACTGTGGCAACGGGAACTGCTCGGCGACGAGGCCGACCCGGCCAGCGCCCTCGCCCGGCAGCTCGCCTTCTGGCGCGCCGCGCTCGCCGACCTGCCCGACCAGCTGGACCTGCCGCTGGACCGCCCCCGCCCGCGGCACCGCAGCACCGCCGGCGGCACCGTCGAGTTCGACATCTCCGCGCAGACGCGCCGGGCCCTCGCCAGCGTTGCCGCCGCACGCGGGGTCAGCACCTTCATGGTCCTGCACGCCGCGCTGGCCGCGGTGCTCGCACGCCTGTGCAACACCACCGACATCGTGATCGGCACGCCGATCGCCGGGCGCAGCGATCCGGCGCTCGACGATCTGGTCGGCATGTTCGTCAACACCCTCGTGCTGCGCACCCGGGTGGACCCGGCCGCCGGCTTCGACCGCATGCTCGCCGAGGTCCGCGAAACCGACCTCAATGCCTTCGCCAATGCCGACGTACCGTTCGAGCGGCTCGTCGAGGTGGTCAATCCCGAGCGCTCCGCCGCCCGCCACCCGCTGTTCCAGGTGATGCTGTCCTACGACAGCAACCCCGAGTTGGATGTCGACCTGCCCGGCGTGGAGACCGAGGTGGTGCCCCTGGCCACCGACATCGCCAAGTTCGATCTGCAGCTGACCGTCCAGGAACCCGCCGGCATCCCCGCCGAGGACGCCGGATTCACCGCCGAATTCGGTTATGCCGCCGACGTTTTCGACCGGGTCACGGTGGAGGCCATCGCGCGGCGCTTCGGCGCGCTCCTGGCCGCCGCGGTCGCCGACCCGTCCACCCCGGTCGGCGACCTGCCGCTGCTGGACGTCCGGGAGATCGCGAAGCTGGTGCCCATCGTCGGTTCCCCCGCCGTGCCCAGCATCACCCTGGCCCGGCTGCTCAGCGACACCGCCGAGCGGGTGCCGGACGCGGTCGCGGTCCGCTACCTCGGCGTCGACACCACCTACCGGGAGCTCGACGAACGCTCGAACCGCCTGGCGCGGGTGCTGATCGAGCACGGCGCGGGCCCGGAGGTGGTGGTGGCGATCGCGCTGCCGCGCAGCCTGGAGAGCATCCTCGCGGTGTGGGCGGTGGCCAAGACCGGTGCCGCGTACGTGCCCGTCGACCCCGACTATCCGGCCGACCGCATCGCCCACATGCTCGCCGACTCCGGCGCCATGCTCGGCCTCACCAATGCCGAACGGCGCGAGAACATGCCGACCACCTGGCCCGGCAATCGGGGCCGCCACCGCAAGAGCTACGTCGACTGGCTGCTGCTCGGCTCCGAGCAGCTCACGCAGGAGTGCGCGCAGTTCCCCGACACCCCGGTCACCGACGCGGACCGGCACCACCCGCTGCGCATCGGCGGCCCGGCCTACCTGATCTACACCTCCGGTTCCACCGGCAAGCCCAAGGCCGTGGTGGTCACCAATGCGGGCATCGCCTCGCTGGCGCACGAGCAGATGCACCTGTTCAAGGTCACCGATTCGGCTCGCACCCTGCACTTCTCGTCGCCCAGCTTCGATGCGTCGGTGCTGGAGCTGCTGCTCGGTTTCGCGGCCGGGGCCACCATCGTGGTGGTGCCCGCGGGCGTCTTCGGCGGCGCCGAGCTGGCGGGCATCCTGCGCGAGGAGCACGTGACGCACGCCTTCGTCACGCCCGCCGCCCTGGCCACCGTGCCCGCCGCCGACCTACCGGAGCTGGAGGCCGTCATCGTCGGCGGCGAGGCCTGCCCCGAGGACCTCGTCGAGGTCTGGACCGCACCGGATTCCCGGCCCGGCCGCCCGCCGCGGCGCATGCACAACATGTACGGCCCCTCCGAGGCCACCGTCGCCGCCACCGCCACCGGGCCCATGCTCGCGGGGCAACCGGTGCCGATCGGCGGGCCCGTGCGCGGTATGCGGCTGTTCGTGCTCGACGGCCGCCTGCACCCGGTGCCGCCGGGCGTGGCGGGCGAGCTGTACCTGTCCGGTCCGGGCCTGGCCCGCGGCTACCTGGGCCGGCACGGCCTGACCGCGCAGCAATTCCCGGCCAACCCGCACGGGCGGCGCGGCGAACGCATGTACCGCACCGGCGATCTCGTGGTCGCCGACCGGGCGGGACAGCTGCGCTTCCTGGGCCGGGCCGACGACCAGATCAAGATCCGCGGCTTCCGCATCGAACTGCGCGAGATCGACCACGTGCTGGCCGCGCATCCCGGAGTCACCTTCGCGCTCACCGTCGTTCACCACGACGAGCGCGGAATCCCGCGTCTGGTGGCCTATCTCACCGCCGACACCGACATCGACCCGGCCGCGGTGCTCGAGACCGCGCGCGGACGGCTGCCGGGTTACATGGTGCCCGCCGCGCTCACCGTGCTCGATGCCGTACCGGTCTCCCCGACCGGCAAGCTGGACCGCAAGGCGCTACCCGCACCGGAGTTCGTGGCCGCCGCGCCCACCCGCGCCCCGGAAACCGAACTGGAGCAACAGGTCGCGCTGGTCTTCGGCAGTGTGCTGGGCGGCCTCACGCCGGGCGCGGACGACAACTTCTTCGAGATCGGCGGCAACTCGCTGCTGGCCACCCGCCTGACCTCGGCCCTGCACAGCGAGTTCGGGGTGGAGCTGCCGGTGCGCGACATCTTCGAGCTGCCGACGGTGGCCGGGGTGGCCGCACGGCTGGCGGAAGCGCCCCGGGCCGAGCGTGTAGCGCTGGCTGTGCATACGCCGCGCCCGGAGCGCGTGCCACTGTCGTTGCCGCAGCAGCGACTGTGGTTCCTCAACAGATATTCCCCCGAATCCAGCGCTTACAACATCGCATTCGTGCTGCGGATCGATGGCGATCCGGACATCGACGCGTTGCGGGCGGCGCTGGCCGACGTGGCGGAGCGGCACGAGGTGCTGCGCACCGTCTTCCCGGAGGACGCCCAGGGCGCCTACCAGGTCGTGCTGGACACCGCACGGTGCCTGCCGGTGCTGGACGTGGTCGAGACCGACGAGGTCGGCGCGCGCCACGCCCTGCGCTCGCTGGCGCGCCGCGGCTTCGACCTGACCCGCGAGATCCCGCTGCGAATGACCTTGCTGCGCACCGGAACCCGCCGGCACCTGCTCGGCATCGCGCTGCACCACATCGCCGCCGACGGCTGGTCGCTGGGCCCGCTGACCCGGGACCTGGCCATCGCCTACACCGCCCGCCACGGCGGCGCGGCGCCCACCTGGACGCCGCTGCCGGTGCAGTACGCCGACTTCAGCCTGTGGCAGCGCGAGATTCTCGGCACGGAGGACGACGCCGAGAGCGCCGCCGCCACCCAGCTGGACTACTGGCGTACCGCGCTGGCCGAGCTGCCCGGGGAACTACCGCTGCCCTACGACCGGCCCCGCCCGGCCGAACCCACCCAGCGGGCCGGATCGGTGCGGTTCGAGGTGCCCGAAGCCGTGCAGCGCAGGCTCGCCGAGGTCGCCCGGGCACACGGCGTCAGCCTGTTCATGGTGCTGCGCTCCACGCTGGCCGTGCTGCTGCGCGTGGTCACCGGCGGCCGCGACGTGATCGTCGGCACGCCGGTGGCGGGGCGCACCGACACCCGTCTCGACGATCTGGTCGGCATGTTCGTCAACACGCTGATCCTGCGCTCGGATGTGGACCCCGACCGCAGCTTCGCCGAACTGCTGCAGGCCGACCGCGACACCGAACTGGCCGCCATGGCGCACGCCGAGGTGCCCTACGAGCGGGTCGTGGAGGAACTGCAGTCCGCGGACGCGGGGCAGCGCCGCTACGGCGCGAGCCCGCTGCTGCAGGTCGCGCTGACGGTGCAGGACACCCCGGTGCCCGCGCTGCGGCTGCCCGGATTGTCGCTGCAGGCCGAGGAACTCGATATCGCGCTGGCCAAGTTCGATCTGGAGCTGCGGGTGCTGCCCGGCGCGGGCGAGGACCAGCGGGCCTTCGAATTCGTCTACGCCGCCGAGCTTTTCGACCAGTCGACGGTCGGTGTCCTGGCCGAGCGCCTGGTCAAGGTATTCGGCGCCGTCACCACCGACGCGCACATGCGCGTGCGTGACATCGACGCGCGCACCGAACTCGAGCACGACATGCTCACCCCGGCCTGGGGCCCCGCGCCGGAGCCGCAGTGCAGCCTGGCCGCCTACTTCACGGCCACCGCGCACCTCCATGCCGACCGGGTGTTCCTGCGACTCGACGACACCGAGCTCACCTACCTGGAATCCGACGTGTATTCGAACCGCTTGGCGCGGGCCCTGATCCACCGCGGCCTGGGTCCGGGTGACCGGGTCGCGCTGGGCCTGACCCGGTCGGTGGAGTCGGTGCTGACCGCGCTGGCCGTCACCAAGTGCGGTGCGGCGTTCGTGCCGGTGGACCCCAACTATCCGGCGGACCGGGTGCAGCACATGCTCGCCGACGCCGGCTGCCGGGTGGGCGTCAGCATGACCGAGCACGCCGACCGGCTGCACGCCGCCGGCGGCGCCGACAGCGTGGAGTGGCTGCTGCTCGACGACGCCGTACTGCTCGACGAACTCGAGATCCTCGACGACGGGCCGATCACCGATGCCGAGCGCACCGGCACCCTGTGGACCACGGATCTGGCGTACCTCATCTACACCTCCGGCTCGACCGGAAAACCCAAGGGCGTGGCCGTCACCCACGGCGGCCTGTCCAATTTCGCCGACGAGGTCCGTGAGCGCGGGCGGGTCGACCGGGACTCGCGGATCATGCACTTCTCGTCCCCGAGCTTCGACGCCTCCGTCTACGACCTGCTGTTCGCGATCTGCGCGGGCGCGACCATGGTCATCGTCCCGCCCGACGTGTACGGCGGCGACGAACTGGCCGAGCTCATGGAACGCGAACAGGTCAGCCACACCTTCATGACCCCGGCCGCGCTGGCGACCATCGACCGGGACCGCTGGCCGCTGCCGCACCTGCGCGCGATCATGGTCGGCGGCGAGGCCGTGGGACCGGAACTGGTGGCGCGCTGGGCCCCCGGCCGCCTGATGTTCAACGTGTACGGCCCGACGGAGACCACCATCGTGGTCACCATCTCCTCGCCGCTGCGGGTCGGCGAGCCCATCACCATCGGCAACCTGGTCCGTGGCGCCCGCGCCGTGGTCCTGGACGAGCGCCTGCGCCCGGTCCCGGTCGGCGTGCCCGGCGAGCTGTACATCGGCGGACAGGGTTGTGCGCGCGGCTATTTCGAGCGGTTCGATCTCACCGCCGCCCGGTTCGTCGCGGACCCGTACGGCCCGGAGGGCTCGCGCCTCTACCGCACCGGCGATGTGGTGCGCTGGACCGGCGACGGTGACATCGTCTACCTGGGCCGCAGCGACCACCAGGTGAAGCTGCGCGGTTTCCGTATCGAGCTGGGCGAGATCGACGGCGTGCTCACCGCCCACCGCGCAATCCGCTTCTCCCACACCGAGGTTCGCGAGATCGCGGGCGCACGCCGCATCGTGTCGTTCGTGCTGCCCATGGACCACGCCGCCGCGCCCGATCTCGAGGAGCTGCGCGCGCACTGCGCCGAGCACCTGCCGGCGCACATGGTGCCCAGCGCCCTCGCCCTGCTCGACCACATTCCGCTCACCCCGGTCGGCAAGCTCGACCGCGACGCGCTGCCGCAACCCACGGCCGTCGTCGCCGGGGTCTCGCGGGTACCGGAGACCGACACCGAGCGCCTGGTCGCCGAGGTGATGGGGGAGCTGGTCGGCGCCGAGGCCCTGGGCGCGGACGACAGCTTCTTCGAGGTCGGCGGAAACTCGCTGCTGGCCACCCAATTGGTGGCCCGGCTGGCCACCGTCACCGGGGTGCGGCTGGAGGTGCGGTCGGTCTTCGCCGCGCCCACCGTGGCCGGACTCGCCGCGGCCCTGGACGCCGGATCTTCCTCGGCGGATCTGCGACCGGAACCGCGCCGGCGCACCCGGCCCGCGCGGATCCCGCTCTCCGCGGCCCAGCGGCGGCTGTGGTTCCTGGAGAAGTTCAACGCCGGCGAGCACGGAGAAGCGCTGGGCGCCTACAACGTTCCGGTCGCCCTGCGCCTGCACGGTGAGCTGGACATCCCGGCACTGCGCGCGGCCCTGCACGCCGTACAGGACCGGCACGAGACCCTGCGCACCGTCTTCCCGGAGATCGACGGCGAACCCTGCCAGCGGATCCTGGAGCCGGGTGAGGGGGCGGTCGGCCTGCCGGTACGGACGGTCGGCGCGGACGAGGTGCCCGGCGAGATCCGCCGCGTCACCGCCGGCGGTTTCGACCTGGCCACCAGCGTGCCGGTGCGCGCGGCCCTGCTGCGCCTGGCCGGCAGCAAGACCGAGCACGTGCTGGTGCTGGTCGTGCACCACATCGCCATGGACGGCTGGTCGCTGCAGCCGCTGGCCGCCGATGTGGCCGCCGCCTACCGGGCGCACACCGGCAAGCAGACCCCGGAATGGCCCGAACTGCCCATCCAGTACGCCGATTACACGCTGTGGCAGCAGGATGTGCTGGGCCGCGAGGACGATCCGGACTCGGTGATCAGCCGCCAGCTCGACTACTGGCGGCGCGCCCTCGACGGCATCCCGGAACGGCTCTCCGTTCCCGCCGACCGGCCGCGGCCGCCGGTGCCGACCTACCGGGGCGGCACGGTGGAGTGCAAGCTCGACGCCTTCACCCACCGCGAATTGCAGGCGCTGGCCGCCGAACACGGCGTCACCATGTTCATGGTGCTGCACGCGGCACTCGTCGCACTGCTGCATCGGCTGACGCACGACGACGACATCACGGTCGGCACACCCATTGCGGGACGCGGACATCCGGCGCTGGACCGCCTGGTCGGCATGTTCGTCGGCACCCTGGTGCTGCGCACCCGCATCGACGGCGGCGCCGCGTTCGGCGACCTGCTGCGCGCGGTCCGCGACACCGATCTGGAGGCCTTCGCCCACGCCGACGTGCCGTTCGAGCGCCTGGTCGAGGTGCTGAATCCGGTGCGCTCCCAGGCACATCACCCGATGTTCCAGGTCATGCTGTCGGTACAGAACCAGCCCGCGCGGGTGCTGGAGCTGCCGGCCATGCGCATCGAGGCCGACGACGCCGACCCGGGCATCGCCAAGTTCGACCTGCAGTTCACCCTCACCGAATCCTGGACGCCACGCCGCGAACCCGACGGCATCACGGTGTCGGTGAACTATGCCTCCGACCTGTTCGAGGCGGCGACGGCGCAGCGGCTGGCACAGCGGTTCGTGCGGCTGCTGGCCGCGGCCGCCACGCATCCGGCCACCGCCGTCGGCGATCTGGACGTGCTGGACTCGGCCGAATGGTCGGCGCTGGCGCCGGTCCGCGGCACCGAACCCGGCCTGCCCATCACCTTCCCCGAGGTGTTCGAGGCCGCGGTCAACCTCAACCGGTCGGGCATCGCGGTCCGCTCGGGTGGCACCCAGATCTCCTACGACGCTCTGGACCGCTGGACCAACCGGCTGGCCCGGGTGCTCATCGGCTACGGCGTGGGCCCGGAAACCCTGGTCGCCATGGGGATTCCGCGTTCGGCCGAATCGGTGGCGGTGATGCTGGCCATCGCCAAGGCCGGTGGCGCGTTCGTGCCCGTCGACCCGAACTATCCGGAGCAGCGCATCAGCCACATGCTGCTGGATTCCGGTGCGGCCGTGGGCATCACGCTGTCCGGCTATCGGGAGCGCATGCCCGACGGGGCCAACTGGACGATGCTGGACGCGCCGTCGTTCCGGCGGCGGGTGCTCGCCACCTCCGACGCGCCGATCCGCGACGCCGAACGCATCGTGCCGCTGCGCATGCACAACCCGGCCTACGTCATCTACACCTCCGGCTCCACCGGCATCCCCAAGGGCGTGGTCGTCACCCACGGCGGCCTGTCCAACTTCGCCGCCGAGACCGCGCAGCGCTTCGACGTCGGCCCCGATTGCCGGGTCCTGCACTTCGCCACACCGAGTTTCGACGCGGCCATGCTGGACCTGCTGCTCGCTCTCGGCGGGGCCGCCACCCTGGTGATCAGCCCGCAGGGTGTGGTCGGCGGGCAGGAACTGGGGCAGGTGTTCATCGAGGAGGGCATCACCCACGCCTTCATCACCACCTCGGCGCTGGGCACCGTCGATCCGGCCGGCGTGACCGCACTGCGGCACGTGCTGGTCGGCGGTGAGGCGCTGCCCCCGGACTTGGTCAGCCGGTGGGCCCCGGGCCGCAGGCTCTACAACGTGTACGGGCCGACGGAGACCACCATCGTCACGGTGATCTCGCACCCCATGACACCCGGCGGGCAGATCAGCATCGGCGGGCCCATCCGCGGGGTCGGCGCGACCGTGCTCGACGCGCGCCTGCACCCGGCCCCGGCCGGGGTCACCGGTGAACTGCACCTGGCCGGCGCGGCGCTGGCGCGCGGCTACCTGCGCCGCCCCGGCCTGACCGCACAGCGCTTCGTGGCCAACCCGTTCGGCAAGCCCGGTGAGCGCATGTACCGCACCGGCGACCTGGTCCGCTGGCTCGAAAGCGCGGGCGGCGCACAGGATCTGGAGTACGTCGGCCGCACCGACCACCAGGTCAAGATCCGCGGCTTCCGCATCGAACTCGGCGAGATCGACGCGGCGCTGGCCAAGCACCCGGAGGTGGAGTTCGCCACCACCATCGGGCACCGCACCCCGGCCGGCTCCACCGCGCTGGTGTCGTATGTGAAGCCGCGCACCGGAACCGCGCCCACCACCGCCGAGCTGACCGCGCACGTGGCCGAATTGGTGCCCAACTACATGGTCCCGCAGTCGATCATGCTGCTGGACCGGGTGCCGCTGTCCCCGGTCGGCAAGCTCGACCGGAAGGCGTTGCCGGAACCGGTGTTCGCGGCCCGCGAGGGCTACCGGGCCCCCGCCACCCCGCTGGAGGAGGCACTGTGTGCCGCCTTCGCCGACGTGCTGGGCGTCGAACAGGTCGGCGCCGACGACGGGTTCTTCGAACTCGGCGGCAACTCGCTGCTGGCCACCAAGGTGGTGGCCCAGCTGCGGGCGGGCGGCATCGACCTGCCGGTACAGGCCATGTTCGGCGAATCCACCCCGGCCGCCATCGCCGGGCGGCTCGCCGCCGCCGAGGGCGACGCGGGCGCCGCGCTGACCGCGGCCCTGGGCGCGGTGCTGCCGCTGCGTCCGGCCGCCGATTCCGGTGTGCCGCCGCTGTTCTGCGTGCATCCGGCCATCGGCCTGTCCTGGTGCTTCGCCGGGCTGCTGTCGCATCTGCCGCAGGAGCGGCCCGTGTACGGCCTGCAGGCCCCGCACGTGGCCGGCGAGGACAGTCACCACACCATCGCCGAGGCCGCGAAACACTATGTGGCGCACATGAAGTCGGTGCAGCCCACCGGCCCCTACCAGGTGCTGGGCTGGTCGCTGGGCGGGCTCATCGCCCACGAGATTGCCGTGCAGCTGCAGGAGGCCGGTGACGAGGTCACGTTGCTGGCCATGATGGACAGCTACCAGCTGTCGGACCGGTGGCTCGAGGAGGCGGTGCCGTCGGTGGCGGCCGTGGTCGCCGAATTCGGTTCCGACCTGCTCGGCGGTGACGCCGACATCGATTCGCGCATGACGCTCACCGAGGCGGCCGAACTGCTCCGCGGGCGATCCGGGCCGTTCGCGGCGCTCACCGTCGAGCACCTGGAACGGCTCTACACCGGATACGAGAACGGCGCGGCGCAGGCGCACGGGTTCCGGCCCCGCGTCTTCGACGGTGATCTGCTGTTCTTCACCGCCGCCGACGACGAGATCAACCGGGCCGACCCGGACCGCTGTGCCGCGGCCTGGCAGCCCTACGTCACCGGCACGGTGCACGACCAGTTGGTGCGCTGCACGCACGCCGGCATGACAACGCCCGAATCCCTCGCCGTCATCGGGCCGGTGTTGCGGGATCAGCTGGCAGCCATCCGAGCCCGGCGGGAGGGTATGCGATGAGTCTGGCCGTGGAAGTCCAAGGGCTGGTGAAGTATTACGGCAAGGTGCGGGTGCTGGACGGTATCGATCTCGAGATCCCGTCCGGCACGGTGATGGGGCTGCTCGGGCCCAACGGCGCGGGCAAGACCACCACGGTCCGCATCGTCACCACCCTGCTCCGCCCGAGCGCGGGCTCGGTGCACGTCGCGGGAGTGGACGTGCTGAAGCATCCGGCCCGCGTTCGCACCCGGATCGGCCTGTCGGGCCAGTACGCGGCCATCGACGCCAACCTGTCCGGATTCGAGAACCTGCGCATGGTGGCCCGGCTGTACGGCATGAACCACAAGCGGGCCGCCGAACGCGCCACCGAACTGCTCACCGCCCTCGGCCTCGACCACGCGGCCGGGCGGCGGGCGGGCACCTACTCCGGCGGTATGGCCCGCCGGCTGGACCTGGCGGGGGCGTTGGTGTGCCGGCCCCCGGTGGTCGTGCTGGACGAGCCGACCACCGGCCTGGATCCGCGCGGGCGCCTCGACATGTGGCGGGTCATCGGCGAACTCGTCGACGACGGCACCACCGTGCTGCTCACCACCCAGTACCTGGAGGAGGCCGACCTCCTCGCCGACCGCATCACCGTCATCGACCGCGGGCGGGTCATCGCCCGCGGGTCGGCCGACGAACTGAAGACCTCCATCGGCGGCGACAAGCTCACCGTCACCCTCGCGCCCGGCCAGGATCCCGCCCCCGCACAGCAGGTGCTGGGTGAGGTGGGCATCGGCGAAGCCGAATTCGACGAGGGCGCCGACACGGTCACCGTGGTGGTCGGCGACGGCAGCCGCACCATGGTGGAGGCGCTGCGCCGCCTCGACGACGCCGGGGTGCACGTGGTCGACGCCGTCGTGGACCGGCCCACCCTCGACGACGTATTCCTTTCCCTCACCGGCAAACCCGGCGAACGCAAGCCGGATGTCCCCGCCCCCGAGTCTGTCCAAGAGGAGATCCTGTCGTGACGACCCTCCCCGCCGAACCGGAAGCTCCCGCGCCACCCGAGGAGGAACAGGGCCGTCCCCGCATCGAGGGACCCCTCATGCTGCTACCCCGGGTGGTGCGCGACTCGGCGATCGTGGCCTACCGCAACCTGCTGACCATCCTGCGGGTGCCCACCCTGCTGGTGACGGCCACCATCCAGCCGCTGATGTTCGTGTTCCTGTTCGCCTACATCTTCGGTGCGTCCCTGGGCGGCAGTCAGTACCGGGAGTTCCTGCTCGCCGGAATCTTCACGCAGACAGTCGCTTTCAATGCCGCGTTCACCACCGTCGGCCTGGCCAACGACCTGCACAAGGGCATCATCGACCGGATGCGCACGCTGCCCATGTCGCGGCTGGCGGTGCTGATGGGCCGCACCCTGTCGGACCTGGTGGTCAACATTCTGGCGCTGGCGGTCATGGTGGTCTGCGGGTACGTCGTCGGCTGGCGGATCAACGGGTCGATCATCGACGCGGTGCTGGCGTTCGGGGTGATCCTGCTGTTCGCGTTCGCCATGTCATGGGTCGGGGCGATCACCGGGCTCATGTCGCCCAGCGTCGAGGTGGCCCAGAGTGCCGGTCTCATCTGGCTGTTCCCGCTGACCTTCATCTCCTCGGCATTCATCTCCGGGGAGACGCTGCCCGGCCCGCTGCGCACCGTCGCCGCCTGGAATCCGATCACCGCGGTGTCGGCGGCCGGGCGCAAGCTCTTCGACAACGGCTCCCCGCCGTCGTTCAAACCGGCCACCGGCTGGCCCGCCGACCACTGCGTCGAATACTCCGTCTACTGTTCGCTGGCCATCCTGGCCATCTCGGTGCCGATCGCCCTGCTGCAGTACCGGAAGGTGGCCAGCCACTGAGCCGGCGCGGGCAGCGCGCCGACCGCTCCCTCTTCGACGCCACCCACGGCAGTGCCTGCCGCCAATCTCCTTGCCGCCTACTACGGCTCACCGGGCTGACCCCAGGCACGGGAAGGGCCCCGCACCGGTGTGGTGCGGGGCCCTTCCCGTTTTGTCGCTGTGCTCAGCCGCGGCGGCGGGTCTTGAGCAGGTCCATGCGCTCCTGCAGGAGCTCTTCGAGCTCCTCCTTGCTGCGACGCTCCAGCAGCATGTCCCAGTGGGTGCGGGGCGGCTTGACCTTCTTGGGCTCCTGAGTGGTGCCCTCGAGCAGGATGCCCTCCTGGCCGTTGCGGCACAGCCAGGTCGGCGGGATTTCGGCGTCGTCGGCGAAGGGAACGTCGAATTCCTCGCCGTTGTCGGTGCGGTACCGCGCCATCCGACGCGGCGCCAGGTCGTGGTCGCGGTCGGTCTCGTAGCTCACCGCTCCGAGCCGAGACCCCCGGAGTACGCGATCTGCCATGAGTGCGGTCCCTTCTCGCCTGTCGGCAATGTTCTACATCAGTGTTTCTGCAGCTGCGCTACCTACTGTCAACGCAGCCGCGCACGTGTCGGTTCCCGTGGGAGAACCCTGCCATCCTACTCGTCCGGCGCGCCCACTCCGTCGCGGCGTGCCCTTCCGCCCGGTCGCGGCCGCAAACCGCTAATGTGACGGACCATGTCTCGACGCGTGCTGTCCTGCTGCCAATGGTGCGGGCGGGAGATCGCCGAATCGGAGATCGGACGCCGCCGGCGGTACTGCCGGCAATCGTGTCGCCAGCGGGCGTACGAACATCGAAACAGCGTGAAGGGCACCGGCATTCCCGAGGATTCGGTGGTGCTCAGTGCCCAGGAGGTCTCGGACCTGTCCGATCGCTGGTTCGCCGCCCGCTGCGCCGCCGAGGACGTGGCCACGGCGGTCGCGGAGGGCGCCGAGATGATCGAACTCGCCGATCTCACCGCGACATTGGTGGCGTTGACGCGCGAGGCGGAACGGCTGCGCTGACCGCGGCGTGGCGGCCGGCGGGCAGGGCGCGCACGCTCAGGGCGTAGACGAGGCCGATGCCGAGCGCGGTGACGGCGGCGACAAGGCCGAGGGCGGTGAGGGTTTCACCGTCGGGCCGGGTCACCGGCTGCCCGCGCAGCGCCTGCCACATCAGCAGCGCCACCAGAGCGGTGTAACCGAGCGCCAGCACCCCGATCAGCCGGGTGCGGGTGCGCTCGGTGCGCAGCCATGTCACCGCAGGGGCGAGGCGGGCCAGCACGATGGCCGCGACGATGAGCAGTTGAATGCCGTGCAGACCCGCGAAATGCGCGATCCGCATGTCGCCGCCCGCGGTGCTCCAGTGCGTGATCGGCATGCCCTCGACACCGTCGCGGACGGCGGGCTGCCCGCTGACGAAGGTGTGTCCCGCGCCCAGCCGGACCGGGTGCCCGTAGGCGTCGGTGGTCTGCTGCTCGCCGCTGAAGCCCATGGTGTAGCCCAGCGCCATGCCGAACACCGCGATGCCCAGGCCCGCGCGGATGGCCAGCGAGGTGGGCCGGTCGGTGACGCGCTGCCACGAAAGGGTCACCGCGATCACCAGATTCGCGAGGAACAGTCCGGGCACGCCGGTCATGAACACCCACTGGCCGATGGTGTTGACCGCGTCGTGCTGGGTGTTGAAGTGGCTGAAGGTGCCGCGCGCGGCCTGCACCACCACGAAGCCGACGTCGACGATGGCGGTGGTGGCGAAGACGGCGCCCATCCACCAGGTCAGCCGCTGCCCGCGGTGCGGGAACGACACCAGCCAGGCCAGGGTGCCGCAGTAGAGGACCATGGCGACAGCGAACTTGAGCGGTTTGAGCCACACCGATTCGCCCAGCAGCATGCGGTCGTCGAAGGCCATGGCGCCCAGGGAGAACACGGCCAGGGCCGCCATGGCCGCGGTGGTGACGACCAGGGGGCGGTGCAGCCGGCGAGCGGGGACGGCGGGGGTGAACGGCGCGAGCGGCGGACGATCGAGCGTGGTCATGACGGTGACGCTAGGTCCGTGCGGCCGCCCGCCACGTCCCCCGGCGGTGGGGTCGGCACGTAGTACCCGGGTATGAGAA
Organism: Nocardia sp. NPDC059154; assembly: GCF_042755705.1. NCBI lineage: Bacteria > Bacillati > Actinomycetota > Actinomycetes > Mycobacteriales > Nocardiaceae > Nocardia > Nocardia sp. NPDC059154. Next base: position 46,432 of record NZ_JBHZCS010000073.1, read on the forward strand.
CAGCCCCGGCGGTATGAGCCGGGGCTGTTCTGCGAGGGCTGCGAACGCCGTTGTCGCGCAACCGATCCGTGCACCTTTCAGCGGGCGCCCGGATGAGCGGTGGGGTCAGTCGACGGGGATGCCGACGTCCATGCCGCGCCCGGCCAGGTAGGGCAGCGGATCGACGGGCGCGCCGCCGCCGGTGTGCACCTCGTAGTGCAGGTGCGGTCCGGTGGAGTAGCCGCGGCTGCCGACGGTGGCGAGTACGTCGCCGGCGCGCAACTGCTGGCCCACCTGGACCAGGATGTCCTGCATGTGGCCGTAGACGCCGATGGTGCCGTCGTCCTGCAGCACCCGCACCCAGAGACCGAACCCGGAGGCGGGCCCCGCGTCGATGACGGTGCCGTCGGTGACGGCGTGGATCGGCGCGCCGAAGCCCTCGCCGAAGTCGATACCGGCGTGCATGGCGCCCCAGCGGATGCCGAAGCCGGAGGTGAGCGGACCGGCGACCGGGCGCACGGTCCTGGGGCGGGCCTGCTCGGCGTGCAGGCCGTCGAGGAAGTCGAGCACCGGCTGCGGCACCACCTGCGGCTTCTGCGCCTCGCGCGGGGTGAAGGCGGTGAAGGTGCCGTCGATCTGGGCGGCATTTGCCACGGAGTCGCCCGGGAGCACGTGTGTGGCGTGCGGGTCGGTGGCGGCCGGCGCGGTCAGGGTGGCGCCGACGACCGCGGTGACGGCTGCGGCGCGGGTCGCGGCCGAGCGGTACCGGCAGGTTCCATGCAGGCGAGATAACGGAACGGTTACGGGCATTGATCGACCGTACGAGAACCCGGGTGTCGTTAAGAAGCCGGGTTGCGACCGTCACAGTGCGCCAAAAGTCCAGTTCGAGTATTACGAGACGATAACGACACGCGGGTAATGCGTGGATGACGTCGGCCTCCGGGGTTTGCCGGCGAATTGACCCCGGGAGGGCGGTGCGGGCACTCTGCTTAAGTGGTCGCTAATGGAGTGCGGGTGTTGAGCGCGCTCGCCGACGGTACTCGCCGAGCGGTGTTCGAAGCCCTTCCGCAGGGCCCGAAATCGGTGGGTGAACTCGCCGAGGCCCTGGGCGTCACCAGTTCGGCAATCTCCCAGCATCTGAAGGTGCTGCGTGAGGCGCGCCTGGTGATGATGCGGCCGCAGGGCAACCGCCGTCTCTACTCCCTGGACCCGCGCGGGCTGGCCGATGCGCGTGACTATCTCGAACAGTTCTGGCCCAGCGCCCTGGCCGCCTACTCCGCGGCCTTGTCCAGCGCGCAGACCGAACCCCCCTCCTCGTAGCGGGCAGGCTGGACGCGGCCGGAACAGGCCGGGGTCGCACGAGTAGACGCGAGGCTGCGGGAGCGGACCGGAGTCGGGAGCAGTCAGCAGGGCGCGTACGGCTGGATCGCCGAGGCCCCGGGCGGGCGGGCGTTACGGTGGCGGGGTGGGTACGTCCGTCGTTGTCGAAAGTCCGCGCCGGACAGTGCTACCCGGCTGGTCGGTGCCGCTGATCTTCATCGCGGGCGGCGTCTCGCAGTATCTCGGCGCGGCGATCGGCGTCCATCTGTTCGGCACGGTCGAACCCGCGACCGTGGCCTTGCTGCGTGCGGCGGCCGCGGGTGTCGCCCTGCTGGCGTGGCGGCGGCCCTGGCACGGGCGCTGGACGCGCCGCTCGATCGGGGTGGCCGCCGGGTTCGGCGTGGTGACCCTGGGCATGAATATCGCCTTCTACGAGGCGATCGCGCGGATCCCGCTCGGCACGGCGGTCGCCATCGAATTCCTGGGACCGGTCGCGGTGGCCACTCTCGGGTCGCGCCGGCCCCGCGATCTCCTCACGGTCGCCCTGGTGGTCGCCGGTGTCTTCCTGCTGGCGGGCGTCTCCTCGGATGCCCGGCCGGCCGGCGGCGTCGCGTTCGCCTTGCTGGCGGCCGCGCTGTGGGCGGGCTACATCCTGCTGGGCAAGCGGGTCGCCGACGCGGGTTCGGGCCTGGACGCCCTGGCCGTCGGCATGGCCGCCGCCGCACTCCTGCTGGCCCCGATCCTGGTGACGCGCCAATGTGTGCTCGCCCCATCCGCTTTCGCGGACCCGGAGACCTGGCTGCTGGGCGTCGGTGTCGGCGTGCTGTCCAGTGCCGTCCCCTACGCCCTCGACCAGGTGGTCCTGCGCACGGTCGGCCGCGCCCGTTTCGCCTTGCTGCTGGCGCTGCTCCCGGCCACCGCGGCGGTCATCGGCGCGGTCGCGCTGGCCCAGCGGCCCGCTGTCCCCGAACTCGCGGGCATCGCGCTGGTGATGGCGGCGCTGACTCTCAGTGCGACACAACGCAATAGCCGTCCGCGGTTGCGCGCGAGCGTGCGGCCGCCCAAATCGCGGGAATGACCGCAGGCGCGATCTCAGCGGGTTCGCCGGGCGAAGCCCCGCAGAGTTCCGAAGGCGGGATTCACCCCACCCGCCGGAAGGTCTGCTGGGTGCGGCGGTCCAATCCGGTGCCGGGCCAGGGGCGTTTGCGCAGTTGCTTGTCGACGGCGTTGACGACCTCGGGCGCCCCGATTTTCAGCAGCCCCGGGTCGATGTCGCCGGCGTCCGGGTCGCCGGTCTGCCCGGCCCAGAGCACGGCGTGGCGGCCGAGCAGGTGCGGGGGCGGGCCGCTGCGGCTGGGCGGGTTGGGGCCGAAGAGCAGCACGGTGCGGGTGCCGAAGGCGGTGGCCAGGTGGGCGACGCCGGTGTCGCCGCACACCACGAGGGCGGCTTCGGCGACGGTGGCGGCCAGTTCGATGAGGTTCTGCTGGCCCGCGAGGACTCGCGCCGATGAGAGTCCTGCGCGGGTGGCGACGCCGAGCGCGGTCTCGCGTTCGGATTCGTCACCGGTCACTACGACATCGCGATCCTGTACCAGC